>NZ_JBVVAJ010000020.1:0-97668 GCF_055792805.1 Microvirga sp. HS2
GCGGATCGCCTCGATCAGGGTTTCGGGAATGCCGCACAGGCCAAAGCCCCCGGCCATGATCGTCATCCCGTCCTTCACCAGTCCCGCCAGCGCCGAACCCGCGTCGCTGTAAACTTTGTTCATGAACGCTTCCTCCCGGACATATCCCATCCCCTCAATTCTTTGAAACGATATAAGCCGACACGGTGCAACCTAGCCTCAATTTAGACAATCCCGTCCTATGGATATATGAGATCAATTGCTTATTCGCCCTGCTGCCCACAGAAGGCATATTTTTCATCCCTTGCGGGGCGGAGCACAAGGTTTAACACTGTAAAGCTATGTCCCGCCGCGTCACCCTCCTAATCGCGCTGTTCGCCGTTGCCCTCGTCGGAGCAGCAGCTGCTCCCTGGACCCTGAGGGAGAACGGGCTGTCGTCCGCTCTCTCCAATCATATGCGGGAGCGCTACGGGCTGGATCTGACGGTCAAAGGCCGCAGCACCTTCGCCGTTCTGCCGATCCCCCGGGTCAAGTTCGAGGACGTGACGCTGTACTTCCCGGACCGGGCGCTCAGGGCCGAAGGCGGAACCCTGCGCGGCGAGATCCGGATATTCCCGCTCCTGTTCGGGCGGGTCGAGCTCTCCGACTTCGACCTGAGCGACAGCCGGATCACGGCCTCCGCCCAGGCGATTCAGGGATTGAATTGGGGTGAGGCGTTCAAGAGCCGCTCCCGCGCGCTTCATGCCCGGCGTCTGATCCTCAATCGAACCACGATCCAGTGGACCGATCTGAAGAACGCAGATCTTGACGTAGGGGAACTCGTGATCCGCTGGACCGGCGAGAACGAGCCGCTGACCGCCTACGGAAACGCCATGTGGCGCGGCGAACGGGTGTTTCTGACGGAAGCCTCCATCCATCCCGATCGCCTCGCCTCCGGTGGGATCAGTCCGATCAGGCTGGCCATGACCGGCCCGTCCGCCCGCCTGAACCTGCAGGGCGACGCTCAGCTCGGCGTCAATCCGGGCATGACCGGCGAAGGGGCCATCGAGGCCCGGTCCGTGCGGGACTTCGTCCGCTGGAGCGGCATGAAACTGCCCTTCGGCCCCCTCATCAAGGCGTTTTCCGTCAAGGGAGACTTCTCCTTCGACCGCCGGCGCCTGTCCTGGCCTTCCGCGACGGTGACGCTCGGCGAAGACAAGCTGGAAGGCACAATGGCGGTTCGCCTCGACACGAAGCAGCCCGTGATCACGGGGACGCTCGCGGCGGACGACCTCGACCTGACCGACCTCTTCGCGCCCTTCGCGCAGGCCCGCACCTCGTCCGGCAGCTGGAGCAAGGATCCCCTCGATCTCGCCCATGTGACCGGCAGCGATCTCGATCTGCGTCTGTCCGCGTCGTCCGCACACCTGGGAAAGCTGCGGGTCGAGGACATGGCCGCCAGCGTTCTCGTCCGCCCTGGAGAAATCGAGGCGTCGATCAGCCGCGCCGGCTTTCATGACGGCAGCCTGAAGGGCCGCCTTTCGCTCGCCTCCGTCAATGGAGCCACCGAGTTCAAGAGCCAGGGCACCTTCACCGGAATCGAGATTGCGCCTTTCCTGAGCAGCATCGGAGAGCCGCGCTGGATCACCGGACAGGCCAAAGGGCAGTTCGTCTTCGAAGGCAGGGGCAAGAACACGGTCGAAGTGGTCCGGCAGGCCCAGGGGCGCAGCACGATCACCGTACGCGAGGGCGAACTCGTCGGCATCGCCCTGGGCGATGCCCTGAAGCGCGTGGAAAAGCACCCCCTCCTCGCCTCGCTCAACTGGAAAGGCGGCCGGACCCCGTTCCAGGAAGCCCAGGCGCAGATCGTCGTTCAGGACGGCGTCGGTGAGGTGACGGAAGGAAAGCTCACATCCGCCGACCTGACGGTGGAACTCAAGGGCGAGGTGCTGATCGTGGACCGCACGCTCAATCTGAAGGCGGAGGTGTCATCCACCGCCTCCCCATCATCCGCTATCGCGTTCGATATCGACGGTGGATGGGACGACATCACCGTCATGCCCGACGCCCGGTCCCTCATCGAGAAATCCGGCGCCGCGAAGCCCCTGCTCCCGGCGCGCCTGCCCACCGGCAAACCGACGCCGGAGGCAAGTGCACACTAGAGCATCGGACCCAAAAGTGGACTTGCACTTTTGGGATTTATCCGATGCTCCACTCTTTAGATCAGCGCATCGTTCATGCGGAAAACCGGGTCCACTTTTTCGCACGATGCGCTAAGCATTGTTCGAACCGGGAACGGCGGCCACTTTTCGCTGACGGAGCCCTTCGGGCCGCTAGCGCGGCCCTCTGGGACTGTATGATGCGCTAAGCGTCGCGCTGGGAGCGCAACGCCGAGCGCTTGCTGATCAGAGTCGCCGAGATCACGCCGAGCGTCACAAGACCGATCAGAATCGTCGAGGCTGCGTTGATCTCCGGAGAGAGACCGAGACGGACTTGGCTGTAGATCTTGATCGGCAGCGTCGTCGCGCCCGGCCCCGTGTTGAAGCTCGCGACCACGAGGTCGTCGAGCGACAGGGTGAAGGCGAGCAGGAACCCCGCCACGATGGACGGAGCGATCAGCGGCAGCGTCACGGAAAAGAACGTGCGCAGCGGAGGCGCGCCGAGATCCATCGCGGCTTCTTCCAGCGAGCGGTCGAAGGTCGTCAGGCGCGCCTGAACCACGACCGTGACGAAGCACATGGTGAGCGTGGTATGGGCGAGCGTAACCGTCCAGAAGCCGCGGTCGAGATCGATGGCCACGAAGAAGAGCAGCAGCGACAGGCCGGTGATGACCTCCGGCATGACCATCGGCGCGTAGATCATCCCCGTGAACAGCGTTCGCCCCGGAAAGCGCCCGTATCGCGTCAGCGCGAGCGCAGCGAGCGTGCCGAGCACCGTCGCGATGCTGGCGGACAGCAGCGCGATCCGGAGTGTGACCCAGGCCGCTTCCATGAGGGCCTCGTTGCGGAACAGCGCTCCATACCAATGGGTGGAGAAGCCGCCCCACACGGTGACGAGCCGCGACCCGTTGAAGGAATAGATGACGAGCAGCAGGATCGGCAGGTAGAGGAACGCGAAGCCCAGAACCAGGGACGTGACGTTGAAGACACTCAGGCGGCGGGTCATGGCCGCGCCTCCATGCGTCGCGCCTCGACGTCGCGATAGATCACGATGGGCACGACGAGGATGATGAGGAGCAGGATGGCGACGGAAGAGGCCAGCGGCCAGTCGCGGTTCGAGAAGAACTCGCTCCAGAGCTGACGTCCGATCATGAGCGTTTCCGAGCCGCCGAGCAGATCGGGGATCACGAACTCGCCTACCGCCGGGATGAAGCAGAGAAGAGACCCTGCGATGATGCCCGGCATCGCGAGCGGCACCGTGATCGTCCAGAAGGAGCGCCACGGGGGCGAGCCGAGGTCGAGAGCCGCCTCCAGCAGCGTGTCGTCCATCTTTTCCAGGGTGGCGTAGAGCGGCAGCACCATGAAGGGCAGATAGGCATAGACGATGCCGATATAGACCGCCCATTCCGTATTGAGGATCTCGACGGGTTCGGAGACGATTCCGACGCCCATGAGCGCCTGCGTGAGCAATCCTTCAGGCTTCAGAATCGCGATCCAGGCATAGATGCGGATCAGGAAGCTCGTCCAGAACGGCAGAATGACGAGGGCGACCAGCAGCGAACGATGCCGCTCGGGAGCCCGCGCCATGCCATAGGCGATGGGAAAGCCCACGAGCAGCAGCAGCGCCGTCGAGATCGCGGCGATGCGCACCGACGAGAGCGTAGCCCGGAAATAGAGATCGTCCTGCGTCAGCATCTCGAAGTTTTCGAGATCGAGCGCGCTGAAGAAGCCTGCGATGTCGCTCCACTCGAAAACGGGTCTGTAGGGCGGCTGGGCGACGGCCGGATCCGACAGGCTGATCTTGAGCACCGTCAGGAAGGGTACGAGGAAGAACACGCCGAGCCAAAGATACGGCACGGCGGGCACTAGCCCAGCGGTGAGCCTTTTGGTGAAGGAACGCTCGTTCATGGCTATTCCGCCAGAATGACCGCCGCGGCGGGCGCGAACGTGACATAGACCTGCTCGTCCCAATCGATGGGGTTCTCCACGAAGCGGGATACGTTCGCGCACGAGACGCGCAGGATTTCGCCGGTCGCGAGCCGGATCCGGTAGACGGTCCAGTCGCCGAGATAGCCGATGTCCCAAATTTCGCCGGTGAGCACATTCATGGCCCCGGGGCCCGGCTTCTCACGCTGGACGACCATCTTCTCGGGCCGCACGGCAATGGCGACCGCCTGGCCAGAATGCAGCACCTCGTCGGGATCGTCGATGGTGAGCGGCGTGTCCGCAGACGCGGTCTTCACGCGCCAGAGGCCATTCTCCTGCCCCTGCACATGCCCTTCCAGGATGTTCACGTCGCCGACGAATTCCGCGATGAAGCGCGTCTTGGGCTGCTCATAGATTTCGCCGGGCGTCGCCACCTGAACGATGCGGCCATGATCCATGACCGCGATGCGGTCGGCCATGGTCATCGCCTCCTCCTGGTCATGCGTCACCACCACGAAGGTCATGCCGAGTTCGTGCTGAATGTCCATCAGCTCGAACTGGGTCTCCTCGCGCAGCTTCTTGTCCAGGGCGCCGAGCGGCTCGTCGAGCAGGAGAACCTTCGGCCTTTTCGCGAGCGCGCGGGCGAGCGCGACGCGCTGGCGCTGGCCACCGGAGAGCTGGCTCGGGTAGCGCTTGGCGAGCTTCTCGAGCTGCACGAGGCGCAGCATCTCGCCCACGCGGTCGGAAATCTCGGATTTGGGCAATCCGTCCTGCTTCAGGCCGAAGGCGATGTTCTTCTCCACGCTCATATGCGGGAAGAGCGCGTAGGACTGGAACATCATGTTCACGGGACGGCGATAGGGCGGCACGCCTTCCAGGCTCTGACCCGCCAGGGTGATGACGCCCTCGGTCGGAAACTCGAATCCGGCGAGCATCCGCATGAGGGTCGTCTTGCCGCATCCGGAGGGGCCGAGGAGGCAGAAGAACTCGCCCTCGAAGATATTCAGCGTCAGGTGATCCACCGCCACGGCGTCGCCGAAGCGCTTCGTCACGTTCTCGAAGCGGATCAGCGGCTTGGCATCGGGATCGGCCCAGGGAGCGAAGGTGCGGCGCACGGCGCCGACGGAAGCGGATTGGCGGACTGGAGGAGGCAAGATGTTTATACTTCGACCTTTGGTTGGAAAGATCCGCGCAAGCTATGATGTTCGGCGCGCAAGAACAACAACTTAAAAACCGGATTTTCACCATCGGGACGGGAGTCGGGCGGCACGGAACAGCCTGCGAACCCGCATCTGGGAGCTTGAAATGCGGCGGCCGAGGGCTTATAAAGTACCCATATTATTAGCACCCTATCAATATGAGCCCTAACGAAGCGCGACCATGACGGCAAAGATGACGTTCTCCGAGGAACTGTGGAAGGTCAGCCGGAAGATGCGGACCCTGTTCGACGCGCGCGTCCGCGCCGAGGGACTGACCCTGCCCCGCGCCCGCACGCTGATGTTCCTCGGCAAGAAGGACTGCATGAACCAGACTGAGCTTGCGGATGCTCTCGAGATCGAGGGGCCCACGCTGGTGCCCCTCCTCGACGGACTGGAGAAGCAAGGCCTGATCGAGCGACAGCCCGTCGACGGAGACCGGCGGGCCAAGCAGGTCGCCCTGACCGCGGCAGGCCAGGAGCAGGCCGCTCACGTCAACAATCTCGTCAAGGACTTCCGCAGCGACGTGCTGAAGGATGTCAGCGATGCCGACCTCAAGGCGGCCATCCGCGTTTTCCATGCCATGGCTCGGAACATCGAAGCCGCAAGCTGACGGTGGTGCGTTTCCTATGACAGCGGTTCCCAGCAATCGCAGATTTGAACCTTCGTTGCCTGAAGTCGAGGATTCCGAGGCTGTGCCCCCGCCGGAACCTTCCGAGCGTCAGGAGCCGCAGGCGTCGCCCTCCCCTCCGGCGGCGCCTGCTCCCATGCCTGCGCACCGCGCAGCCCTTTACTTTCTCACCTCGGTGCTCCTGTCCCTGACCCAGGGCCTAGGCATGAACCTGATCACGGCAAACCTGCCTCAGATCCAGGGCAGCCTCGGCGCGACGACGAATGAGTCCATGTGGCTGGTCGCTGCCTATCTGGCGCCGAATGTCAGCCTCTCCGTCATTCTCATCAAGGTCAGGAACCAGTACGGATTGCGCCGGTTCGCCGAGCTCGGGATCCTGGGCTTCGTGCTCGTCGCGGCGATGCATCTTTTCGTCAGCGACATGCAATCGGCGCTGATCGTCCGTTTCTTCAGCGGCATCGTCGCCTCGCCCATGTCGTCGCTCGCCTTCTTCTACATGCTGGAGCCCCTGCCTCAGGCGAAGAAGCTCAGCCTCGGGCTGAGCCTCGCGCTGACGAACACGACTCTCGGCGCGCCGATCGCCCGTCTGATCGCGCCGAGCCTGCTGGACATCGGCCAATGGCACGGCCTTTATCTGCTCGAGGCCGGATTGGCCATGATGGCCTTTGCCGGGGTGTATACGCTGCCGCTGACGGCTCCTCCCCGCGCCAAGGTGCTGCATTGGCTCGACGTCGTGAGCTACATCTTCCTCGCCCTGGGTTTCGGCCTGACGGCCATGGGCCTGACCGTCGGCCGGTTCTACTGGTGGTTCGAGGTTCCGTGGCTCGGCGTCATGTTCGCGTGCGCGATCGCTGCCCTGACCGTGGCCGTTCTCATCGAGCTCAACCGCGAAAGCCCGTTCCTCGACATCCGTTGGCTCACCAGCAAGCAGACGCTTCACTTCGCGGGCGTCCTCCTGCTGTTCCGGTTCGCGCTCTCAGAGCAGACCAGCGGCGCCTATGCCTTCTTCCAGGCGTTGGGGTTGCAGAACGAGCAGCTGAGCACCCTCGCCTGGGTCATCCTGGCCGGCAGCATGGCCGGCGGCGTGGCCTGCGCCGCGTTCCTCAAGACGGGGCGCGAGCCCCTGTTCCACATGGTCGCCCTCTGCTGCCTGACCGTCGGCGCCTATATGGACAGCCAAGCCACCAACCTGACCCGGCCGGCGGAGATGTATGTCAGCCAGGCGCTCATCGCGACGGCCGGCACGCTCTTTCTCCCTCCCGCCATGGCGGCCGGCATGGTGTCGGCGCTGCAGAAGGGGCCGAACTACATTCTCAGCTTCATCGTCGTCTTTCTGGCGACCCAAAGCCTCGGCGGCGCGCTCGGATCGGCGGTGCTCGGCACCTTCGTCACGTGGCGTGAGAAGTTTCACTCGGCCGCCCTGGTGGAGCACATCACGCTCACGAATCCTGTCGTCGCCCAGCGCATCAGCCAGCTGTCCGGCGCGTATGGCCGCGTCCTGACGGACAAGTCACTTCTGAATGCCGAAGGCCTGGCGCTGCTCAGCCAGCAGGCGACGAAGGAGGCTTATGTCCTGGCCTACAACGATGCCTTCCTCGTGATTTCCATCCTGTCAGGCGTCGCCCTGGCGATGCTGACGATTCACCTCGCAGTCATCGCCATCGGCAGGCGGCTTTCCCCTGCTCCTCAACCCTCCGCCGGTTAACGACCATCCGATTGACCCACATGTTGAAACTCTTCCGATCCGCCGTTTCCATCGCCGCTCTGCTCCTCGGCCTCGCCGGGGTCGTTCTGGTTCTCTATGCCTGGCGCCTGCCGCCGTTCACGAGCACGGTGCAGACCACCGAGAATGCCTATGTGCGCGGACAGGTCACGATCATCAGTCCGCAGCTCGCAGGCTATCTAGCGGAAGTCCCCGTGCAGGATTTCCAGCACGTGAAAGCCGGACAGGTGCTGGTGAAGATCGACGACCGGATCTTCGAGCAGAAGCTGCAGCAGGCGAAAGCGACGCTTTCCAGCCAACAGGCGGCTCTCGCCAATTCGGAACAGAAGCGCCGGTCGGATGAAGCCCGCATCGCGTCGAGCGAAGCGCAGGTCGACAGCGCGCGGGCGGCCCTGACGGCCGCGGAGGCGAACTGGAAGCGCATCGAGCCTCTGCTGGAGCGCGGCGTGACGACCCAGAGCCAGGCCGATCAGGCGCGCGCCTCTCTCGATCAGGCGACGGCGGCCCTGCATCAGGCCGAGGCCGCGCAGGAAGTCGCGCGCCAGGATCTAACCTCGACCCTCGTCAATCGCCAATCGCTCGAAGCGGCCGTGCAGAGCGCCGAGGCCGCGGTTCACCTGGCCGAGATCGACCTTCAGAACACCCGCATCGTCGCGCCGCAGGACGGCCGTCTCGGCGAGGTCGGCGCGCGCGTGGGCCAGTACGTGGCGGCCGGCACGCAGCTCATGGCGCTCGTGCCGGAGAAGATCTGGGTCATCGCCAACTTCAAGGAAACGCAGCTTGCCGGAATGAAGGTCGGCCAGCCCGTCACCTTCACCGTGGACGCTCTCCAGCATGCCGAGCTCACCGGACATATCGAGCGCTTCTCCCCGGCGGCCGGCTCGGAATTCAGCGTGCTCAGGGCCGACAACGCCACCGGCAACTTCACGAAGGTCGCCCAGCGCGTGCCCGTGCGCATCGCCATCGATCCGGACCAGCCCCTCGCTGAGCGCCTCGCACCCGGCATGTCGGTGATCGTGAGCGCCGATACCTCGACCGCAACCGCGGATGTACACGCGACCGGAGCCACTCCGCAGGCCCAGGCCGCGGAGCGGTGACGGCGATGGACGAAGGCAGTCCCTGACGCGAAGCAACGTGTCGGGCTGCGCTCCGACTCCTTTCAAGCGGTCACGCTGGAACAACCGATTGACTGCGCCGTTGCGGGATCATCGGCAGAAGGAGTTTCCAGATGCCCGACATAAAGCAAAGCCCAACCGTCAGCGGCGGCTTGAAGCGCTCCAAGGGTCCGGTCCCCTCCGCCGAAACGCAGAACTCCAACTCCAGCGCGGAAACTTAGGCCTCGCACGGGTTGACGCCGGCAGCCGCACGGATCTGCCGGCGATTGCGACATGGAGGTTCACCATGAGTGCAACCGGTCTCGACGTTTTCGATAAAACCCTTCACACGACGAATACCTGGCTCAACGAAATCATGGAGCCGCTCGGCACCGACCGGCACGTCGCCTGGCATGTTCTGGGCTCCGTTCTGCGGGCGCTGCGCGACCGGATTCCCTTGGAACTCACAGCCCATCTCGGCGCGGAGCTGCCCCTTCTCGTGCGCGGATTGCTCTATGACCGCTGGCAGCCTGCGGCGGCCCCGGCACGCTACCGCTCGCTGGGCGACTTTCTCCGGCGCGTCGGCGAAGACTTGAGCTCCACCCGCCCTGTCGATCCGGAGGATGCGTGCCGCGCCGTCTTCACCGTCCTGACGCGGCATCTCCCCGAGGGACAGGTGGAGAAGGTGCGGCACGCATTGCCGGAGGATGTTCGGGCGATCTGGCCCGAGAGAGACGCGCTCAGCGACCGGACCCGTGTCGAGATCGAGGTCGACGAAGCCCGTCTCTCCCGCGAAGCGTGAGCCGACGGACGCCGTCACGGCAGCGAGATCGTGGTGTCCCGTAGCCATCCCTCCCGCCTCGGGAGGTTCCCTCATGGCGCGCCCATGATTCATGGAACGGCGACCTAACGACGGGCGTAAACTCGGACCATGAGTCTCAGGAGAAAGCATCGGATGGGTCCCAAAAGTGCAAGTCCACTTTTGGGTCCGATGCTCTAATGCCCCCCGGCTCCGGCGGGAGCCGCGCGCGGCTTCTTGATGAAGGGCAAGGCGAAGATCAAGCCTAAGAACAGCACGGTCAGCAGCAGGAACACATCCGCGAAAGACATGACCATGGCCTCGCGCCGGACCATG
Organism: Microvirga sp. HS2; assembly: GCF_055792805.1. Classification (NCBI taxonomy): domain Bacteria; kingdom Pseudomonadati; phylum Pseudomonadota; class Alphaproteobacteria; order Hyphomicrobiales; family Methylobacteriaceae; genus Microvirga; species Microvirga sp. HS2. The sequence goes on from NZ_JBVVAJ010000020.1 coordinate 9,823, forward strand.
TTGGACAGGTTCTTGATCGCCGCCGTGCCGGCATCGGTGCCGAGGGACTGAAACTTCAGGGTCATGGAATTCAGCGTCTCGACCGCCGTCGAGCGGCCCCAGTTCACGCTCTCGCGCAGCCGCTGGAGATGAAGATCCAGCCGGTCGTTGAGAACCGTGTTGATGAGCGCGAGACCGACCGCGCCACCCAGATTACGGGTGAGATTGTAGAGACCCGAAGCATTCTTGATGCGCTCCGGCGGCAGCGTGCCGAGCGCGATGTTGTTGATGGGCACCATGCAGATCATGAGGCCCACGCCACGGAAGATCTGGGGCAGGAAAAGCTCCCAGAAATCCCAGTCCTTGGTGAGCCCGCTCATCATCCACGTGCCGAAGGCGAAGGCCGCGAAGCCGATGCCCATCATGACGCGAGGGTCCATCTTGCGCGACAGGATGCCCGCGACAGGCGCCATGAAGAACATGGTCGCGCCCGACACGAACATGGTCTCGCCGATCTGCAGGGAGGAATAGCCCCGCACGCGGCCGAGATAAACCGGGTAGAGATAGGTCAGGCCGTAGAGACCGATGCCCATGACGAAGCTGAAGGATGAGCCCGCCAGGAAGTTGCGGTCGGCGAAGGCGCGCAGATCCACGATTGGGTGCTTGGCCGTGAAGGCCCGATAGAAGAAGCCCACCGCTCCAACGACGCAGACGATAGTGAGGATCAGCACCGCCTCGTCCTGGAACCAGTCGTTGGTCGGCCCCTCTTCGAGCACGTATTCGAGGCTGCCGAGAAACGCCGCCATGAAGCCGAGGCCGGCCCAGTCGAAGCTCTTGAAGAGCTCGAGATTGGGCTCGTCGAAATCGACCAGAAGGTAGGTGGAGATCGTGACCAGGATGCCCGGCACGATGTTCACGAGGAACAGCCAGTGCCACGAGAACAGGTCCGTCAGATAGCCGCCCAGCGTCGGTCCGATGGTGGGCGCAAGCGTCGCCACGAGGCCGATGATCGGGGAGATCACGGGCCGCTTCTCCGGCGGGAAGACCGTGAACGCCGATGCGAACACGGTCGGGATCATTCCGCCGCCGATGAACCCCTGCAGCGCGCGGTAGATGATCATCTGGTCGATATTGGTGGCGGTCGCGCACAGGAAGCTCATGATCGTGAAACCGCCCGCCGAGATGACGAACATCCAACGTGTGGAGAGCACCCGCGAGAGCGTGCCCGACAGCGGGATCATGATCACTTCCGCGATCAGATAGCTCGTCTGGACCCAGGAGATTTCGTCGGAGGATGCGGACAGGCCCGCCTGGATCTCGGACAGCGAAGCCGACACGATCTGGATGTCCAGGATCGCCATGAACATGCCGAAGACCATGCAGAAGAACGCAAAGGTCCTGCGCGCGCTCACCGGTGCGGGCCTTGCGGCCGGCGCGCCGGCCTTCATGCTTGTGACGGCAGCGGAAGCGGCCATGTCGTCCTGCTCTGGTCTTACCGGTTGGCGCTGGCCGTCTTCTGCGGCTCAGCCGAGGTCCGCGTATCGACATCGACGACGACGGAGAGACCGGGGCGCAGCAAGCCCTGCTGAGCGACCTCGGGGCTCACGGCCACACGCACGGGCACGCGCTGGACGATCTTGGTGAAGTTGCCGGTAGCGTTCTCGGGCGGCAGCAGGCTGAACACGGCGCCGGAGGCCGGCGAGACGCTCTCCACAGTGCCCACGATGTCCGCATCGGGGAAGGCATCGACCTCGATCTTCACCTTCTGGCCCGGCTGGAGATAAGCGAGCTGCGTTTCCTTGAAATTGGCATCCACATGGACGCTGCTCAGCGGAACAAGGGCGGCCAGGCGTGCACCCGGCTGCACGAAGGTCCCGACCTCCACGGCCTTGTTGCCGATCACGCCATCGGCCGGCGCGCGGATTTCCGTGAAGGACAGATCGCGCTCCGCCTTGTCGACCGAGGTCTGCAGCTCTGCCGCGACGCGTCGGGCCTCGTTCTGCTGTGCTCCGAGGACATCGACATTCGCCTTGGCGGCAGCGAGGGCCGCCTGCGCGCTCTGGACATTCGCCTGGGCGCTGTCCCGGGCAGCCTTGGCGTTCTCGAGCGAAGCGCGGCTGGTATAGTCGGACCGGGCGAGCTGCTGCTGGCGCGCATAGTCGCTCTCGGCCCGCTCGAACTGGGCCTGGGCTGCCGCGATCTGCGCCTCGGCCTGGGCCACGGAGGCGCGGCCCGCCTCGATCTGACGGCCGATGCGCTCGATGGCGCTCTCCTGGGTGGCGAGCTTGTCCTTGGCCCCTTGCAGGGCAAAGCGGTAATCCCCGTCGTCGATCTTGGCGATCAGATCGCCCGCCTTGACACTCTGGTTGTTGGTGACCGCCACCGAGGAAACGTAGCCGGAAACCTTGGCCGAGAGGATCGTGATGTCGGCCTGGACGTAGGCGTCATCGGTTGAAACCATGAAGCGGCCGTCCGTCCACCAGTGATGGCCTTCGTAGCCGCCGAACGCCAGGGCGCCCAGCAGAATGGCGACGATCACCGGCTTCTTGCGGGATTTGGCCCTGGCGGGCGCAGCCGCGTTCCGGTCCGGGGCGCCCTGCCCCGTCTCGGCCGCCTGTTCCGCTTTCTGAGCTTGGGCGGGCTGTCGATCCACGACGGGCTCGGACATGCCCTGTCCGCCCTTCTCGAATTCGTCCCGATAAGCCATCGAACCCTCTTTCCGACAACGCGAACCGCCCCGACCGAAAGTTTCGATCCGTTCTTGCGGCATTGAACTATAATGACTAAGTGGATCACATATGATTTGACCGAACCGTTCGGTCAATAGCCGGGAGGTGACAAAACGCACATGAGCGACCTTAAAGACATCGCTCGCGCCGAAGCAGCCGTACCCAGCCTCTCCGCATCAACGGAGGAAGGGCCGGAGAGTGCCAAGCGTCGCCAGATTTTGGAGGGTGCGCGCCGGGTTTTCCTGGCCAGCGGCTTCGACGGCGCCAGCATGGGCGAAATCGCGAAGGCGGCCGGCGTTTCCAAGGGCACGCTCTATGTGTACTTCGACAGCAAGGAGAGCCTGTTCGCCGCCCTGACGACGGAAGAAAAGCAGGGCTTGGCCGAGGTTCTCTTCAAGCTTGATGCCGACGATCCGGACGTGCGTTCCGTGCTGACGCGGCTCGGCCATACCTACCTGAGCCTCGTCGGCAAGCCGGAGCATATTTCCTCCATCCGAATGATCATCGGGGCCGCCGACAAGTTTCCTGCCCTGGGCCAAGCCTTCTATGAAGCCGGCCCCTGCCAGGGCGCCGCCCGCCTCGCGGCCTATTTCGACCGTCAGGTTCAAGCCGAACGCCTGTCGATTGACGACACCGGCATCGCCGCGCAGCATTTCCTCGACCTTTGCGTTTCGGGAATCCTGCGCCGCCTGCTCTTTGCCGTCAGCGGCCCGCCGACGCAGGACGAGATCAGAAAGAATGTGGAGAACGCCGTGCGCGTGTTCTTCGCCGCCTATGGACCGGACGCAGGAAAGAGCTGATTCCCACACGGGACGTCAGCTCCAGGTCCAGATCCACTCGAAGCGACGTGGCTCCACTCAGTGCATATGGATAAGGATGTTGACGAGCCGGCCGAACGGGTCACGGACGAAGAAGCGCCTGACGCCCCAGGGTTCCTCTCGCGGTCCGTATTCGATCGCCAGCCCCGCTGCCTCAGCGCGCTCGAGCATCTCGTCGAGATCGTCCACCTCGATCGAAAGATCGGGGACGGGAGTGCCGGAGCCTCCTTGGCTCGCAATGCCGACCTGTGGCAAGGCCTGAAGCTGCGGCATGGCGAAGGTCACAAGCCAGCCATGGTCCATAACGACTTCCAGACCTAGAAAGTCACCGTAGAAAGCGCGAGCGGCCTCGGGCTGCTGCGTCGCGATGTTGGGAACGATTCGTTTTACTGCCATTCTGCCCTCCTAGCGCATCGTAGGGCCCAGCGGGCCGCACTGGCGACCCGGGGAGCCACGTCAGTGAAAAGTGGACCCGGTTTTCAGCGCGAAGGATGCGCTAGTGATCAGCCCTCATGGCCTCGGCGACACGGGCTTTCAGGACCTCGGGCTGACGCAGGATCAGGGCCCCTCTCGTCCGCTCGATCAGTCCTTCTTGGGTCAGCATCGAGAATTCACGGGTGATCTGCTCGCGGCGGCAACCGATGCGGGCCGCGACGATGTGGTGGAAGGGCGGCGGGGTGATGACCCGTTCGACGCCCTTGTCGCCGCGCGGCACCGAGAGGCGCAGCAGCTCCGAATAGAGCCGGTGCCTCAGGTCGAGTACCGTCTGCTCCATGAACTTGGCGTTCAATTCGCGCAGGCGGGATGCCATGAGGCAGAAGAGCCGTTCCGCGACGGGACGGTTCGCGAAGAGCAGTTCCTTGAACACCGATGCCGGCATCACGCAGGCCTCGCCTCGGGTGAGAGCCGTCACATTCGCCGAGCGCTTGATGCCGTCGAGGGCCGCGAGCTCGCCGAAGACCTCGCCCGGCTTCATCTCGTTGAGGATGACTTCCCTGCCCGAGGCCGTGCGCATGAGAACGCGCACCTCACCGGCCAGGAGAAAATAGACATCCGTGGAGAGCTCGTCGAAATCGACCAGAACCTCGTCCGGATCGAAGCGGCGCCAGTTGGAACGTGCCTCGAAGGGAGCCAGATCGATATCTAGCCCCTTGAACAGATGAACATTGGCAAGCCGCGCCATGCTTTTTCCCCGACAGCGAACCCCGGACATAACTATGTCACATTCTCGGACGGTCCAGGCCTGAGGCCCAGCTTATCAGGCTTTGACCGTCCGGTCATTCGCCAGCCCCGCCTTCGCGAGGCTATTGCGTGTATCGACCACAAGCCGCGCATTTTCGGCGACCATGCGGTAGTCCACGTTGTCGTGGTCGGTGGCGATCAGGACGGCATCGTAAGACGCCAGAGTCTCGGCCGTGAGCGGGACCGAGCGGCGGCCTGCCAGCTCACCGTGTTTTCGCGTTGTAGGGAGTTGGGGAATGTGGGGATCGTGGTAGTCGACGCGTGCGCCGCGCGCCTCGATCAGCTCGATCAGCTTCAGCGACGGGCTCTCGCGCAAGTCGTCCACGTTCTTCTTGTACGCCACCCCCAGCACCAGAACGCGCGCGCCGCTCAGCGGCCGCCCGCTCCGGTCGACCGCTTCCGCCAGGCGCTCGACCACGTAATACGGCATGTGCGCGTTGACCTGCCCGGCCAGCTCGATGAAGCGCGTGGTGATGTCGTATTCGCGCGCCTTCCAGGTCAGGTAGAACGGATCCACCGGAATGCAGTGCCCGCCCAGGCCCGGCCCGGGGTAGAACGGCATGAACCCGAACGGCTTGGTCTTGGCCGCCTCGATCACCTCCCACACGTCGATGCCCATCGCCGCGTAGACCACCTTGAGCTCGTTCACCAGTGCGATGTTGACCGCCCGGAAGATGTTCTCGGTCAGCTTGACCGCCTCGGCCGCCGCCGTCGAGGACACCGGCACGGTCGCGACCACGAGCTGGCCGTAGAGCGCCTGCGCCAGCGCCAGCGCGGCCGGGCCGTCGCCACCCACCACCTTCGGGATCGCCGCGGTGGCAAACGCCGGATTGCCCGGATCCTCGCGCTCGGGCGAGAACGCCAGGAAGAAGTCGCGTCCGCTGGTCAGGCCGCTTGCCTCCAGGAGCGGCTTGAGCACCTCATCGGTGGTGCCGGGATAGGTGGTCGATTCGAGCACGACGAGCTGGCCGGGGCGCAGCCGCGCGGCGATGGCGCGGCCGGTGGCCTCGACATAGGACAGGTCGGGCTCGCGGTGGCGGGTGAGCGGGGTCGGCACGCAGATGAGCAGGGCGTCGGGCTCGTCCAGGCGGCTGAAATCGGCGGTGGCGGCAAGCCGGCCCGCGGCGACGGCATCGGCGACAGCGGCGGCGGGAATGTGCTGGATGTAGCTGTCGCCGCGGTTGAGGCGCGCGACATAGGCCGGGTTGATGTCGAAGCCGAGCACCTCGAAGCCGACGCGCGCGGCGGTGAGCGCGAGTGGCAGGCCGACATAGCCCAGGCCGATGATGCCCAGCCTGGCCTGGCGGCGGCGCAGCCGCTCCAGCAGCTCCTCTGGTGCGGAAGCCTGCGTCTCACCTCTCGTCTCGGCACTCGGCATCGGAGCTCCATTGCCCATTAGTCGCTATCAGGCTCATACCTAATTCACCCGGCCGAAAAGCCCAAGCTCGCTTTCCCCATCGCAGGCACCTTGCCAGAGCCATCGTCACGGGCCAAAAGGCGACATGCTCCACGTCAATGACCTGACCTACCGTATCGGCGACCGCGTGATCCTCGACCACGCCACCTTCAACCTGCCCACGGGCAGCAAGGTGGGGCTCGTCGGCCGCAATGGCGCAGGCAAGACCACCCTGTTCAAGATCATCCAGGGCGATCTGGCGACCGAAAGCGGCACCATCACCCTGCCCCGGGGCATGCGCATCGGCGCGGTGGCCCAGGAGGCGCCGGGCGGGCCGGAACGCCTGATCGACGTGGTGCTGGCCGCCGACAAGGAGCGCACTGCTCTCCTCGCCGAGGCCCAGACGGCGGACGGCATCCGCCGCGCCGAGATCGAGATGCGGCTCACCGATATCGGGGCCCATTCCGCACCCGCCCGGGCCGCCGCAATCCTTCACGGCCTCGGCTTCGATGCGGAGGCCCAGGAGCGCCCCTGCGCGGATTTCTCAGGCGGGTGGCGCATGCGCGTGGCGCTCGCCGCCGTGCTGTTCACCGAACCGGACCTTCTGCTCCTCGACGAGCCGACGAACTATCTCGACCTCGAGGGCACGCTCTGGCTCTACGATTACCTGGGGCGTTATCCGCACACGGTCCTCATCATCAGCCACGACCGCGAGCTGCTCGATACCTGCGTCAATCACATCCTGCATCTCGACCGCGGCAAACTGACCATCTATCGCGGCGGCTATACGTCCTTTGCCAGGCAATATGCGGAGAAGCGCGAACTGACGGCGAAGATGGCGGCCAAGCAGGAGGCCGAGCGCAAGCACCTCCAGGCCTTCGTGGACCGCTTCAAGGCCAAGGCCTCGAAGGCGCGTCAGGCCCAGTCGCGCGTGAAGCGGCTCGCCAAGCTTGAACCCGTCTCCACCATCATCGAAGAGGATGTGCTGCCCTTCAACCTGCCGGGGCCCGAGCGCCCCGCTGCACCGCCGCTGATCACCGTAGAAAGCGGGGCGGTCGGCTACGGCGAGCGCATCGTGCTCGATCGCCTGAACCTCACGATCTCGCCGGACGACCGGATCGCGCTCCTCGGCTCCAACGGCAACGGCAAGTCCACCTTCTGCAAGCTCATCGGCGGTAGGCTGGAGCCGATGAAGGGCGGGATGCGCACGCCCTCGCGCATGGACGTCGCCTATTTCGCCCAGCATCAGCTCGACGAGCTCAATCCCAAGGCGACGGCCTACGACCATGTCGCCGAGCGCATGCCGGACGTGCCCGTCGCCAAGATCCGCGCCCGCACGGCACAGATCGGCTTTCCCGGCGCGAAGGCCGATACGCCCGTATCCGCCCTTTCCGGCGGCGAGAAGGCGCGCCTTCTCATGGGACTGGCCGCGTTCAACGGCCCGCACCTTCTCATCCTCGACGAGCCGACCAACCACCTCGATATCGACAGCCGCACCGCGCTGATGGAAGCTATCAACGACTATACCGGCGCCGTGATCCTCGTCAGCCACGACCGCTTCCTGATCGAGGCCTGCGCCGAACGCCTCTGGATCGTCGGGAACGGCACCGTGAAGCCCTTCGACGGCGACATGGACGATTACCGTCAGCTCGTGCTGTCGGGCGATCTCGATCCGCAGAAGCAGATTGACAGGACACAGGCTCCGACCGCATCCAAAACCGACGAGCGTCGCGCCGCCGCAGAAAGGCGCGCGGCGCTCGCGCCTCTGCGCAAGAAGCTGGAGGCCATCGAGGCCCGCATGGCGAAGCTCACCGAGGTCATCGGCAAGGTGGATGCGGCGCTTGCGGACGGGACGGCCTTCCTGAAGGATTCCGCGAAAGCAACGGAGCTTTCGAAGATGCGCGCCGAGGCAGCCGAAACGCTCGCCTCGCTGGAAGAAGAGTGGCTGAGCGTGAGCGGAGAGATCGAAGAAGCGAGCGCCTGATCATGCAGGACGAAACGAGCCCCGAATCCAAGGTCGGACGGACAGCTCTCTGGCGAGAGATCCCTACCGGCATCTGGGCGCTCGGTTTCGTCTCGCTGCTGATGGATATCTCGTCCGAGATGATCCATGCGCTCCTGCCGGTCTATCTCGTGACGGTGCTCGGCACGTCGGCGCTGACGGTGGGCATCATCGAAGGCATCGCGGAAGCGACGGCCTCCATCACCAAGGTCTTCTCCGGCGCCATCAGCGACTGGCTTGGCAAGCGCAAGCTGCTCGCGGCCCTCGGCTACGGCCTCGCCGCCTTTACCAAGCCCATCTTTCCGCTCGCCCCGTCCGTGGGCTGGCTCGTCACCGCGCGCTTCGTCGATCGCATCGGCAAGGGCATTCGCGGCGCGCCGCGCGACGCGCTGATCGCCGACATCAGCCCCGAGCATCTGCGCGGCGCGAGCTTCGGACTGCGCCAATCCCTCGATACGGTCGGCGCCTTCATCGGCCCGTTCCTGGCCATCGGCCTCATGTGGCTGACCGCCGATCACTTCACGACCGTCTTCTGGGTCGCCGTGATTCCCGCCTTCCTCTCCCTCGCCCTGATCCTGTTAGCTGTCCGGGAGCCTGAGCGCCCCGAGGGCCTCCGGCGAGTGCGCATGCCCCTGCACCCGTCCGAACTCGTGCGGCTGGGCGCAACCTATTGGTGGGTGGTGGCGGTCGCCACCGTCTTCACCCTCGCGCGCTTCAGCGAGGCCTTTCTCATCCTGCGCGCGCAATCCTCCGGCGTGCCGGTGGCCCTGGTGCCGATCGTGCTCGTCATCATGAACGTGGTCTATGCCCTCTCCGCCTATCCGGCGGGGGCCCTCTCCGACCGCATGGACCGCATCACGATCCTCATCATCGGGCTGGGCCTTCTCGTTGCCGCCGATCTGGTGCTCGCCTTCGCGCCCGGCCTCGGTGGCATCGCCCTCGGCGTGGTGTTCTGGGGTGCTCACATGGGCTTCACGCAGGGATTGCTTTCGACCCTCGTCGCCGACAGCGCGCCGCCGGAACTGCGCGGCACGGCCTTCGGCATGTTCAACCTCGTGACGGGCCTCGCGCTTCTGGCGGCGAGCGTGATCGCAGGCGCTCTGTGGGACAAGGTCGGCCCGCAGGGCACATTCCTGACCGGCGCGGCCTTCGCCGTTCTGACTCTGATCGGCCTGCTGCCCCTTCGCGGGCGGCTGCGCGGAAAAACGTCGTCGACTTGAGCGGCGTCTAATGTGTGCATCGAAGCGAACGGACCAAGCGTCCGATCAACGGATCGTAAGTGCGCTTGCTAGCGCTCGGATAGGTAATCCACATTTCGTGGGTGGCATCGCAGCCTTCGATAATCTTCATGTAAAAGATGTCGCTTCCATTGATGCCGGAAGCGACAAGCCAGTCCGTGCCCTGCGCCTTGTAGGTGATAGTCGTTCCACGCTTCTGCAGGCCATTCACTATCCAGGTCTTGTACTCGGCGAAACTCTTCGTAACCGTTGTGGCGCTGTAGCTGCCGAAAATGTGAATTTGGGCCCCGTCCTGTGCCCTGAAAATCCAACCACCGCCGTTAGCAGGCCGTGAGTCCACGGGTCTGAACAAGGACGCCGGCACGTCCAATCTCGTCCCAAACCGACCGTTCGCATAATGAATCCATTGGCCATCGAGCCGCACAAGTTCACGCTCCTCGGCATTGACGCAAAGAGGCAGCGTAATGAGGCCCAAAGTCAGGATCCCGACCAGACGCATGACAGGCCCGCCTTACGGCTTCACCATCCGATCCAGCCTGTTGTTCACGAAGAAATACAGCTCGCGTCCGCCGGGCTCCGCGTAGAGCACCTGCACCTCGCGCTGGCCCTTGCCGCTTTCGCCGACGAGCACATCCGTCGCGGGCTTGCCCTTGAGGCGGACGAGATCGCATTCGCTGATGCCGAGGTCGATGGCGGTTGCCGTGCTCGTGGACGGGCCGGTGCAGCGTCCATCGGGACCGAGCAGAGGCCCGTCGAAGGTGGGGCCCGACGGAGCAGTGGCCACAGGAGCCGACGCCACAGGCGCGGCGACCTGCGGCACGGAACTCGTGCTGTTGCAGGCGGACAGCCCCAGGGCGGCGAGTGCCGCGCATGACAGAACCTTCAGGCGCATCGATCAATCCCCATTGGCGGCCCTGGCCTGCAGGGCTTCTTCGAAGAGTCGCTGCACGTCCGTGCGGAACGCCTGCCGCGACGCCTGTCGCGAATAGAACATGTGGCCGCCCTCGTAAACACTCAAAGCCACACGCTTCTGGGGACCGAGATCGGGGAGCTGATCGAGGAGAAGCTGCGATGCGTAATACGGCGTCACGAGATCCGTGAAGCCGTGCGTGACGAGCACGCGCATCTTGCCGTCGAGGGCCAGAGCCTGCCGCAGCTCCTCGAGATTTTCCGGCCCTGTCCGCCCGTTGCCCCAACGCCAGGACCCGCTGAGCGCGCCGTTCAGCAGGTTGTAGCGCCCTTCGGCCTTGTAGTTCAGGGTATCGGTCAGATGATGAATGATGGCGCTCGACAGGGGTGCGGTCATCGCATCGAGCACCGGATCCTCGAAACGGGGGAACTGGCTCGTCGGGTTCGGGTCGGCCGCGGCCACATTCGTGTCATAGGCGCTGACGATCTCCGACGCGCCGCGCCGCAGCTCCTTCTGGATCGTGCGCATGTCGATGCGGCCCGCCAGACGCCGGACCAGTTCCGGATCGAGGCCGCTCAACTCCGCCACTCGCCGGCTGACGCGCTCCACGGCTTCCTTGTCCTGAAGTCCGCGCACGAGATCGGTGAGGTACTCGCCCGCGGCGTAAGCCTCGGCGTCCCGGAGTTTCTCTCGGGAAACCGGCCCCTTTCGCGACAGCGCGGCGGCCGCGAGCGACGGCAAACGCGACGCGTCCGTCCATGGCGCGCCGGGACCGCCTTCGAGCCAGTCGAAATCGAGAACCGGCGAGATGAGAACCAACCCGCTGAAGCCGATGCCCTGGTCGCTCTGGAGCTTCTGCGCCAGAAGCGGTCCACGGAAACCGCCATAGCTCTCGCCCGCGAAGAATTTCGGCGAGGTGAGCCGGTTCTTCTCCTTGAGCCAGCGCATGACGAACGCCGCCAGCCCGTCGATGTCGCCCTGCACGGAATAGAACCGCTCCCGCACCTGATCGCCCCCGATCACGCGGCTGTAGCCGGTGCCCGGAGGATCGATGAAGACGAGATCCGTGAAATCGAGCCAGGTTTCGGCATTGGGCACGAGGGAGGTCGGGGCCGATGGGCTGATGGTCGGCCCATCGAGAGGGAGAAGCCACGGGCCGATGGCGAGAAGATGCAAATACGCGGAGGATGCGCCCGGCCCGCCGTTCACCGCGAAGGTGACGGGCCGGGTCGCGGCATCGGCGCCATCCTTCACATAGGCCACGAACCCGATCTCGGCCTGCGGCGCGCCCTGCTGGTCCGTGAGCGTCAGATGTCCCGCCGTGGCGGTGAACTGGAGCGTCCGTCCCGGAAGATCGAGGGTATGACGCGTCACCGATTCCGGTGGCAGGCTCGGCGCCGGGGTATCCGGCCGGGGCCTGCGCCCTTCCTGCTGCCCGCCCTGCTGCTGTTGCTGTGCCTGGTGCTGCTGCTCCTGCGCGTTCGCGGGGAGAGGCAGGGCAAGCGACAGGCAGAGGGAGGCTGCGGCGGGCAGTCGGAAGGCTCGAAGCATGGCGGTCATCCTTGTGGCCTTCGGGAAACTGGAGAGCGGGCCGGTGGTTGCAAGGCGCCGGGGGATGAACACATCGTGTTCGCCTCAAGCCTTGCGCTGCCAGCGGCCGTGATCGTCCTGCTGCCAGTAGGTCGCATCATGCCCGCCCTCCTTCACCGCGCGCCACTGGTCGCGCGCGACGGCGAGCGCCTGCCGGTCGTTGCCGTCGAACAGGATTGCGAGGCGCTGGTAGGAGGCGATGTCGTTCGGCAGGTCCGCTCCCTCCGCCAGAAAGCGAATCGCCGCCCCGTTGGGGTTGTCGCCGCTCAAGGTGATCAGGATCGGCTGATCCGCCGCGTGGGCCTCGCGGTCCGTGCCATGCGGCAGGAAGCTCTCGTCGGAAAAGGTCCAGAGATGGTCGTCGAGCGCAGCCATGCGCTCTTCGGTGGTCACCTGCACCACGGCGCGCCAGCCCCGCTCCAGGGTTTTCATGAGAAGCGTGGGCAGCACCGCTTCGAGCGGCTGCTGCTGAAGATGATAGAAGAGGACCTCGGCCATCGGCGCCTACATTCCGTTGCAGTTCACAATGTTTGCGGACAACGCGAGGTCCCTGCGCACCTTATCCCTCGTAGTGGTCGCGCACGAGGCGGTCGAGCAGGCGCACGCCCCAGCCCGAAGCCCATCCCCGGCTGATCTCGGTCTGCGGGGAGCCCATGGCCGTGCCCGCGATGTCGAGATGCGCCCAGGGCACATCGTTGACGAAGCGCTGGAGCAGAGCGGCCGCGGAGCTCGATCCGCCGAAGCGGCCGCCCGTGTTCTTCATGTCGGCGAACTTGGATTCGATCAACTTGTCGAATTCCGGGCCGATGGGCATGCGCCACACACGCTCGCCCGTTGCCCTGCCGGCCGCGGTCAGGCGATCGGCCAGTTCGTCGTTGTTGGAGAACAGGCCCGCATATTCCTGCCCCAGCGCCACGAGGATCGCTCCGGTCAGGGTCGCGAGATCGACCATGAATTTGGGCTTGAACCGGTCCTGAACGTACCAGAGCACGTCGGCCAGAACGAGACGCCCTTCCGCATCCGTGTTGATGATCTCGATAGTCTGTCCCGACAGGGTTGTGACGATGTCGCCGGGACGCTGGGCGTTGCCGTCGGGCATGTTCTCCACGAGGCCGATGGCCCCGACCACGTTCGCCTTCGCCTTGCGGCTCGCCAGCGCATGCAAGAGGCCGACGACGCAGGCAGCGCCGGCCATGTCGCCCTTCATGTCCTCCATGCCGGCCGCAGGCTTGATCGAGATGCCGCCGGTGTCGAACACCACACCCTTGCCGATGAAGGCGATGGGCTTGTCGCTGGCCTTGCCGCCGTTCCAGCGCATGACGGCCACGCGCCCGCCCCGGGCCGAGCCCTGCGCGACGCCCAGAAGAGCGCCCATGCCGAGCTTCCTCATGGCCTTGTCGTCGAGAATCTCGACGTCCACGCCCAGCTTCGTGAGCTCCTGGGCGCGGGCCGCGAATTCCTGGGGCCCGAGCACGTTCGGCGGTTCGTTGACGAGATCGCGCGCCAGCGTGATTCCCTGCAACACGCTCTCGCGGGACTTGTAGACCTTCTTGACGGCGGCAGGATCGGCCACGCTCAGGACGAGACGGGTCACGCCCTTCCGCTGCTCATCGTCCTTCTTCTTCGTCTTGTAGTGGTCGAAGCTGTAGCGGCGCAGCTGAACGCCCAGGGCGATATCGGCCACCGCCTCGGGTGAAACCTCGATTCCGGGCAGATCGACCATGACGGTCGCGGTCTTCCCGTTGGCCTTGCCGGAGATCACGCCCCCCAGCTGCACGAAATCCACGTCCGCCCGGTCCTTCTCGCCCCCGACGCCGATCACGATCAGCCGGTCGACGGAGAGGCCGTTGGGCACCACGATCGTCATGGCGGATTTCGGCTTGCCCTTGAAGTTCTCCGCCGCCGCCGCCTTGGCGACGAGATCGACAGCCTTCGCGCCGATCTGCTTGGCAACCGCCGGCATGGGCTGGAGATCGTCCCCGACGAAGATGACGAGATCGCCGGACTCGACCTTGCCGTGCGGCTGAAAGTCGATCTTGAAGCTGTCGGCCATGAAACCCTCTTGCTGTGACATGAGAGCCGGATTCGGAGCGGCTCGCTCTTGGTAACCGCCATCATATAGGGCATCCCGGGCCCCGCCGTGAAATAGGCGCAATCTCAGGCTGTTGAAAACAGCCGTCTTGCCTTAAGACGAACCGGCAGGGTACCCAGGACCTTCCCGCCCGGGGGCTGAAGGGCTTCATGACACTTCTCGAACGTTACATCCTGAAAATCGCATTCAGCGCCTTCACGGCCTGCCTGATCGCCCTGACGGGAGTCATCTGGATCACGCAGGCCCTGCGCGAACTCGACCTCCTGACCGGCAAGGGCCAGACGATTTTCATCTTCCTGACGGTCACGGGCCTGTCCCTGCCGGCTCTCATCAGTGTCATCGCCCCGGTCGCCCTGTTCATGGCGACGATCTATACCCTGAACAAGCTGAACGGCGATTCCGAGCTGATCGTCATGAGCGCAGGCGGAATGGCCCCGCAGCGCCTGCTGCGCCCCTTCATCGCGCTCGCGGTCTTCATCAGTCTCATCGTGGGGATGATTTCCCTCTACCTCATGCCGGCGAGCCTCCAGGAGCTGCGCCTGCTGTTCACGCGGATCAGGGCTGACTTCGTGGCCTCCATGGCCAAGGAGGGGCAGTTCATCTCCTTGGATAACGGCATCACGTTCCATTACCGCGAGCGGTCGGGCGATGCCCTGCTCGGCATCTTCATGGAGGACCAGCGCGACAAGACCAAGCCCATCGTCTATCTCGCCGAGCGCGGCCAGACCGTCGAGCAGAACGGACAGGCCTATCTCGTGCTCGAGAAGGGCAGCGTGCAGCGCAAGGATCCGAAGAGCAAGGACTCTTCCATCGTCGCCTTCGAGCGCTACGCGGTGGATCTGGCCGCCTTCAACCAGGAGGGCGGCGAGGTCGTCTACAAGCCACGCGAGCGCAGCACCACGCAGCTCCTCTTCCCCGACGAGAGCGACCCCCTCTATCAGGTCCAGACGGGCCGTTTCAGGGCCGAGCTGCACGACCGGCTTTCCGCCTGGCTCTATCCCCTGGCCATGATGATCGTGGCCTTTGCCGCCCTGGGCGAAGCCCGCACGACCCGGCAGGGACGCGGCCTGGCCATCGCGACGGCCATCGTGGGGATCGTTCTGCTCAGAGTCCTGGGCTTTGCCGCATCCAGCGCCGTGGTGCGCTCGCCCACAGCGGTCCTTGCCGTCTACGGCACTCCGCTGGGAGCGATCGCGGTCTGTCTGCTGCTGATCTTCCAGGGACCGAGGGTGCGAGCGGTCTACGCCCGGATCCGCTCGGCCTTCCGGGGCCTGCGCCCGTCGCGTAAAGCGGCCACTCTGGGGGCTTGAGCATGCTGATCGGCCGCACGCTCGGACTTTACTTCGCCCGACAGTTCATCAAGACGATCTTCATCGTCTTCGCCACAGTGTTCGCCCTCGTCTACACCATCGATTTCGTGGAGCTGATGCGCCGCGCGGGCGACGCCGAGAGCGCGACGCCGGGCCTTATCGCCCGGCTGACCCTGTTCCGCACGCCGGCCATCGCCGAGCAGGTCATGCCCTTCGCCGTGCTCTTCGGCAGCATGGCCGCGCTCCTGCAGCTCAGCCGCAAGCTCGAACTGGTGGTGGCCCGCGCCGCCGGGATCTCCGCTTGGCAGTTCCTGCAGCCGGGGCTGCTCGTGGCCCTGCTCATCGGCGTCGGATCCGTCACGGTCTACAACCCGGTTTCCGCCAACCTGAAACAACAGGCGGCGACCCTGGAAACCAGGATCTTCTCGCGGACGACCCAGGCCTCGGGCAAAATCATCTGGCTGCGGCAAAAGAGCCAGGACGGGCATGCCATCTTCCGCGCGGACGGCTCCCGCACGGACACCGCGACGCTGGTCGGCGTGACCGTTTACACGTTCGATCTGGAGGGCAGATTCACCCATCGAATCGAGGCCAAGGAGGCCACGCTTCACGAGGGCTTCTGGGAGCTGAAAAGCGCCCGCGTCCTTTCGGCCACCGAGGAGCCGGAGAATCACGATCGCTACCTGATCGCCTCCCATCTTCAGCCGTCTCAGCTCAGGCAGAGCTTCATCGCCCCTGATTCCGTGCCCTTCTGGGACCTTCGGGAGACCATCGACAGGATGGAGCGGGCGGCGATCAACACCACCGCCTACCGGCTCCATTACGACTCTCTCCTGGCCCGCCCCCTGCTCTTCATCGCCATGGTTTTCGTAGCGGCATCGGTGTCGTTAAGATTCTTTCGATTTGGCGGTGTAGCGATGATGGTTCTGGGTGGCGTCGCCGCCGGGTTCATGCTTTATGTCGCCACCGAGCTAATGGCGGAGCTTGGAGCCTCCGGGATCATCAGCTCGGTTGTTGCGGCCTGGCTCCCTGCTGTAGTAGGCAGTCTTTTAGGAACCTTGGCGTTATTATACCAAGAGGATGGCTGAGCCTGTCCTCATAATAAGAAGTGGGTTGAGGAGTGGGCATGCAGCGGCTCAAGGCAACGATCGCAACGTTTGCGGTCGCAACGGCATTTTTCTACGCCGTTGGATCGACGCCTGCGCTTGCCCAGTCGCTCAACGACGCCATCAGCTCGCGGCTGCAGTCCAATCCGAACCAGGATCGGCTGTTCGTTGACGCTAAGGAAATCGTTTACGACAACGACAAGAACACCATTTCGGCCGCCGGCGACGTCCAGATGAATTATCAGGGCAGAACGCTTCAGGCCGACCGGGTCACCTATGACCGGAACACCGGCCGCGTCTATGCCGAAGGCAATGCCCGCCTCACCGATGCCAGCGGCGCGGTCGTCACGGGCGACCGTTTCGAACTGACGGACGACTTCAAGAACGGCTTCATCGATTCCCTACGGGTGGTTCAGACGACGGTCGAGAACGGCCGGCCGATCACGACCCGATTCTCCTCGCCGCGGGCAGAGCGCGCGGAGGGCGAGACGACGACCTTCGAGCGCGGCACCTACACAGCCTGCGAGCCCTGTAAGGAGCATCCGGAGCGCCCGCCGCTCTGGCAGGTCAAGGCCGCGAAGATCATTCACAACAACAGCGAGCAGACGATCTATTACGAGGATGCGACCCTCGAGATCCTCGGCCTGCCCGTGGCCTATCTGCCCTATTTCTGGACGCCTGATCCGACCGTCAAGCGCAAGACTGGCTTCCTCTCGCCCCGCTACGTGACCTCGAACACTCTCGGCATCGGCGCATCGATTCCGTTCTTCTGGGCCATCGCCCCGAATTACGACCTGACGGTCGCTCCGACCTTCCTGTCCCGCCAGGGCCTTCTCGGCGAGGCGGAGTGGCGGCATCGGCTCGAGACGGGATCCTACAACATTCGCGTTGCGGGCATTTCGCAGCAGGATCCGGATGTATTCCTGTCCAGCCCGCGCGGCGCGGGCGATCGCGACTGGCGCGGATCGCTCGAATCGGCAGGTATGTTCTACCTGAACGAGCGCTGGAAATGGGGCTGGGACATCACTCTCGTCTCGGACAAGTGGTTCCTTGACAATTACCACATCCGCAACGAGAGCCTCACCTCGCTTTATCTGAAGGAGGCGGTCTCGACCCTTTATTTGCAGGGGCAAGGAGACCGGTCCTTCTTCGACGTGCGCGGATACTATTTCCAAGGCCTGTCCACGCAGGACTGGCAGAAGCAGCAGCCCGTCGTTCACCCAGTTCTCGACTACGACAAGCGGATCACGCCATCGAGCGTCGGCGGCGAGTTCGCCCTCAACGTGAACGTGACCAGCCTCTCCCGCGAGGCAGCCCAGTTCGAGCCGCTGTCGCAGGCGAACAAGGCCCGGTACGGAATCTTCCAGACCTGCCGGATCTTCGAGCCGGCGGACTGTCTCGTGCGCGGAACCAGCGGATCCATGTCGCGCGCGTCCGTCATGGCCTCCTGGCGCCGTGAGTTCATCGACCCCGTCGGTCAGGTCTGGACGCCCTTCGTTTATCTCCGCGCCGACAATTTCTGGATCGCCCCGGATTTCGAAGGCTATCAGAACCCCTATCTGCGCAACTATCTCGCGGGCGACAACGACTACCTGTTCCGCGCCATGCCGGCCGTGGGGATCGACTACCGCTATCCCTTCGTGGCCGATATCGGCACCTCGGGACGCCAAGTGATCGAACCTATCGCGCAGATCATCGCCCGTCCCAACGAGACCAGGATCGGCAATCTTCCCAACGAGGATGCCCAAAGCCTCATCTTCGACGACACGTCTCTGTTCGATTGGGACAAGTTCTCCGGCTACGACCGCGCGGAAGGCGGCGTTCGCGCCAATCTCGGAATTCAGTACACGGTCACCGGCGCCAACGATTTCTACGCCAACGTGCTCTTTGGCCAGTCTTATCAGGTCGCCGGCCGCAACTCGTTCCGTCAGCCCGACTTGGCCAATGTGGGCCTCGATTCCGGCCTCGACACGCGCGCTTCCGACTATGTGGGCCGCATCCAGCTCGCTCCGAACAAGAACTTCTCGTTCGTGACTCGCGCCCGGTTCGACCAGGAGGACTTCGGCGTCAACAGGATCGAAGCAGGCATCCGCGCCAGTTTCGACCCCTATCTGCCGCTCTCGACCTCGCTGACCTATGCGCGGTATGGAGCCCAGCCGGAAATCGGCTTCCTGCAGCGCCGTGAGGGCTTCCTTGGCTCGGCAACCTGGAACATTACCCCGAACTGGCGCATTTCAGGCTCGGTGCTCGTGGATCTCGACCGATACCTGACGCAGCCGGTGGAGCGTGCCTATGTGAGTTCCATGTCGCTTGGTGTGGGTTATATCGACGAATGCACGACCTTCTCGGTCCGGTACATCATGAGGCCGCGGTCTCTGACCACCAGTTCGGGTGAGAAAGACCAGAGCCATACGGTGATGCTGAGCCTGGAGCTGAGGACCCTCGGTGCTGCTTCGATCACCCAGAACCTCGACGGCAACCCCGCCGAAGAAGGTGTAGCGAGATAGTGACGGGCCCTGTGCGCCCTCTCCTTCTGACCCAAGGCGACCCCGCCGGCATCGGGCCCGAACTGACCTTGCGGGCCTGGCTTCAGCGCGAGCGGGACGCGCTGCCCCCCTTCGCCGTCCTCGCAGATCCGGCCTATCTCGAGCGTCTGGCCAAGAGCCTGGGGTGGATTGTGCCCGTGGCGAGAGTGGATGCCTCAGGGGCCATATCGGCCTTCCCGCAGGCTCTGCCCGTCATCCCGCTGAAGGCGGCTGTATCGGCCGAGGCGGGCAAACCCGACCCCGCATCGGCCCCCTCCGTCATCGAGGCGATCGAGACGGCAGTGGACCTTGTTCGCAACGGCGCAGCCGGCGCCGTGGTCACCAATCCGATTGCGAAGCACGTGCTCTACGACGCGGGGTTCCGCCACCCCGGGCATACGGAATTCCTGGCCGCCCTCGCAGGCCGGGACGGGAACGCCTATCACCCGGTGATGATGCTCTGGAGCGAAGAGCTCGCCGTGGTGCCGGTGACGGTTCACATTCCCCTCTCGGCCGTGCCTGCGGCTCTGACGAGCGAGCTGATCGTGGCCACGGGACGTATCGTGGCGCGGGAACTGAAGGATCGGTTCGGGATCACCCATCCACGCCTCGCCCTTGCGGGCCTCAACCCGCATGCGGGCGAAAGCGGCGCCATGGGCAAGGAAGACGGCGCCGTCATCGCTCCGGCGATCGCGACGTTGAAAGCCGAGGGGATCGCGGCCTCGGGCCCGCTTCCGGCGGACACCATGTTTCACCCGCGGGCCCGGAAGGGTTACGATGCGGCACTTGCCATGTATCACGATCAGGCCCTCATCCCGATCAAGACCATCGCCTTCGACGAGGCCGTGAACGTGACGCTCGGACTGCCCTTCGTCCGCACGTCTCCCGATCATGGGACAGCCTTCGACATCGCAGGCAAGGGCATTGCGCGGCCGGACAGTCTGATCGCCGCCATCAGGCTGGCGGCGCGTCTCGGCGCGGGGACCACAACGCCATGAGCCAGATCGACACCCTTCCGCCCTTGCGTGAGGTCGTCCGGACCCACGGGCTCATGGCCAAGAAATCGCTCGGCCAGAACTTCCTGTTCGATCTCAACCTGACGAGCCGCATCGCCCGCTCGGCCGGGCCGCTGGAGGATGCCACGGTCATCGAGGTCGGTCCCGGCCCGGGAGGCCTCACCCGCGCCATCCTGGCCGCCGGAGCGAAGAAAGTCGTCGCGATCGAGCGCGACAGCCGCTGCCTGCCCGCCCTGGCCGAGATCGCCGATCATTATCCGGGCCGCCTGGAGGTCATCGAAGCGGACGCGCTCGAATTCGACCCCCGGCCGATGGTCGGCGAAGGGCTCGTGCGCATCATTTCCAACCTGCCATACAACGTGGGTACGGCGCTTCTCACCGGCTGGCTGACCGGGGGAGCATGGCCGCCTTGGTGGGCCTCTCTGACGCTCATGTTCCAGCGCGAAGTCGCCGAACGGATCGTCGCCACACCTGATGACCCGAAGGATTACGGACGCCTCGGCGTGCTCTGCGGCTGGCGGACCGACGCGCGCATCCTCTTCGACGTGCCGCCCTCGGCCTTCGTGCCGCCGCCGAAGATCACCTCGAGCATCGTGCATCTCACGCCGAAGCCCTCGCCTCTGCCCTGCCGGATCGGTGCGCTGGAAGTGGTCACGCGCGCGGCTTTCGGCCAGCGGCGCAAGATGCTGCGCCAGAGCCTGAAGGCGATCACGTCTGACCCGGCAGCCCTGATCGCGGCTGCGAACCTCACGGAAACGATCCGCGCCGAGAACGTGCCGGTGGAAGGCTATGTGGCCTTGGCCAACGCCTTCGACGCCACACGGGGCGGGGCCTAGCACCGTTTCCGCCTGCGCGGGAGCAGCTCTTTCCCTTCACTTGGCCGCATTGATCGGCGAAGCGGATCCGCTTCGCCGATGAGCTTTCTAATCGACCTTCTCTGACAACAGGCCTTCGACGAATTCCTGAAGTCCCACGAGCCGGTCCCGCTTGAGGCGTTCCGCGGCCTGGATGGCCTTCAGGCTCTCGAAGGATTGGCCCAGATCCTCGTTGACGATCACATAATCGTACTCGACCCAGCGCTCCATCTCGACGCGGGCATTGGCGAGGCGCTTGGCGATGACCTCGGAAGAATCCTCGGCCCGGCGTTCCAGACGGGCCTTCAGCTCCCTGAAGCTCGGCGGAAGGATGAACACGGTCACCACATCGTCCGGCAGCTTCTGCCGGACCTGGCGGGTGCCCTGATAGTCGATGTCGAAGATCATGTCCTGGCCGGCGGCGAGGGTCTTCTCGACGGGTTTGCGCGGGGTGCCGTAGAAATTCCCGTGCACCTCGGCCCATTCCAGGAGTTCGTCGCGCTCGCGCATCGCCTGGAACTCGTCCACGCTGATGAAGTAATAGTGCTTTCCCTCGATCTCCGACGGCCGCTTGGGGCGCGTGGTGACGGAGATGGAAAGGGCGCCGGCGCGATCTTCCACGAGGCTGCGCGTGAGCGTGGTCTTTCCGGCGCCCGAGGGCGAGGACAGAATCAGGATGAGGCCGCGACGTCCGACCAGGGGCTTCGAATCTTGGCTCACCGCATCACTCCACGTTCTGAACCTGCTCGCGGAATTGCTCGATTACGGCCTTCAATTCAAGACCAATCCTGGACAGAGACACATCATTGGCCTTTGCACACAGAGTGTTGGCCTCGCGGCCGAACTCCTGCGCCAGGAAATCGAGCCGGCGTCCGACCGGGCCGCCCTCCTGCAACAGGCCGCGGGCGGACTCCACATGGGCGCGCAGGCGGTCGATCTCCTCACGGATGTCGGCGCGGGCCGCAATGAGCACCGCCTCCTGATGAAGCCGGGCCGGGTCGAGGGCCGCCTTGCCGTCGATGAGCTCCGCGATCTGCGCTTCGAGACGCGCTCGAATGGCGTCCGGCTGGCGCGCCGGGCATGCCTCCGCGTCATTCACGAGCGCGGCAATCGCATCGAGCTGTTGGTTCAGGACGACGGCAAGCGCCTGGCCCTCGTTCAGCCGAGCGGATTTCAGCGCCTGGATCAGATTGGCGATGCCGCCCTTGAGCGCGCCCGCCAGAGTCGCGTCCTGCCCCGGATCGACCACGTCCTCGTCGAGTTCCACGACGCCGCGGACGGAGAGGAGCCCATCGAGCGAGGCCGGCTTCACATTGTCCGGCAAGGACAGGCTGCCGACCGCGGAAAGCAGGGATTGCAGCACCTCCTGATTGACCCGGAGCTTGGGGGCCGAGGATGTCCTGGAAATCGCGAGGTTGAGCTGCCCCTGCCCGCGGGTGAGCGCCTTGAGAATCTGACCGCGAGCCTCCTCGCCGATGGCGTCGAGCCCGGAGGGCGTCCTCACCCGCACCTCGAGCCCCCGTCCATTGACGGTCTTGAGCTCCCAGGCCCATTGATAAGGACCGGTCACACCGGCTTCGCGGGCAAAGCCGGTCATGCTTGCAATCGACATGCACTGAACCTCAGGCGTCTTTCAAAACGAAAATCGGCGCGACCATAGCGCATCGCGCGCAAAAGTGGATCCGCTTATTCGCGGGTGCGGACCTTCGGGCGATCCGGATGATGGGTGCCTGAAAAGACACGCCGAGCAAAGCCGATCGCTGCCCCCCATCGGGGCGGTCAGGGCTGCGCGAGGCTCGGAACGTTCTTCGGGTTCGTCAGGTCGAAGGTCTTGTTCTTGAGCGGATCCTTGTCAGTCCCCTCGCTCGCATCGAAGCCCCGGACCCGCTTGCCGTTGGGGGCCACGGCGCGACCACCGGCCGGCAGCGCGCTGGCCGTGCCGCGCAGCGAGGACAGGCCGTCGTCAACCGCACCGGATTGTCCTGGAGCCGAAGGCTGAGCGGGAGCATCCGGGTCAACGACCCGGTCGACCGCATCGCTGTCGGTCGCAGGCTTGTTCTTTTCGATCTGGCGCCAGCGGCTCACGTTGCGCTGGTGCTGCTCGTAGGTCTCGGCGAAGGCGTGGCCGCCCGAACCGTCGGCGACGAAATAGAGATCCTTGGTTCGCGACGGATTGGCCACGGCCTCGAGCGCCGCCCGTCCGGGATTGGCGATGGGTCCGGGTGGCAGGCCCTCGATCACATAGGTGTTGTAGGGCGTCGCCGTCTCGATCTCGCTGCGGAGGATTCCGCGGCCCAGGGTGCCTTTGCCGCCGACCAGCCCATAGACGATGGTGGGGTCGGACTGGAGCTTCATGCGCTTCATGAGGCGGTTGATGAACACGCCCGCGACGCGGGTGCGCTCGTCCGCGCGGCCGGTTTCCTTCTCCACGATGGAGGCGAGGATCACGAGCTCCTGCGGTGACCGGATCGGCAGTTCCGAGGAGCGGCGCTGCCAGATCTGGTTGAGCACCTGCCGCTGGGCCGCCTGCATGGTGCTGATGATCTGCTGACGCGTCGTGCCGCGCTCGAACTTGTAGGTGTCGGGGAGCAGGGTTCCCTCGCGCGGGGTTTCGGCGATGTCGCCGGAGAGAATCTCGTTCTCGTAGAGCCGCGCAATGATCTGATCGCTCGTGAGCCCCTCGGGAACCGTGACGGCGTGCAGGATAGCCTTGCCCTGGACGAGCGTGTCGATGGCGTCCTGGATGCTCGCGCCCGCCTTGAACTGGAACTCGCCGGCCTTGAGCTGACCGCGCTGGCGGTTGACGAGCGCATAGGTTTCGAACAGCAGCGGCTGGTTGATGACGCCCTCTTCCTTCAGGATTTCGGCGATCTCGCTCGTGCCGGTATTGCGCGGAATGAGGACGACCTTGTCGTTTTGAAGCGGGCCTTTGGCCGTCACCTCCCGCTCCAGCATCATGAAGCCGAAGATCCCCGCCAGAGCCAGGGCCACGATCAGCGTCATCAGGCCGCTCATGAGCGACAGCATGCCTCCGCGGCGGCGGCGGATCCGCGGCGGTGGAGGCGGCGCGAGTGTCGGTTTCAGCGCCTCGCTCGGGGAGCGTGGCGCCAGGCGCGGCTGTTCCTGCCCTTGAAGCTCGGCTTCATGCTCAGAAATCAGGGTGCGTTTCTTTTTACGTCCGAACATTCACGATGCTTTTCTGGTGCCGGCCGGGCCCTCCCCGACTCGTCCGACACCCTAGCGGGGATTATGGCGAAAAGCCGTAACGCAGAAGCGTTGTCCTCAGCCGACACGGCGGAAGATCAGGGAAGCGTTCGTCCCACCGAAGCCGAAGGAGTTCGACAAGGCTACATTGACTTCCTTGCGCTTGGCCACCTTGGGCACGAGGTCGATAGGCGTTTCGACAGACGGATTGTCGAGGTTGATGGTGGGCGGAACGACGCCGTCGCGCATGGCGAGAAGCGAGTAGATCGCCTCGACAGCGCCCGCCGCGCCCAGCAAATGGCCGATGGCCGACTTGGTCGACGACATGGTGAGCTTGCCCGCCGTGTCGCCCATGATGCGCTCGATCGCCTTGAGCTCGATCTCGTCGCCGAGCGGCGTCGAGGTGCCGTGGGCATTCACGTAATCGATCTCGGAAACCTTGATTCCCGCGCGCTTGACCGCAGCGGACATGCAGCGATAGGCGCCGTCGCCGTCCTCCGAGGGGGAGGTGATGTGATAGGCGTCGCCCGACAGGCCATAGCCGATGACCTCGCCATAGATCTTCGCGCCTCGAGCCTTGGCGTGCTCGTACTCCTCCAGCACGACGACGCCCGCGCCCTCGCCCATGACGAAGCCGTCACGGTCCTTGTCATAGGGGCGGGAAGCCTTCTCGGGATTGTCGTTGAAATTGGTCGAAAGCGCCCGGCAGGCGGCGAAGCCCGCGATGGACAGGCGATTGACGGGCGATTCCGTGCCGCCGGCCACCATCACCTCGGCATCGCCGAGGGCGATCAGGCGGGCTGCGTCGCCGATGGCATGGGCGCCCGTGGAGCAGGCCGTGACCACGGCATGGTTCGGGCCCTTGAGGCCGTGCTCGATGGATACGTAGCCGCCGGCGAGATTGATCAGCCGGCCGGGAATGAAGAACGGCGAGATGCGGCGCGGGCCGCGCTCGATCAGTGTTGCCGAGGCCTCGTAGATGCCGCCGATGCCGCCGATGCCGGAGCCGATCAGCACGCCGGTGGCGCATTGCTCCTCGTAAGTCTTCGGGGCCCAGCCCGCATCGCGGAGGGCCTGCGTCGAGGCCGCCATCGCATAGACGATGAAGGGATCGACCTTGCGCTGCTCCTTGGGTTCCATCCACTCGTCGGCGTTGAACGTGCCGTTGCTGCCGTCGCCGAGCGGGATCCGGCACGCGATCTGGCAGGCGAGATCGTCGACCTGGAAATCCGTGATCTTCTTCGCGCCGCTTTGCCCCTCCAGGAGGCGGGACCACGTGGCATCGACACCGCTGCCCAGCGGCGTGACCATGCCAAGACCTGTAACAACAACCCGGCGCATAACGTTCTACCCTATCGTTAAATAAAAATCGGGCGTCGGGTGGCTCACCCGACGCCCGTCAAAAACTTAGGCGGCGTTCTTCTCGAGGAAGCGGATGGCGTCGCCGACCGTGACGATGGTCTCGGCGGCATCGTCCGGGATCTCGACGTTGAACTCTTCTTCGAAAGCCATGACCAGCTCGACCGTGTCGAGGCTGTCGGCGCCCAGGTCGTCGATGAAGTTCGCGTTGTCCGTCACCTTGTCGGCCTCAACGCCCAGGTGCTCGACAACAATCTTCTTCACGCGATCAGCGACGTCACTCATCGTTTTCTTCCTCAGTGGCTGCCGCCTCAGGAATTGGGCGGATTAAAAATCGAAATCGGATCAGCTGCTCAGCTGACAACGCTGAAACGGCTACCTTGCGCCGTGCAAAGCCGCATTTTTGTGCGCCGGTCAACCCCTTTGGCGTGATCGGGCTCATGCTTAACACAAGCTTATCCTGTCTGGCGAGAGGCGAGCGGCGCCTGCGAACAGTTTCCGCAGCCCCCGCTAAGTGCCTTTAGAACATCGCCATTCCGCCGTTCACGTGCAAGGTGTGCCCCGTCACGTAGCCGGCTTCGCTCGACGCGAGATATACGACCGAAGACGCGATTTCATCGCCCTGGCCCAGCCGACCCATGGGAATGGTGCTCAGGATCCCCTCGCGCTGCTTGTCGTTGAGCACATCCGTCATGGGTGACTCGATGAAGCCCGGAGCGACAAGGTTCACGGTGATGTTGCGGCTCGCGACCTCGGCGGCGAGCGCCTTGGTCATGCCGATGAGGCCGGCTTTCGAAGCGGCGTAATTGCCCTGCCCCGGATTGCCGGTCGAGCCCACCACGGAGCCGATATTGACGATACGGCCATAGCGGCGGCGCATCATGCCCTTCACGGCGGCGCGGGAAAGGCGGAAGGCCGCCGTCAGGTTCACGGCGATCACCGTGTCCCATTCCTCGTCCTTCATGCGCATGAACAGGTTGTCCTTGGTCACGCCCGCGTTGTTCACGAGGATGTCGAGCCCCTCCATCGCCGCTTCCGCAGCGGGAACGAGGGCCTCGACCGAATCCTTGTCGGCCAGGTTGGCCTCGACCACATGGACCCGCTCGCCGAGAGCGGAGGCCAGCTCGTCGAGGGCGGCGCGGCGGGTGCCGGAGAGGGTCACGGTCGCGCCCCGGGCATGCAGCGCGCGGGCGATGGCGCCGCCGATGCCGCCGGTGGCGCCGGTCACGAGAGCCTTGCGGCCAGTCAGATCGAACATGAAGGCTCTCCTCTTATCCTTGCAGGGTAGCTTTGAAGGCGGCGACATCCTCGGGGGTGCCGATGGCGCTGGCGGAAGCGCCCGCAGCGATACGTTTCACGAGCCCGGTCAGGACCTTGCCCGATCCGACCTCGTAAAAGGCTTCGACGCCCTGAGCGGCCATATAGGCCACGCATTCGCGCCAGCGGACCGTGCCGGTTACCTGACGGACCAGGGCATCGCGGATCGCATCGGGATCGGTGATCGGGGCAGCTTCCACGTTGGCCACCACCGGGACGACGGGGGCTTTCACGGTCACTCCGGCCAGGGCCTCGCGCATGGCGTCGGCGGCGGGCTGCATGAGAGCGCAATGGAAGGGGGCGGACACGGCCAGCATCACGGCGCGCTTGGCGCCCTTCTGCTGGGCAATCGTCACCGCGCGCTCGACGGCGGCCTTGTGGCCGGAAACCACGACCTGAGCGCCGCCGTTGTCGTTGGCCGCGTCGCAGACGTCGCCCTGAGCCGCTTCGCGGGCGACCTCGAGAGCCGTCTCGTATTCGAGGCCGAGCAGGGCCGCCATGGCGCCCTGCCCCACCGGTACGGCATTCTGCATGGCGTTGCCGCGAATCCGTAGGAGACGGGCCGTATCTGCGACCGAGAGGCTGCCGGCGGCGGCGAGCGCCGAATATTCGCCGAGCGAGTGCCCGGCGACGAAGGCAGCGTGTTGCTTAAGGTCGAGCCCGGCTTCGGCTTCCAGAACCCGCATGGCGGCGAGACTCACGGCCATCAGGGCGGGCTGGGTGTTCGCGGTCAGGGTCAACTCCTCGGCGGGACCTTCCCACATGAGGGTGGAGAGCTTCTGCGAGAGAGCCTCGTCCACCTCGTCGAACACGGCTTTGGCCTGGGGAAAGGTGTCGGCGAGGGCCTTGCCCATGCCCACGGCCTGGCTTCCCTGACCCGGGAATATGAATGCGCGCTTCATCGGGAGCGGAACCTTTATTGCGTCGAATCCGCGCGGAACTGGCACCCGCAGGCCCCGGAGTCAAGGCAAAGGGCTCGTTCGAGGGCCTAATCCGGGTTCAGATGTGCTGCCGCCATCCCTTCAAAAGCCTGCGGTCGATCCTCGATCCGCTGGAAAAGAGCCTACCCCAGACGCGCCTGCCCCAGCGCACGACGCTGCGCAGAAAACGGAACCGGTTTCCCATGAGACCCTCACATTATACGTTACAACATTATTTAATCAGGATCGGGAGGACTTGCGACTCCGCACTTCACCGGAGGTCATGGGTTTAAGCCCCTGTTTCGGAACGCGTCCTCTTGTGTTCCTGGGGCATCCGTTGTATCCGGTCACCCTTCCGATATTCTTTTGAACCTGTAGAAGGAGCCCCTGCATGGCTCGCGTGACCGTCGAAGACTGCATCGACAAGGTCGATAACCGGTTTGAGCTCGTGCTGCTGGCCAGCCATCGCGCCCGCCTGATTTCGTCGGGCTCGCCGCTCACCGTCGACCGCGACCGTGACAAGAACCCCGTCGTTGCTCTCCGCGAGATCGCGGACGAGACCATCGCTCCCGACGACCTGAAGGAGCAGCTCATCCACTCCATGCAGAAATACGTCGAGGTGGACGAGCCGGAAGCCGAAGCCGTTCCCATGCTGGGCAACACGGCCGCCGCCTCGGGAGCCGACAACGACACCGACGTCCAGTTCGACCGCATGAGCGAGGACGACCTGCTTCGCGGCCTGGAAGGCCTCGTTCCCCCGAGCAACAACAGCTCGGACGACGACGAGCGCGAATAACGGTTCGATCCTGTATTTTTCCGAAAAGCCCGGCCCCCAGCCGGGCTTTTTTGTTCCCCTTAACCACGGCGGGGATTTGCCGCCTGCGGCAAGGTATTCAGCTTGCGGTCAGAAGTCCTGGTACAATATTCTTTAGTATTGTTCGATTTCAGCCCGATAGTCCGATTTTGAGGAGATGGCGGCCGCATGATGCGCCAGTATGAACTTGTCGAGCGGGTCAAGCGCTACAACCCCTCGGCTGACGAGGCGCTGCTCAACCGTGCTTACGTGTATGCCATGATGGCGCATGGCAACCAGAAGCGCGCGTCCGGCGACCTGTTCTTCGGCCATCCCCTCGAAGTCGCCGCGATCCTCACCGACATGAAGCTCGACGAGGCGACCATCGCCGCCGCCGTGCTCCACGACACGGTGGAAGACACCGAGGCGACGCTTGAGGAGATCAACAAGACCTTCGGCGCGCAGATCGGGTCTCTCGTCGACGGTCTGACGAAGATCAAGCGCCTCGACCTCGTCTCGAAGCGCGCCGCCCAGGGAGAGAACTTCCGCAAGCTGCTGCTCGCCATCGCCGACGATGTGCGCGTGCTTCTCGTCAAGCTCGCCGACCGCCTGCACAACATGCGCACCCTCGGCTTCATGCCTCCGGAGAAGCGCCAGCGCATCGCCCAGGAAACCCTGGAGATCTACGCGCCTCTCGCCGGGCGCATGGGTATCCAGGAGATGCGTGAGGAACTGGAGGAGCTGGCCTTCCAGAACCTCGATCCGGAAGCCTATGAGGCCATCAACCGGCACCTGCACGAACTGACGGCCAAGAGCGAAAAGCTCGTCGAGGAAATCGAGCGGACGCTCACCACCAAGCTGAGGGCCCAGGGCATCAACGCGCAGGTGACGGGCCGTCAGAAGCGCCCCTATTCGATCTGGCGCAAGATGGAGCGCAAATCAGTCTCCTTCGAGCAATTGTCGGATATCTTCGCCTTCCGCATCATCGTCGGCACCCTCGACGAATGCTATCGCGCGCTCGGAATCGTGCATACGAGCTGGCCCATGGTGCCGGGCCGCTACAAGGACTACATCTCGACGCCCAAACAGAACGACTACCGGTCGATCCACACCACCGTGATCGGCCCCGGCAGCCAGCGCGTCGAGCTTCAGATCCGCACCGAGGAGATGGATCAGGTCGCCGAGTACGGAATCGCCGCCCATGCCCTCTACAAGGAAGGCGTGAACGACAATTCGCGCCTGGCAACCGAAAGCCGCGCCTATCAATGGCTGCGACGCACGATCGATCTCCTCGCGGAAGGCGACAATCCGGAAGAGTTCCTGGAGCATACGAAGCTCGAACTCTTTCACGATCAGGTCTTCTGCTTCACGCCCAAGGGCCGTCTCATCGCCCTTCCGCGCGGCGCGACGCCGATCGATTTCGCCTATGCGGTGCACACGGATGTCGGCAACACGGCTGTCGGCTGCAAGATCAATGGACGCATGTCGCCGCTGCTCACCGAACTGCAGAACGGCGACGAGGTGGAGATCGTCCGCGCCGAAGGGCAGACGCCGCCCGCGGCCTGGGAATCCCTCGTGGTCACCGGCAAGGCCCGCGCTTCGATCCGGCGCGCCACCCGCGCGGCCGTGAGGCGCCAGTATACGGGCCTCGGCCATCAGATCCTGGAGCGCGCCTTCGAGCGCGCGGGCAAGACCTTCTCGGACGAGAAGCTCAAGGGCGCCCTGCCCCGGCTGGCGCGCGTCTCCGTGGAGGACGTGCTGGCGGCGGTGGGCCGGGGCGAGATGTTCTCCGGTGACGTGGTCCGCGCGGTCTACCCCGACTACAAGGAGGAGCGCCGCACCGGAACGGACGGCAAGGGCCTGGGCCAGCCGGACGGCGCCGGCGCGCGGCCGAACGGCGAACAGACGGACGGCATCCCGATTCGCGGCCTCAACAAGGACATGCCGATCCGCTTCGCCTCGGAAGGCGGCGCCGTGCCGGGCGATCGCATCGTCGGCATCCTGACCCCCGGCGAAGGCGTCACCATCTATCCCATCCAGTCCCCCTCGCTCGCCGATTTCGACAACGAGCCGGACCGCTGGATCGACGTGCGCTGGGATCTCGAATCCGGCTCCCCCCAACGATTTCCGGCCCGCATCAAACTGCAATCGATCAACGAACCGGGCTCGCTGGCTCAGATCGCTCAGGTCATCGCGGACCACGACGGCAACATCGACAACGTCAACATGAAGCGGCGCACGCAGGACTTCACCGATGTCACCATCGATCTGACCGTCTGGGATCTGAAGCATCTCAATGCGATCATCGCGGAACTCCGCGCCAAGCGCGTGGTGAGCCGCGTCGACCGCGTGACCGGATGATCGCCCGTGTCCGTTAAGCCGCGCATCGCCGTCATCATGGACGAGAACACCAGCGTCGACGGCACGCGCTACGACATGACGAAGAACTACTTCGTCGCCGTTCATCGTGCGGGCGGCATGCCCTTCGGCATTCCCTATGTCATGGACATGGTCGAGGCCGTGGTGGACGAGTTCGACGGTTTCATGGACGTGGGCGGCCGGTTCGCTTTTCCGGACGAGTGGTTTGCCGACGGTCAGGTTTCCAAGGCCCCGCCTTCCGAGCGGCTCGACGTCGAACTCGCACTTATGCGGGGCTTCCTCGAACGCGACAAGCCGGTGCTCGGCATCTGCAATGGCATGCAGGTTCTCGCCGGCCTTCACGGCTGCCGCCTGTCGCCGGATGTGCGCGCCATGGGACCGCATATTCTGGAGCACGACAAGCGCGATCATCTGCATCCCGTCGCCATCGCCAAAGAGACACAGTTCGCCCGGATTCTCGGCCGGTGCGATCTTTCGGTGAACACCTTCCATCGGGAAGCCGTCATCGAGCTTTCGGACCGCGTGGTGGCGAGCGCCCATGCGGAGGATGGCGTCGTCGAGGCCATCGAAGTCCCGTCCCGCCGGTTCGCACTCGGGGTGCAATGGCACCAGGAGCTGTTCGCGAAGCAGGAGCATCCCGGCAACGCGATCTTCGAGGCGTTCATCCAAGCCGCGGCAAAGAGCTGAGGCCCCTCGCCTCCGGAAGCGGCCCGGTCTGGACCGCTCCGGTCACGATCGCTTCGTGAGAATGTGCGTCGAGGCCCAAAGCGCGGCCTGCGTGCGGTTCTTGGCCTGAACCTTGCGCAGGATGGATTTGATGTGAACCTTGACCGTCGCCTCGGTGATGTCGAGCTTGCGGGCGATGACCTTGTTCGAGGCCCCCTCCGTCAGGCATTCGAGAACGGCCCTTTCGCGGGTCGACAGCCCCTTTCTCCTGTCATGGCTGCGCAGGTAGCTCGGCTCCCGAAGTTCGGTGAGAACCGTCGCCGGAACACACGCCTCTCCCAGCATGACGAGGTCCAGCATCTTGACGAGGGCTTCGCGGGAGGTTGCCTTCGTGAGACACGCCGCCATCCCTGCATCGAAGGCGACCAGCATCTGCTGCAGATCGTAGCGCTCGACGAACATGACGATCCGGGCGGATGGGTTTCGCCCCAGGAACGCTCGCACCTGCCGGCATGTTTCCCAACAATCCTTTCCCGGATCCAGGATCAGGAGAAGCGCCGCGCGCCCCGCTCCCAGCAGGGGCCGGACGTCGTCGAGATTGGCGACGGAGAGGACCGGAGAATAGGCCGTTCCCTCCAGGATCCGCTTCAGCCCGTCCCCGAACAGACCATTCGCCTCGACCAGGAGCGTCACGACCTGCCCTGTGCGGAAGTGCTCTCCCGACCCGATATTTCCCGCCACCTGGCCGTGACGGGCCGGTGAACGATCGCCGGGGCCGTCGTTCTGGGCGCGGGCGCTCATGACGAAGGATGTCTTGGTCGCCTGGATGCTGCCAGGCTCGCCGGCGCCTGATCCCGCAGAGAGCTTAACAATTCGTGTTTTCATCGTACTTGTCCTCATCCGATCAGCATGAATGGCGTAGGCCCGTCGACGTACAGACCTCGTCACCCGTGCGATCGTTTCCCGTCTGTGCTTCTCAAATGCATGCGCTTTACGTTTCCGACCCGTCGGGCTTCGCGAGATCGGTTCCATGAGGTCCGTACATGGAACGTCATATCGTTTTTCAAGGGTGTCCCCGCACAAGAGCTGCATCCGCCGAGGCGCGGTCCCTTGTTTTTACGAGCGCGAACGCCCTTGCTTCTCGGCAACTCACCTGCCACACAGCGCTGACGCAGGAGATTGAGCCATGACCCCGAACGACGTTCTCGATGAATTCCGCTCTGCCGGTGCCTTGCTCGAAGGGCACTTCATCCTCTCCTCGGGCCTGCACAGCCCGGTCTTCCTGCAGAAGATGTTCGTGTTCCAGGATCCGGCCCGCACGGAGCGGGTCTGCCGGGCTCTCGCCGACAAGATCAGACAGACGTTCGGGACCGTCGATTACGTGGTCTCCCCGGCCGTGGGCGGCATCGTTCCGGGGTACGAAACGGCCCGGCATCTCGGAGCCAAGGCGATCTTCGTGGAGCGAGAGAACGGCGTCTTCACCCTGCGAAGGGGCTTCACGATTCCGGACGGCGCCCGCATCGTGATGGTGGAAGACATCGTCACGACCGGCCTCTCGTCGCGGGAATGCCTGACGGCTCTCAGGGAATACCCGGGGAAGATCCTGGGCGCAGCCTGCCTGATCGACCGCTCCGGCGGCAAGGCGGATCTCGGCGTTCCGCTCGTGTCCCTGGTCCAGCTCGACATCCCGGCCTACGACCCCGACAAGCTGCCGCCGGAACTCGCCGCTCTTCCCGCGATCAAGCCCGGCAGTCGAAGCCTCAAATCGTAAAAATTGTTGATTTTTCAGTAGAAGGCTTGACTGCCCCCTTTCCGCCACCTTGACTCTTTTCTTTTACTCACCATTAAGTATTCGAGCTTGTGGTTTTTACTCGTCCAAAGGGTTGATAACAGCCTGTTCTCGGGCACGTCCTGTTCTTGTTGCGCAATTGAATTGTACGCATAAATAATAGATGTCGCTGCGACCGATTGGGTTGTTATGCCGCCCAGGCAGACACAAAAAGAGAATACTTATGTCAGGCCAGCAGCGGATCGCACTCTTCATTGACGGAGCGAACCTTTACGCTACGACAAAGACACTTGGGTTCGATATCGACTACAAGCGTCTTCTGAAGGAATTCCAAGGCCGGGGCACGCTTGTGCGTGCGTTCTACTACACGGCGCTTGTTGAAGATCAGGAATACTCTTCTATCCGCCCGTTGATCGACTGGCTCGATTACAACGGCTATCGGGTCGTGACAAAGCCCACCAAGGAGTTCGTGGACTCCGCCGGCCGCCGCAAGGTGAAGGGCAACATGGACATCGAGCTCGCGATCGATGCGCTCGAGCTGTCGCCCTACATCGATCACATGGTGCTGTTCTCCGGCGACGGGGATTTCCGCTCCCTGGTCGAGGCCATGCAGCGCCGGGGCGTTCGCGTGTCCGTGGTCTCCACCATCACCACGCAGCCCCCGATGGTCGCCGACGAGCTCCGCCGCCAGGCGGATGAGTTCCTCGATCTTTCGCAGCTCGCCTCCCGTATCGGCCGTGATCCGTCGGATCGGCCGCAGCGCGTGGGCGGAGAAGGCAACGACCGTCCTCGCCCGCAGCACCAGCAGCAGCCGCGGAACGGAGCGCTGGAGAGCCGCTACGGCATTCGCCAGGGCCAGGACGACGAGTTCGATCTGTGAGTTTTCCGCTGCCGCGGGGATTGCAACAATGGCCGGGATCCCCGGCCATTTTCATGTCTAACGGCTCTTAAAGCGTTCCGGCCCCGACCTCGCACTCCAGGCCGAGCGCACCGGCGGTGTTGCTGACGGTCGCCAGGCATGGATTGACCTGGTGTTCCGGAATGAACACGGCGAACCGGGTCACGTAGAGCCCGCCTTCCTCGCTCCCGAGCCTGCGGGCTTCCAGCCGCACGATGTTGGCTTCGTATTGCTTGAACACCTCGGCGAGCCGCGCCACGAGGCCGAGCTGATCGCCGCCGCTGATCGTGATGCGATGCGTAACGCTGCCCGCGGGACCCGGACTGGGATCGAATGCGTAAGGCACGGCGCGAATCTCGGCCCCGGCGAGTTCCGGAAGCTGCCTGAGACCCGCTTCGATCTCGCCCGCCTCCAAGCCGGAAGGCAGCTCGCACAAAGCCACGAACTCCGCTCCGGACCCCAGGGCCGTGAAGGTCGTATCCCTCAGGTTCACGCCGACATTGAACAGGTGCTCCGCGATCGCGGCAACGAGCCCGACACGGTCGGGACCGAGAACGGAAACAAGAGCGACGGACGCCATACCAATTCCTCCCCTGGCAGGCGGGAACTAGAGCGCTCCGACGTTCTGTCAGCCCTTCTCGCGCATCAAGCGCGCCTTCTCGCGGTTCCAGGTGCGCTGCTTGTCCGTCTCGCGTTTGTCATGGAGTTTCTTGCCCCGGCCGAGGCCGAGCTCCACCTTCGCCCGCCCGCGATCGTTGAAATAGATCTTGAGCGGAATCACGGTGAAGCCCTCGCGCTGGGTCGCGCCGATGAGCTTGTCGATCTGGCGCTTGTGCAGCAGCAGGCGACGCGGGCGGCGCGTCTCGTGGTTGAAGCGGTTCGCCTGCAGGTATTCCGGGATATAGGCGTTGAAGAGGAAGAACTCCTCGCCCGACGGACCGGCATAGGCCTCACCGATGGTGGCCTTGCCGGTGCGCAGGGATTTCACCTCCGTGCCGGTGAGCGCGATGCCCGCCTCGTAGGTATCGACGATCTCGTAATTGAACCTCGCCTTCCGATTGTCGGCGACAACGCGGTTGGCACTCTTGGGAGCTTTCGACATCGGATCTTCAAGCGCTGATCAGGCCCGCATGGGCCATGGCCGACCGCACCGCCTGCTTCGTGCCCTCGGATACGGGAATGAGCGGCAGGCGCACATCGGCCTGCATCAGGCCGAGGATGGAAGCGGCATATTTCACGGGCGACGGGTTGGTCTCGAGGAAGAGGTTGGTGTGGAGCGGCATGAGGCGATCCTGCAGCTTCAGGGCGGTCGCATAATCGCCCTTCAGGCAGGCTTCCTGCATGTCGGCGCAAAGCCGCGGCGCCACGTTGGAGGTGACGGAAATGCAGCCGTGGCCGCCGTGAGCCATGAAGCCGAGGGCCGTCGCATCCTCGCCCGAGAGCTGGATGAAGTCAGGCCCCATGACCTGGCGCTGCTGGCTGACCCGAGCAATATTCGCGGTCGCGTCCTTCACGCCGACGATGTTCTTGAGCTCGAACAGGCGGGCCATCGTCTCGACCGACATGTCGATGACGGAGCGGCCGGGGATGTTGTAGATGATGATCGGAATGCCGATCGCATCGTTGATCGCCTTGAAGTGCTGATAGAGGCCTTCCTGCGTCGGCTTGTTGTAATAGGGCGTGACGATCAGCACCGCGTCGGCGCCGACCTTCTCGGCGTGCTTGGAGAAGCCGATGGCCTCCTCCGTGCTGTTGGAGCCTGCGCCAGCGATCACGGGCACCCTGCCCTTCACCTCGTCGACGCAGATCTCGACGACCCGGTCGTGCTCCTTGTGGCTGAGCGTCGGGCTCTCCCCCGTCGTTCCGACCGGAACCAGGCCGCTGGTCCCCTGTTCGATCTGCCAGTTGATGAAGGCCCTGAAGGTGGCCTCATCCACGGCGCCATCCTTGAAGGGGGTCACCAGAGCCGTGATGGAGCCTTTGAAGCGGGTCATGTTAGTCCTCGAAT
The DNA here is from genome assembly GCF_055792805.1 of Microvirga sp. HS2. Classification (NCBI taxonomy): domain Bacteria; kingdom Pseudomonadati; phylum Pseudomonadota; class Alphaproteobacteria; order Hyphomicrobiales; family Methylobacteriaceae; genus Microvirga; species Microvirga sp. HS2. The sequence continues at coordinate 45,963 of NZ_JBVVAJ010000020.1, forward strand.
AGAAGCGGCAAATCTGAAGCGGGCCAGTCGGTTACACATAAGGGCTGCGGCTCATGGGCGCAAACGAACCTTTGAGGTGTTGTCCTAGCCCGGCACTTGGTGTTTCCTCAAGAGAAACGTCGTCATAACTGGAGGCGACGAAAGGGGGGTTAGCGGGTGAACCTCACAATGCGCCGATCGATAGGTCTTCTGGCGTCCGTCGCCGTGATCCAACTGTCCGCCCTCCCCGTTCGCGCCGGCGAGATGCCGGCCGGATCGCCTGCAACCACCGTCCTGGAGAGCTTCAGGCCCCTCTCCATGACCATGGGAGACCTGGAACAGCTGCCTCTGATCTTCAAGGCCTACCGAGCCAACGATCCGGTGGAGGCGGCCATCCTGCAATCGAAGCTCACGGATCCGGCGGCCCAGGCCGTAGCGGAATGGTTCGCCATCCGCACCGGCCTCCCCCTCGGCTATGAGCGGATCATGGCCTTCCGCCGCAATTTTCCCGATTGGCCGATGACGTCGCAGCTCCGCCGACGGCTTGAGGGCACCTTCCTGGCCGAGCGCCGCTCGAACGAACAGATCCGCGCCTTTTTCGACAAGCAGCCGCCCGTCACCCCGGCGGGGCGCATCGCGCTCGGCCTCGCCCTCAAGGGCGACGGCCTCGACAAGGAAGCAGCGGATCTGATCCGCTATGCTTGGCGGGAGGATACCTTCGGGAGCGAGACCGAGCGCCGCATCCTCGATCGCTTCCCGGACCTCCTCACCCGGGCCGATCACCGCTACCGCATGGAGCGTCATCTCCTGAAGGAGAACTGGGGCGCGGCCCAGCGCGCCGCCGACCTGGCCGGCAAGGACTATGTCACTCTGGTCAATGCGCGCATGGGTGTGTTCCAGGGCAAGAAGAAGGCCGACAAGGCCTTCGCCGCGGTCCCCGCCTCGCTGAGGAACGATCCATCCTATCTGTTCTCCCGCGCTCTGTTCCAGCGCCGGGCGAACAAAATGGCGGAGGCGGCCAAAATCATCATGCAGGCTCCCCGCGATCACGAGCTTCGGGTGGATGGCGACGAGTGGTGGGCCGAGCAGCGCCGGGTCACCCGGGAACTCCTCGACGAAGGCGACGCCAAGACCGCCTACATGGTGGCGAGCCACCACTCGGCGGAATCCCCAGCGGAGCAGATCGAGGCGGAGTTCCATGCCGGCTGGATCGCGCTTCGCTTCCTGAACGATCCGGCCACGGCGGCGAAGCATTTCGCCACGGCTTCGCAAACCGCCTCCACGCCCATTTCCCTGTCGCGCGCCGCCTATTGGCAGGCCCGCGCGGCGGAAGCTGCGGATGCCCCCGCAGACGCCAAGAACTTCTACGCCCGGGCCGCCGGTTATCCGACCACCTATTACGGCCAGCTCGCCCGCGAGAAGCTGGGCGAGGGTGTATCCCTGCGCTCCGTCGCGCCGCTGAAGGACGAGGAGCGCAAGGCTTTCGAGGCGCTCGTTCCGGTGCGCGCCGTGCGCCTCCTGAATCAGGCGGGAGAGCCGGAGCTGGCGATCGGTCTCTACAGCGATCTCGCCCAGGTTCTGAACGATTCCGGGCAGCTCGACGCCCTCGCCGCGCTCGCCACCTCACAGCAGAATCCACGCGCGGTCCTGGCGGTGGGCAAGATCGCTCTGCAACGGGGCTTCCCGCTCGATCAGCACGCCTATCCCGTCGCGGCCATCCCGAACTTCGATCCGGTCGGCGACGAGGTGGAGCCGGCCATGGTCTATGCCATCGCGCGCCAGGAAAGCGCGTTCAATCCCAAGGCGGTTTCGAGCGCGGGAGCACGCGGGCTCATGCAGCTCATGCCCGCGACCGCCAAGCGCACGGCGGAGCGCTTCGGCGTCGGCTTCGACCTGAACCGTCTGGTGGAGGACCCCTCCTACAACGCGAAGATCGGCTCCGCCCATCTCGGAGAGCTGATGGAGGACTGGAAAGGCTCCTACATTCTCGCTTTCGCCTCCTACAACGCAGGCGGCGGCAATGTGAAGAAGTGGATCCAGGCCTATGGCGATCCACGCCAGCCTCAGGTGGACATGATCGACTGGGTCGAGAGGATTCCGTTCTACGAAACCCGAAACTACGTGCAGCGGGTCATGGAGAACCTGCAGGTCTACCGGGCGCGGCTGAAGGAGAAGGCCGTACCGGGAGCGGCCGCAACGGCAGATGCGACGAAGACCGCCTATTGAGGTGAACTGAGCAATCCCACCTGCATGCCCGATCTCGGATCAGACCCGATGGACCGCGCCGGGGGCGTGGCTTTCCGCATAACCTGAGTGCATCGCATCCCCAATGTGGCTGGCCACAGCGAATGTGGCCATGATGGAGGGAGAGGGTCTTCAGACGTCAGGGACGTTGAAGAAGCACGAGCACCGTCGCCGTCATGCCGTCCCTGCGCTGGGCATCGGCCCCGTGATGGCGCAGCAGCTTCAAGATGTGGATGGCCGTGACGATCCCCGGCTCAGGTGCGGGAGCGGCAAACGGAGTTTCTCTGCAGTGCCGCCGTGCGGAGCGCATCATGAGATGCACGAACCGGGTCTGCAGTTCCTCTCGACGCACAGGCACCAATGCAAAAAGAAAACCCCGATGTTTCCACCGGGGTTTCCTCTAACCAATCGGGTTGAACCGATTAGAAGTCACGCTGAACGCGCAGACGGCCTTCCCAAGCGCTGCGGTTGTCGCGCAGGCGGCCATCGATGACCACGGGAGCATTCGTATCGATGTTCGCGTAGATCACTTCAGCGCCGAGGGTCAGACCGGAGACCGGCGACCACAGCACGTTCGTGCCGACGCGCCACTCGTTGAAGTCGAAGATGTCGCCGACTTCGCCGCCGTAGTTCACGCTAGCGTACGAACCGAACACGTTCTGACGGATCTCAGGGGTCCAGTAGTGACGCAGACCAGCTGCGATCTGCCAGCCGCGGCCGGTGTCGATCTCGCCGTTCTCGTCGATGAAGGCATCGACGACCGAGCCGGAAACGCCACGGATGCTGGAGGAGCCACCGAAGCCGAGATAGCCGAGAGCGCCGTCAGCATAGGTTCCAGCGAGCCAGAAGGTGTCGCCAGCGCCGAGCATCGGGAGGTTGAAGTTGAACTGGCCCGAAACGGCGAAGCCGTAATCGGTGTCCGGAATGATCACCGGAATGGTGCCGGGGAGAGCAGCGCTGCGGAGCTGATGAACAGCACCCGACAGCTGAGCCGAACCCCAGGTGCCAGCATAGCGGATGTTCGCGACGACGTCAGGAGCGCGCTGACCGGCGGCGACGAAGGCAGTCTCAGCACCAAACGCCGTACCAGCGGGGCGGCCTTCTTCGAGCGACAGCGAGGCCGAGAAGCCGTTGCCGAACGAGAAGGTGTAGGCCAGCAGGTTGACGTTCGGCTGATCCGACCAGCGGATCGTGCCGAAAGCCTGAGAATCGATGTCGCCGTTGTCGAAGAAGGTCTGGGCGCGACCGGCGGTCAGACCACCGAACTGCACGAAGGCCTGGTCGACGTTGGGCGTCTGAGTGATCACGCCGGGAACGCCGTTGTAAGAGCCCGTGTCGCGGGTGATCTCGAAGCGGACGAACGTGCGCAGCAGGCCGTAAGCCGTCGCCGTGCGGGCGTCGAGCTGGATGCGGCCACGAGCGCGGAAGCCGATCGCGTCGCTGGCGCGGGTAGCCGGCTCGAAATAGCGGTACTCAGCGCGGACGCGGCCGCCGACGCGGAGGCAGGTTTCCGTGCCGGGGATGTAGAAGAAGCCTGCACCGTAGGTGGAGCAGACGCGAACGTACTCAACAGGAGCAGCCTTCTTCACGGGAAGGTCAGCAGCCTGAGCCCCGGCAACAGCAGCAAGACCAGCAGCCGATCCGAGGAGAAGGCTCTTAACGAGCTTCATGGTAAACCTCCAAAGTTTTCGAGACCCTTGGGGGGTCGGGTTTTTGTGCTTTGAAGGCCGAAGCCCCAAACACCTCCCTTTTCCCCTAGTGACCTGATGGTCCGCCTATTGGCTAGAACTCATCAAATGACGACTGGGGTGCCCCCGTCGCTGGAGCCACATTAGCCAGAGCGATCCGCCAAGCAACCGAATGAAGGCACAAACTGGGCAACCCGGAGGGCTTTTCATGGGCATGTTGCACAAAGGCAACGTTTTCGTTTCCGGCCGTTTACCATTCGTAAAACTTTGAAGCCAAACCCTAACAAACCCTTAATTTTCAAGGGTTATCGCTCGCAGCGAGGCATGAGTGACCTTAGTCCTGCAATCCTATTTTGCGGGATCACGAAGGGGTGAGCCTGTGAATAAGTCTGTCCACAATTGGGGCGAAGCCGGACCTCTCCCGCCCCAATCGAGAAGGCCGGGACATGCCCGACCTCCGGAGAATCGCGTCGATGCCGACCGTCTCAGGCGGCGCTCGGCTTCAGGACGCCGCGGCGAATCTGGTCCTCCTCGATGGATTCGAAGAGCGCCTTGAAGTTGCCTTCGCCGAATCCCTCGTCGCCCTTGCGTTGGATGAACTCGAAGAAGATCGGGCCGATGGCGGTTTTGCCGAAGCGCTGAAGCAGCACTTTGGTGAAGCCGCCCTCCACGACGCCCTCGCCATCGATGAGGATGCCGTTCTTCCGAAGCCGCTCGATCGGCTCCTCATGGTTCGGCAGGCGCTTGTCGACGCGAGAATAATAGATGTCGTTCGGCGCAGGCATGAACGCGAGTCCGTTCGCGATCAGGGTCTCGATGGATTCGTAGAGATCGTGCGAGCCCAAAGCCACGTGCTGGATGCCCTCGCCCTTGTATTCCTGCAGATACTCCTCGATCTGCCCGGTTTCGCCCGCGTCCTCGTTGATCGGAATGCGGATCTTGCCGTCCGGGCTCGTCATGGCGCGCGAATGCAGGCCCGTGAGCTTGCCCTCGATGTCGAAGTAGCGAATCTGACGGAAGTTGAAGAGGCGCTCGTAGAAGCCCGCCCATTCGTTCAGCCTTCCGCGATAGACGTTGTGGGTCAGGTGATCGATGTAGTAGAGGCCGACGCCCTCGGGCTTCGGGTCCTTCTCGGCCAACCATTCGAAATCGACATCGTAGATCGAGCCCTTCGCGCCGTAGCGGTCGACGAAGTAGATCTGCAAACCGCCGATGCCCTCGATGGCCGGAATCTCGAGTTCGTTCGGGGCCCTCTCCGTCTGCACGGGCTTGGCGCCCATGGAGATCGCGCGATCATAGGCATATTTCGCATCGACCACGCGGAACGCCATGGCCGGGGCCGAGGGGCCGTGCTGGCTGGCGAAACGCTCGGCGAAGGAGCCGGGCTGCGCGTTGACGATGAAGTTGATGTCGCCCTGCCGGTAGAGCATCACGTTCTTCGAACGGTGCTTGGCGACCAGGCTGAATCCCATGGTCTTGAACAGCCTGTCGAGCGCCTGAGGGTCGGGATGGCAGAACTCCACGAACTCGAAGCCGTCGGTTCCCATCGGGTTGTCGTCGCTGATGGCCGGCGGCGGTGCGTCGTGCGGGAACGGTCCCATGGCTTTCCTCCTGTTGTGGACGCAGACCCTCGGGAGCCTGCTCGTCTTCACCCTGCGCAAGGCTGCGAGCGGCCATGCGCCATTTCCTCAGACCGCGTCCGGCTGCTGCTCCGGCGCGGCCTCCTGAAAGGCGCGGAGCTCGGCGCAGGCCGCGTCCGCCGCGACAATCTTCGGATAGGCATCGAGCGGGATGTTGAAGCGCCGGGCATTGAAGACCTGCGGCACGAGATAGAGATCGGCGAGCGTGACCTGCGAGCCGAAGCAATAAGGACCAGGCTCGATGAGGGCCTCGACGGCATCGAAGCCGTCACGAACCCAATGGGCGTACCAGGCATCCACCGCAGCCTGGTCGTGCCCCAGGACATTCTTGAGGTAGCGCAGGGGCCCGAGATTGTTCAGCGGATGGATATCGCAGCCGACGATCGCGGCGACGGCGCGCACCTTGGCGCGGCTCAACGGATCCTCCGGCAGCAGGGGCGGCTCCGGATAGACCTCGTCGAGATATTCGAGAATGGCGGGGGACTGGATGAGAACCGGACCGCCGAGATCCAGGGCCGGCAGACGCCTCTGCGGGTTGACGGCGCCGTAGACCGCATCCCGCTGCTCGCCCTTGAGAAGGTTCACCGGCACCGCTTCATAAGGAACGCCCTTGAGGTTGAGGGCAATCCTGACCCGGTAGGCCGCGGACGAGCGGAAATAGGTGTAGAGCTTCATTCTTCCGCCTCCTCTTCGGGCGTCAATTGCCGCGCGTGGCCGCTCAGGCGGTCGATGAGGGAGACGAGGAGCCTCTGCTCCTCCTCCGTGAGCACGGACACGAAGCGCTCCTCGAAGGCGAGGGCCTCGGGAGCCAGGGCCTCGTAGATCTCCCGCCCCTCTTCGGTCAGCTCGAGCAATTCTTCGCGTCGGTCGTCCTCGTTGGGGCGGCGGGCGATCAGCCCGCGCCTCTCCAGGGATGCGACGGCCCGCGACACGGTGGATTTGTGCATGACGGCATGGGCCGCGATGTCCCGGGCCGTCCGGAGCTCGTGCTGGCCGAGGGTCGTGATCACCCGCCAGGCGGGGATCGAGAGCCCGAAGCGCTCGGCATAGATCTGCGCCAGCGCGTTCGAGGCCAAGCTCGCCAGCACGTGAAGGCGGTACGGCAGGAAGTGCTCCAGGGCGACCGTGGCGCTGGAGATCTTCTGCGTCTTCGCTGCGGATTGCTGAGCCATGGCTGAAAACAATTCGTTGCATGAGCAACTAGATTTACCGGCCGAATGGTCAATATCCATTCCATCGATCGGTTCCATTCCAGGGAGAGCGATCATGAACGTTCGGAATGTCTCTGGCTTCGAATCCCAAGAATCCCACCGAAGCGCCATCGTGCCCGGCTACATGTCCGGCTTCGGCAATTCCTTCGAGACCGAGGCCCTAGGGGGGGCCCTCCCCCTCGGGCGCAACTCCCCGCAGAAGATCAATTACGGCCTCTATGCCGAGCAGCTCTCCGGCTCGCCCTTCACCGCGCCTCAGGCGACGAACCAGCGCTCCTGGCTCTACCGCATCAGGCCCTCGGTGAAGCATTCGGGCCGCTACGTGAAGGTCGACAAGGGCCTCATGCGGACCGCGCCCGCCGCCCGCGACGAAAGCGACCTCCCCATCGGCCAGCTCCGCTGGGATCCGACGCCGATCCCGGACGAAGCCCTGACCTTCGTCACCGGCCTGCGCACCATGACGACGGCGGGCGATGCCGACACCCAGGTCGGCATGGCGGCGCATGTGCTCCTCGTCACGCGCTCCATGGACAACGAGTATTTCTTCAATGCAGACGGCGAATACCTCGTCGTGGCGCAGCAGGGGCGCCTGCGCTTTTGCACCGAGTTCGGTTTGATCGACATCGCGCCCGGCGAGATCTGCATCATTCCGCGGGGGGTGATCTTCAAGGTCGAGCTCCTCGATGGCTCCGCGCGCGCGTATGTGTGCGAGAACTACGGCGGCTCCTTCACCCTCCCCGACCGCGGCCCCATCGGCGCCAATTGCCTCGCCAACCCGCGCGACTTCCTCACCCCCGTGGCAGCCTACGAGGACAAGGAGGTCCCCTCCGACCTCTTCGTGAAATGGGGCGGAGAACTCTACCGCACGCAGATCGACCAGTCGCCGCTCGACGTGGTGGCCTGGCACGGCAATTACGCGCCCTGCAAATACGACCTGCGCCATTTCTCGCCCGTCGGCGCGATCCTGTTCGACCATCCCGATCCGTCGATATTCACCGTGCTCACCGCTCCGTCCGAGACGCCCGGCACGGCCAATGTCGATTTCGTGATCTTCCCCGAACGCTGGGCGGTGGCCGAAAACACCTTCCGCCCGCCCTGGTATCACCGCAACCTGATGTCGGAGTTCATGGGACTGATCTACGGCGTCTACGACGCGAAGCCCGAAGGCTTCGTTCCGGGCGGCATGTCGCTTCACAACCAGATGCTTCCGCACGGGCCGGACGCCGTCGCCTTCGAGCATGCGAGCAACGTCGCGCTGCAGCCCGTGAAGCTCACCGGCACCATGGCCTTCATGTTCGAGACGCGCTTCCCGCAGCGCGTCACGAAATACGCAGCGCAATCGCCGACGCGTCAGGACAATTACATCGATTGCTGGAAAGACTTGAAGAAGCACTTCGATCCGAACGTGTGCGCGCCGAAGTGAGAGACATCGTGACCCCGCACAACGAAAAGGCCGGCGCAGAGCGCCGGCCTCACTGTCGCGTCCAAGTCTTTCGAGACTTACGACCGGCCGCGCGTGCGGATCATGAAGGTGTCGAAGGCGTATTCATTGAGCTGCCACCAGGGCAGGACATCGTTGCGATACGCGACCATCGAGTCGTAGGCCTTCTTGAAGTTGGCGTTCTTCGCGGAGAGCTCTTCATAGAGCTCGTTGGCGGCCTTGAGCGAGGCCTCCATGATGGCCTGCGAGAAGGTGCGCAGCTCCGCGCCCCCGCCGACCATCCGGCGCAGAGCCTGGCCGTTCACGGCGTCGTACTTCGCCAGCATCCAGTTGTTCGCGGCCTCGGCGGCGTTGGACATGATGGCCTGATAGTGCTTGGGCAGCTCGTCCCACTTCTGCTTGTTGATGACGAGGTGCAGCATGGCGCCGCCCTCCCAGAAGCCGGGAGCGTAGTAGTACTTCGCGACCTTCAGGAAGCCGAGCTTCTCGTCGTCGTAGGGGCCGACGAACTCCGCCGCGTCGAGCGTGCCGCGCTCCAGCGCCGGATAGACGTCGCCCGGCGCGATCTGCTGCGGAACGACGCCGAGTTTGGCGAGCACCTGGCCGCCGAGACCGCCGATGCGGAACTTGAGGCCCTTCAGGTCGTCGACGGAGTTGATTTCCTTGCGGAAGAAACCGCCCATCTGAGCGCCGGAATTGCCGCAGACCAGCGAGGTGCAATTGTATTTCGCCAGGATCTCGTTGATGATCTCCTTGCCGCCGGCGAAGTGCCACCAGGCGTGCGACTGGCGCGCATTGAGGCTGAACGGCAGGCCGGTGGCGACGCCGAGCGCCGGCTCACGGCCGATGTAATAATAGGTCGGCGTGTGGGCGCATTCGACCGAGCCGTTCTCCACCGCGTCCATCGCCTGGAGGCCGCCCACGATCTCGCCCGGGGCAAAGACCTGGATCTGGAACTTGCCGTCGGTCGCGTCCGCCATGTACTTGGCGAAGGTCTGAGCCGTGCCGAAAATCGTGTCGAGCGACTTGGGGAAGCTCGAGGTGAGACGCCAACGGATCTCCGGCATCGATTGCGCAATGGCGGGAGCCGCCACCGTCGTGGCCGCAGCCGCAAGGCCGGCCCCCGTCAGGAAATTTCTTCTCTTCATCGTTGTCATTGGCGTTTCCCAGCAGACTCTTTCGTTGCAAGCTCCATAAACCACGAACAACCAGGTAGGTGGCTATGAAGCTTTCCTCGCTCAAACAGGGCCGTGACGGCCGGCTCGTAATCGTCTCGAGGGACCTGACCCGCGCGACGGACGCATTTTTCATTGTTCCGACGCTTCAGCAAGCCCTCGACGATTGGGAAAAAGTCGAGCCACGCCTGCGCGATCTCGCGGAACAGCTCGAACACGGGTCCGTGCCCACTTTCCGGTTTCACGAGCATGACTGCGCTTCACCCCTGCCCCGCTCTTACCAGTGGGCGGACGGATCGGCCTATGTGAATCACGTAGAGCTGGTGCGCAAAGCCCGGGGAGCGGAGATGCCGGCCTCCTTCTGGACCGATCCGCTCATGTACCAGGGCGGCTCGGATTCCTTTCTCGGGCCGCGTGATCCGATTCCCGCCCTCGACGAAGCGCACGGCATCGATTTCGAGGCGGAGATCGCCGTGATCACGGCGGACGTGCCCATGGGCGCGACCCGGGAGGAAGCGGCACAGGCCATCCGCCTCGTCGTTCTGGTCAACGACGTCTCCCTGAGAAACCTCATCCCCGGTGAACTCGCCAAGGGTTTCGGCTTCTTCCAGTCGAAGCCCTCCTCGGCCCTGTCGCCGGTCGCCGTCACGCCCGACGAGCTGGGCGAGGCCTGGGACGGGGGGCGGCTCCACCTGCCCCTGCTCTCCACCCTCAACGACAGGCCTTTCGGCAAACCCAATGCGGGGGTGGACATGACCTTCGACTTCCCGACCCTGATCGCCCACGCGGCCAGGACCCGGCCTCTGGGGGCGGGCACGATCATCGGCTCCGGCACCGTCTCCAACAGGGACGAGGACGGCGGACCGGGCAAGCCGATTGCCGATGGCGGCCACGGCTATTCCTGCCTTGCGGAGCAGCGCACGGTCGAGACCATCCTGCATGGCGAGCCCCGGACGCCCTTCATGCGCTTCGGAGACTGTGTCCGCATCGAGATGAAGAACAAGGCCGGCCATTCGATCTTCGGCGCCATCGAGCAGGAGGTGGTGGCCTATCGGAAGGACCTCTAACCCGGCCTGGGAAATTCCGCAGAACGCTCTAGGTCCATGCCTGCGACACGGCACGGAGCCCCTGATGAACGATCATGTCTACAAAGTCGTCGAGCTCGTCGGTTCGTCGGACAAAAGCATCGAGGACGCGATTCAGACCGCGATCCGCCGCGCGAGCCAGACATTGCGGAACCTGCGCTGGTTCGAGGTCCTGCAAACCAGAGGCCACGTGGAAAACGGCGAGGTGCGCCATTATCAGGTCGTTCTGAAGGCCGGCTTCACCCTGGACGAAGGCGGCTAAAGCATCGGACCCAAAAGAGGATTTGCACTTTTGGGTCCGATCCGATGCATTCTCCTGAGAAGAGAGCATCCCGCGGACACGCGGCCTCGGCCTTCAACGTCCGTTGCCGGCCATCCCCGTCTTCGACTTGCACCGGGGTTAAAGACGTGGATCCCCGGCCCGAGGCCGGGGATGACGCGGGAAAGGATCCTCAGTCGTCCGCACGAACATCGAAGAGGTGAGGATACTGGTGCGGCTGTGAGCGCAGGTACTGATCGGGTGCTTTGACCGTTGCGCCGAAATGAGCGGCGGCGTGCCAGGGCCAGCGCGGATCGTAGAGAATGGCCCGCGCGAGGGCGATGAGATCGGCGTCCCCCGTGGCGAGGATCGCCTCCGCCTGCACGAAGTCCGTAATGAGGCCCACCGCGATGACCGGCATCTTGGTGGCGGCCTTCACTGCGCGCGCCAGCGGCACCTGGTAGCTGGGTCCCACCGGGATCCGTTGCGCCGAGGTCAGCCCACCACTCGACACGTGAATCGCGTCGCATCCGCGGGCTTCGAGCGCCTGCGCGAAGGCGATCGTGCCCTCGACCGTCCAGCCTCCCTCGGCCCAGTCCGTTCCCGAGACGCGCACGGTGACGGGCCGGTCCGCCGGGAAGGCGGCGCGGGTCGCCTCGAACACTTCCAGCGGAAAGCGCATCCGGTTCTCCAGCGAGCCGCCGTACTCGTCCGTGCGCTGGTTCGACAGCGGAGACAGGAATTCGTGCAGCAGATAGCCATGGGCTGCGTGAATCTGAATGGCGTCGATCCCGAGCCGGGCCGACCGTTTGGCCGACTCGGCGAAGGCGTTGCGCAGGCGGGCGAGCCCCTCCCGATCCAGGGCCGTTGGAGAATTGTCGCTCGCTGCATACGCAACGGCGGAAGGCGCTTCCGTCTGCCATCCGTTGGGGTGGTCGGGCGGGATCTGGCCTCCGCGTTTCCACGGCACCTCGGTGGAAGCCTTGCGCCCGGCATGGGCCAGCTGGATGGCGATCGGCATGTCCGACCAGCGCCGGACGCTGTCCAGGACGCGCCCCATGGCAGTTTCGTTCTCATCCGAGTAGAGGCCGACATCGGCGTAGGTGATGCGCCCCTCGGGCACCACGGCGGTGGCCTCGATGGTCAGGAGCGCGGCGCCGGACATAGCCAGATGACCCAGATGGATCAGGTGCCAGTCGGTCATGTTCCCGTTCTCGGCCGAATACTGGCACATGGGGGCGATCACGATACGGTTGGCAAGTTCGAGCTCTTTCACCCGGAAGGGTGTGAACAATTTCGCATGCGCCATCGGCTGTCTCTTACGTAGTGGGAAAATGGGGGCTTAAGGCCATTCGGGCTAAAACGCGCGAGGGGTCCAAAAGGTCTATATGAAACGCGATCCGCCCGACCGGCGGCAGGAGTCGTGGCCGATCCTGCCGCCGGTCGGGAGCTCATGGCGCTGGGCCGCTATTTCACCTCGGCCTCGTAGATGTAGAGCACGGACTTGTCATCCTCGGGCATGAAATAGCCCCGGATTCCCGCCTCGCTGGGTTCCATCCAGACCGGGTTGTGGGTCATGTCCATCCCTCCGGCCGTCCAAAGCAGCACCGGAGTCTGGAAGATCGGGCGGCCGTCGCTGAGGCTGACGAGGTCGAGCCCGCCGAGCCGGAACGGCGCCGCATCGGGCGTGACCCGCATTTCCGTGACGCCGGAGCACAGCATGCGGTGCTGGCCGGCATATTTGCAGTCCTGATAATCGAGGTAATGCGACGTGTTCAGGGTCCTCAGCTTCTCGGGCGCCTCGTCTGCGTTGGTGGGCTTGCCGTCGGAACCGAGCGTCCAGCGGTAGAACCGGCGCGAACCCCAGCTCACCCCGTGCAGGGAATTGTCGTCGGTGTCGTGGACCAGGCCGCCGATGTGGTCGGCGAAACGGAACATCTCCTCCGCCTTCATGGTCTCCGGATCGACCCGGTAGATGATGGCGCGGCTGTTCGGCCGGTATTCCGCCACGGGCACCCAGATGTAGCGCCCATCGTAATCGATTCCGCCCGGATGATAGATCGAGCCCTCCCCGAGGGTGATCTCGGACACGAGGTTACCCTTCATGTCGATCTTGAAAAGATGGCCGACGCCCGCGCCCGTATCCCGGTCATAGCCGTCCACCGGCTGCGGGAAGCGCTTCGTCGGCTCCTTGATCTCCACCGACGAGACGAACAGCGTATCGCCGATCTTCACCATGCCCTGCGGGTGATGGGTCACGAAATTGATCGGAACGGCCATCACGGGCTTCCACTGCGTCCCGCGGGACAGCTTCGTGACCCTTTCGGCCAGGAGGTTCCGGTCGAGCTCGGCGGCCTGCGGAATCGAGGTCATGCCCGCCACTCCCAGCATCGTCAGAAACACGGTCAGGCAACGTCGTGAAAAGCGATTCATCGCACTCCTCCCTATGGTGACGATCCGCTTCTAGAGAGCGGGTGATGTCACTTTAGTGTCGAGGTCCGATCCTGAGCAATGCCGTTAGGTCATGCCCATACCGTCCGTAGCGGTGCTCAAGCCTCGGTCCCATTGGATAACAATCCCGCGTTTGATGACCCGACGCCCGACTGATACATTGTTTCAAAACCGACCAAGGTCGGGCGCGACAGATGGAGGAATCTTGCTGCGCTTCCTGATACTGCTGGCCTATGTCGCCACCATACCGCTTGTGTTTGCCGTTCTCATGGGCACTGCCGGATGGCTCTCCGACCATACCCATTGTTTCGGCCCCTACGATGTGCGCTACCTGCTCCTCATTCGCGGGACACAAGTCGGGGACCTGGGTCTGGTGGAACCGATTGCCGGCACCATTGCATATACCGGGCAGGGAGAAGAAGGCACGGCTCCCGCCTATGCCGGAGCGGCATTCAAGACCAGAGTCCCTCCTGAGGAGGTCATTGATATGTACAGCGCCCGCTGCCGTTCCGTCGGCCTTGTCGTCCAGCGGCTGCCAAGCGAAGAGCAAAAGCTGGCAGTAACCTGCGAACGCGAGGATCAAACCGTCGCAATCAGCGTCGAAGCGGGTCGGTCCGGCGACCTCACGGAAGTGGTCGTCGCAGGATGGGAATTCGAGTGAACGGAACGGCAGCTCGTCATTAGCCCGAAGCCAAGATACCGAGCTTCTTACCCCTCCAGCTCTTCCCTCAGCATCTCCAGCTCCAGCCATCGCTCCTCCGCCGCGTGCAGATCCGCCTGCAGCTGCGTGAGCGCGTCCATGGCCTTCTGGAACCGGGCCGGATCGCGGGAATAGAGCTCGGGATCGGCGAGGATCTCCTGCACCTTGGCGATCTTGGCCTCCAGCTCCTCCATGCGCTTGGGAAGCGTCTTGAGGTCGTGCTGCTCATTGAATCCGAGCTTGCGCTTGCCCTGGGCCGGAGCCGCGGTCCCAGACGCGGGTTTGTCGGCGGCTTTGGGCTTGGCCTCCTTCTCGACGGCGCGGGCCTGAACGCCCTGCCCGCGCTGGGCCACCATGTCGGAATAGCCGCCCGCATACTCGATCCAGCGCCCCTCGCCTTCCGAGACGAGGACGGAGCTGACCGTGCGGTCGAGGAAATCGCGGTCGTGGCTGACCAGGATCACGGTGCCGGAATAATCCGTGATCATCTCCTGCAGGAGATCGAGGGTCTCGAGATCGAGGTCGTTGGTCGGCTCGTCGAGGACGAGGAGGTTCGAGGGCTGCGCCAGGGCGCGCGCCAGCATGAGCCGGTTGCGCTCGCCGCCGGAGAGCACACCGACGGGGGTGCGGGCCTGCTCGGGCGAGAACAGGAAGTCCTTCATGTAGCCGATGACGTGCTTCGTCTGCCCGCCGATGGTGACGCTGTCGCCCCGCCCTCCGGTGAGGGTCTCAGCCACGGTGGCGGTGGGGTCGAGGCTCGCCCGGCGCTGGTCCAGAGTGACCATCTGCAGGTTCGCGCCGAGCCGGACCCGGCCGGAATCGGGTTCGAGATTGCCGGTCAAGAGGTTGATGAGGGTGGTCTTGCCCGCGCCGTTCGGCCCGATGATGCCCAGCCGGTCGCCGCGCAGGATGCGCAGGGACAGGTTCGAGACGATGGGGCGCTCGCCGTAGGATTTCGAGACGCCCTCCGCCTCCACCACGAGGGTGCCGGACTGCTCGGCCTCGGCGAGGGTCATGGAGACCGTGCCGACCGCGCGGGTCCGGTCCCGGTACTGCTGGCGCATGGCGTGCAGGTTGCCGAGGCGGCGGACGTTGCGCTTGCGCCGGGCGGTCACGCCGTAGCGCAGCCAGTCGGCCTCGGCCACGAGCTTGCGGCCGAGCTTGTGGTGCTCGGCCTCCTCCTGCTCCAGGACCTGATCGCGCCATTCCTCGAAATGGGCGAAGCCCCGGTCCATGCGCCGAGTGCGGCCCCGGTCGAGCCAGATGGTGGACTGGGACAGGCTTTCCAGGAACCGCCGGTCGTGGCTGATGAGCACGAGGGCCGAGCGAAGGCCCTTCAGCTCGCTTTCCAGCCATTCGATGGCCGGCAGGTCGAGGTGGTTGGTGGGCTCGTCGAGCAGCAGGATATCGGGCTGGGGCGCGAGGACATGGGCCAGGGCCGCCCGGCGGGCCTCGCCGCCGGAGAGGTCGGCCGGCTTCTCTTCGCCGGTCAGGCCGAGCTGCTCCAGCAGGTAGCGCGCCCGGTAGGGGTCGTCGCCCGGGCCGAGGCCCGCTTCGACATAGGCCAGCGTGTTGGGATAGGCGCTCAGGTCCGGCTCCTGCGCCAGATAGCGCACCGTCGCGCCCGGCTGCACGAAGCGTTTGCCGCCGTCCGCCTCGACCAGACCTGCGGCAATCTTGAGCAGGGTCGATTTGCCCGAGCCGTTGCGGCCGACGAGACAGGCCCGCTCGCCTGGTGATACGGAGAGTTCCGCGCTCTCGATCAAGGGCGTTCCGCCGAAGGTGAGCGCAATGTCCTGAAGGTGGAGAAGAGGAGGAAGAGCCATCTCTGCTCCCCTGACACCTCTTGCCTGAGGATGCAAGCTCGCTTGTGTTCCTTACGGGGTGGACGCTCAACAATCTTTATGATCCCCTGCTGCTCTCAGACTGGGCATCTGCATGACTCTGACGAGACGTTTGCTCCTCCTGGCCTTGATCTCCGTTCTGCCCGCACTCGTCATCTGGGCGTTTACGGAGGTTTCGCTGAGACGCGCCCGGGAGGCCGAAATCAACGACCTCGTCATCCGTCAGGCGACGCTGGTGGCGTCGGAGGTCGGCCATATCTTCGACGGCGTTCACAGCCTTCTCCTGGCCATGGACGAGACACCGTCGATCCGGACTTTCGACAGGCCGGCCTGCAATGCCTATCTGCGGTCAGTGCACCAGAAGGTTCCGCACATCATCGCGTTCGTGGTGCTCGACCTCGAAGGAGCCGTTCGCTGTAACGACAGAGCTTTCATCAACGCCGATCTGCGCTTCAAGGACCGTCCCTATTTTCAGGAAAGCGTTACCAAGAGATCGTTCGCCGTAGGAACGTATACGGCCGAATTCACGGAAGCGGGGCTCGGCGCATACTCGGTCATTCCCCTGTCGCTTCCGATCTGGGGGGACGACGGGAACATCATCGGCGTCATTGCGGCCGCCATGGATCTGCGCTGGCTCGACAGGGAATTGAAGGCGCGCGTGCTCCCCGTCGGCGGGTCTCTCACCCTCGCCGACAGCAACGGGATCATCCTCTCGCGGGAGCCCTATCCGGAGAGGTTCATCGGAACCAAGATACCCGATGCGTTCTCTGGATACCTGAGCGCCAAAGATCCCGGCACCTTCAGGGCGGAAAGCCTCGACGGCACGAACAGGATCTACGGCTATATTCCCATAGGGAGCCCTCCCGCCGAGGACATCTATGTGAGCGCCGGTCTGTCGTCGAAGGTCGCGTTCGCGACCATCAACGAAGCGGCGAAACGCGGCTTCATGCTGATCGCGGCGGCGCTCGTCCTCGCTCTCTCGCTCTCATGGCTGGCAAGCCGCGCCTTCATCACGAAACCGTTCGAGATCATGACGAACGCCGTCAGGGACTGGCGGCGCGGCGACTATCAGGCCCGCATCAACCTGCCGAGAAATTCGGGCGAATTCGGACTCCTTGCGAAAGCCTTCAATGATCTCATGGATGACGTCGCCGAGCGCCAGGAAGCCCTGAAGGCGAGCGAGGAGCGGGCCCGCCTCGCCCTCGAGGCCGGTCACATGGGCACGTGGTGGTACGATCACCGCAAGCGCATCGGCGGCTGGTCGAACCAGGCGGCCGTTCTCCTGGGCCTGCCCGTAGCGCATACCCTGAACAACGTGCAGGAGTGGAAATCGATCGTTCACCCGGACGACGCGCAACAGGTCCTCGCGAAGCTGCGCGACGCCGTTCTCGGCAACGGCAACTACGAGGACGAGTATCGCGTGCGTCGCCCGGACGGGACGGTGCGCTGGATCGGATCGAGGGGAAAAGTGTCCTTCGACAGCCGGAAGAAGCCCGTCTTCTTCGTCGGCATCATCCAGGACATCACCGAGCGCAGGCAGGTGGACGAGCAGCAGCGCTTCTTCCTCGACGAGTTGAACCATCGGGTCAAGAACACCCTGGCGACCGTCCAGTCCATCGCCGCCCAGACCCTGCGCTCGTCCAAGAGCCCGACCCAGTTCAAGGACGCGTTCGAGGGACGGCTGCTCGCCCTTTCGATGACCCACAACCTGCTGACCCTGAAATCCTGGCGCGAGGCCGATCTGCACGACCTCGCCGAGCAGGAGCTCGCTCCCTACAAGCGGGAGGCGGACGAGAGGGTCGTGCTCAGCGGGCCGAAGGTGAATCTCCCACCGCGCTATGTGATCAATCTCGGCCTCGTCCTGCACGAACTGGTCACGAACGCCGCCAAATACGGCGCTCTCTCGGTTCTGACGGGCCGGCTCGAACTGTCATGGGCCATCGTCGAATCCGAGAGCCAACCGCCCTATCTGCGCCTCCGGTGGGCCGAAACCGGCGGTCCTCCCGTTCAGCCCCCCAAACGCCAGGGCTTCGGCTCGCGCCTCATCCGCCGCAGTATCGAGGGCGAGCTGAACGGCACCATGTCGATCACCTTCGACGCGGTCGGCGTCTCCTACGACATGTCCATTCCCCTGCCATAGCGGGCTTCATCGCAAAAGAAAGGACAGCATGCGCTTCAGGCGCCCGCCATAGGGCGGCTTCGTCATCCCGGCCCCATTGATGCGGGCCTGGCGAAAGACGGAGCGGGCATGGCTGAAGGTCCGGAAGCCCGCCTCGCCGTGATAGGATCCCATGCCGCTCGCGCCGACGCCACCGAAAGGCAGCTCTTCCTGAACACAATGAAGCAGCGTCTCGTTGACGGCGACGCCGCCGGACGAGGTCCGATCGAGCACCTGCTCGACGAGCGCCTTGTCGTGGCTGAACACGTACAGCGCCAGGGGATGCGGACGCCCGTTGACGAAGCCTATCGCCTCCTGGATCGCACCATAGGAAACGACGGGCAGCACGGGGCCGAAGATTTCCTCCTGCATGGCGGCCGCAGTCGCGGGCACTCGGGTCAGGACGACCGGCGCGATCTTGCGCATGGCCGGCTCCAACGTCTCCTCTGCCGGGTTGATCGCGTGCGGGACGGCTCCCTTCGCTTCGGCATCCGCGATGAGGCTGCGAAGGCGCTCGTAATGCCGCTCGTTGACGATGGCGGTATAGTCCGGATTGGCGGCGAGCGTCGGATACAAGCGCTCCACGGCATCCCGGAACGCGGCGACGAAAGCCGCCTCGTGCTCACTCGGAACCAGGACGTAATCGGGCGCGATGCAGGTCTGCCCCGCGTTGAACAGCTTGCCGACCGCGATCCGCTCGGCGGCCTTTTCGAGCGGATAATCGGGAGCGATGATCGCCGGCGACTTTCCTCCGAGCTCCAGCGTTATTGGAACGAGGTTCTCGGCGGCGGCCTTCATCACGTCGCGCCCCACGGCCGTCGAGCCGGTGAAGAACAGGTGATCGAAGGGCAAGCGCGCGAAGGCCTGCGCCACGTCCACGCCGCCCTGCGCGACCGCAACCTCGCTCTCGTCGAACACCTCGCCGATCACCTGCTCCAGCAGGGCCGAGGTACGAGGCGTCAGCTCCGAGGGCTTGATCATGATCCGGTTGCCTGCGGCCAGCGCCCCCGCGAGCGGCGACAGGGCGAGCTGCACCGGATAATTCCAGGGGCTGATGATCCCGACGACGCCGAGAGGCTGATAGTGAATTGAGCCGGACGCCGGCTGAAACATCATCTGGATCGGCCGCTTGCGGGGCTTCATCCAGCGCCGGAAATGCTTTCGGGCGTGGCGCAGCCCGGCCACGGTGGGATAGAGATCCGCAAGCTTCGTCTCTTGCGTGGAGCGATGGCCGAAATCCTGCGCGATCACGCGCGCGAAATCATCTGCATGGCGGACGAGCGCCGCGGAGAGCGCCTCCAGGGTTTCGGCGCGACGCGCGACGGAAAGCGCCCCATGCTCGGCCCAGGCTCGCCGCTGCACGTCGAACAGGTCCTGAAGCCGCCCTCTCGGGGCGAGTGAAACGCTATCATGCACCGGCACGAACTCCGCCTGAACCACGGCGAGGATATGGGAAGAGAGCGCCTCTTCTCAACCAAGCGGGTTTTCAAGCCCCAAACGGCCCTGGCGGATTGACGAAGGGGCCATGGGGCGAAGATGCTGCCGTTCTTGTCGGGTTCCCTTGCGCCCGCAGCAGGAGACTGTGAGTGAACGACCCCTCCCCTGTGCTGTCGATCGAGAGCCTGTCCATCGGCCTGCCCGCCCTGGCGGACCGGCAATATGCGATCCGGGATCTGTCGCTGGCGATCCGGCCGGGAGAGACCCTCTGCGTCGTCGGAGAATCGGGATCCGGCAAATCCATGACCGCCATGGCGGCCATCGGCCTGCTGCCGCCGGCGGTGACCGTGCTCTCGGGAGCCGTCAGGCTCGGCGGGCGCGATCTTCTTGCCCTCGGCGAAGAAGGGTGGTGCGACGTGCGCGGGCGGGACATCGGCATGGTGTTCCAGGAACCCATGACCTCGCTGAACCCGGTCATGCGCGTGGCGGATCAGATCGCCGAAACCTTCCGCGCCCATGGCCTGCTGAACACGACGGACCGCGTCAAGCGCGTCATGGATTTGCTGACCGAGGTGAATCTGCCGCACCCCGAACTCATCGCCCGCGCCTACCCGCATGAACTCTCAGGCGGCCAACGCCAGCGGGTGATGATCGCCATGGCGCTCGCCTTGGAGCCCAAGCTCCTCATCGCCGACGAGCCGACGACCGCTCTCGACGTGACGACGCAGGCGCAGGTGCTCAAGCTCATCGACAACCTGCGCCGGAAAAAGGGCACGGCGGTTCTCTTCATCACGCATGATTTCGGCGTCGTCGCCGAGATCGCCGACCGTGTCGCCGTGCTCCAGAACGGCGAGCTCGTGGAACAGGGAACCGCGGACGAGGTGCTCAACAATCCGCAGCATCCCTATACCAGACGTCTGCTCGCGGCGGTGCCGTCGCTCACGCCGCCGCCTCCGAAGCAGCTCCAGAACGAACCGATCACCCTCAAGGTCGACGCTCTCACCAAGACCTATGGCGGCAGCGGCTTCTTCGGAAGGAACCGGGAGGTTCAGGCGGCGAATGCGGTGACCTTCGACATCCGCCGCGGCGAGACATTGGGCCTCGTCGGCGAGTCAGGCTCCGGCAAATCGACAGTCGGGCGCTGCGTGCTGCGCCTGATCGAGCCCGACGGCGGAAGGATCGAGATCGGAGACCTCGTCTTCAGCTCCCTTTCGCAGCACGACCTGCGTCCGCACCGCCGCAGGATCCAGATGGTGTTTCAGGATCCCTTCGCCTCTCTCAATCCGAGGCGCACAGCGGGATATCTGATCGCGGAGGGTCCGATCACGCAAGGGATCGATCCCAAGCAGGCTTTCGAGGACGCGCGCATCCTGCTGGAAAAGGTGGGCCTGCCCGCGCAGGCCGCCGAGCGCTATCCGCATGAATTTTCCGGCGGCCAGCGCCAGCGCATCGGCATCGCCCGGGCGCTCGCCATGAAGCCCGACGTTCTGGTGGCGGACGAGGCGGTGTCCGCCCTCGACGTCTCCGTGCAGGCCGAGATCCTGAAGCTGCTCAAAACCCTGCAGGAGGAGCTGGGCCTGTCCATTCTCTTCATCACCCACGATCTGCGGGTCGCCGCCCAGATCTGCGACCGGGTGGCTGTCATGCAAAAAGGTCGAATTGTCGAAATGGCGGAAACCGCGCATTTGTTTTCAAACCCGCGCGATGACTATACGCGCCAGCTCCTGGCCGCCGTGCCGGGAAAAACCAGAATGATTGACGGAGGCCCAGACCGGTGAACGACCAGATCAACCCGCATATCGCACCCGACATGGTTTTCAGGCATCTCATCGGCGGCAAGGAGGTTCCCGCCTCCGACAACATGCTGCTGGATGTCGTTTCGCCGGTGGACGGAGCGCTCTTCGCCAAGATCGCGTCGGGCACGGCGCAGGACGTCGATGCGGCGGTCAAGGCCGCGCGCGATGCGTTCGAAGGCTCCTGGGGCAAGCTGACCGCCACCGAGCGTGGACGCCTGCTGATGAAGCTCGCCGCCATCGTCGAGGCGCATGCGGACGAACTCGCGGCCCTGGAGAGCCGTGACAACGGCAAGCCCCTGCGCCAATCGCGCGCCGATGCCATCGCCCTGGCCCGCTATCTGGAATTCTACGGCAGCGCCGCCGACAAGCTGCACGGCGACGTGATCCCCTATCTCAACACCCATTTCATCGGTGTCGAGCGGGTGCCTCACGGGGTCACGGGTCATATCATCCCGTGGAACTACCCGATGCAGATCTTCGGCCGCTCCGTGGGCGCGGCTCTAGCTGCGGGCAACGCGACCGTCGTGAAGCCTGCGGAGGATGCGTCGCTGACCATTCTGCGGGTGTCGCAATTTGCGCGCGAGGTGGGCTTCCCTGACGGCGCGCTCAACATCGTGACGGGTCTCGGCCGCACGGCGGGCGCGGCGCTCTCGGCGCATCCCGGCATCGATTTCCTGTCCTTCACCGGCAGCCCTGAGACGGGCACCGCCGTGCAGACCGCCGCCGCCCAGAACCATGTCGGCGTGACTCTCGAACTCGGCGGAAAATCGGCCCAGGTGGTCTTCGACGATGCGGATCTCGAACGCGCCCTGCCGACCCTCGTCAACGCAATCATCCAGAACGGCGGGCAAACCTGCTCGGCGGGCAGCCGCCTGCTGATCCAGCGCGGCATCTTCGACGACGTGGTAAGCGCCGTCGCCGAACGCTTCCGGGCGCTGCGCGCGGGCCATCCCGAGCGCGAGCCCGATCTCGGCCCGATGATCAACCAGGCGCAGCAGCGCCGCGTCTTCAGCTACCTGGAGCGCGCCCGCAACGAAGGCCTTCGCATGATGGGCGAAGGCACCGTGGCCCTCGATGCGCCGGCCGAGGGCTTTTACGTTCCGCCCGTCTTCCTCGCGCCCGTGCCCCATCAGAGCATTCTCTCCCAAGAAGAGGTGTTCGGCCCGGTTCTGGTGGCGACGCCCTTCGAGGACGAGGGCGAGGCGATCCGGCTCGCAAACGGCACGCCCTACGGCCTCGCGGCCGGGGTATGGACGCGCGACGCCATGCGCTCGACCCGCGTCGCCCGCGCCATGCGGGCCGGTCAGGTCTTCGTGAACTGCTACGGCGCCGGCGGCGGCATCGAGCTGCCCTTCGGCGGCTTCGGCCGCTCGGGCCATGGACGCGAGAAGGGCTTCGAGGGTCTGGTGGAATTCACCACCACCAAGACGCTCGTCATCGCGCACGGGTAGGCTCGATCCCGCCTGGATGCTCTTCGCACGGCAGGACGGTGCTCCCGCCATCGGCTATTGCCGGTGGCTCCCAATAGCACCGGACCTGCCGTGTCCCGTCCGATGGTCTTCAGCAAAAGATCACAGGCATTCGCCGGTCTTCCGATCCGGAATTGAAAAGGACATGCTTTTGCAGTTGCGTCTTTCCCCCAGAGTTGCAGCCCCTCTTCTCGCTTTCGTCCTCGGCGGCATGTCCGCCGCGCTCGGCGCCGGATCGGACCAGGCCGAGGTGCGGCAGGCCGTCGACGAAGCGATGAAGCCGGTCCTCGAACAATATGGAATTCCGGGACTGGCCGTTGCCGTGACGATCGATGGGACGCGCCATTTCATCGAGTATGGCGTCGCTTCCAAGGAGCCCCGAGCTCCCGTGACGCGCGACACGCTCTTCGAACTGGGCTCCGTCAGCAAGACGTTCACGGCCACCCTTGCGGCCTATGCGGAGGTCAAAGGAAAGCTGTCGCTGAACGATCCCGTCGGCCGGCACATGCCCGAACTGAAGGGCAGCGCCCTGGGCGACGTGCGGCTTCTGGATCTCGCAACCCATACGGCGGGCGGTTTTCCGCTTCAGCTTCCCGACGAGGTGAAGACCGAGAAACAGCTCATTGCCTATTACCGCGACTGGAAGCCGGAATTCGCTCCGGGCACCGTCCGCAGCTACGCCAATCCGAGCATCGGACTTCTCGGCATCACCACCGCGAGGGCCACGGGCGAACGGTTCTCCACCCTGGCGGAACGCCTGTTCCGCGAGCTCGGGCTACGGCGCACCCATGTCGACGTTCCCGCGTCGGACATGACATCCTATGCCTGGGGATACAACCGCAACGGCAAGCCGGTCCGGGTTTCCCCCGGCCTTCTCGCGACGGAAGCCTATGGCGTGAAATCGAACGCCGTGGACATGATCCGCTTCCTCGAGGCGAACATGGGAATCGGCCCGGTGCCCGCGACAATCGCCCGCGCCATCGAGAGGACGCAGACCGGGTATTTCCGTTCGGGTGAACTGATCCAGGACCTCATCTGGGAGCAATACCCCTACCCCGTCGCGCTGGAGAGAATCGTCGCCGGAAACACCGCCAATGCGCGCGCGATCCCGGCGACCGCGATCGATCCGCCCATGCCTCCGCGAGGAGACGTGATCCTCAACAAGACCGGATCGACCAACGGGTTCGGAGCCTATGTCGCCTATATCCCGGAGAAGAAGGTCGGCATCGTCATGCTCGCGAACAAAGCCTACCCCAATGAAGCCCGGGTCAAAGCCGCCCATCATGTGCTGTCGCGTCTGACGGAATGAGCCGCTCGGGGCCGGAGGCGCGTTTCCGGAGTTTCGCGCCATCGCGCCTGGCAATCCCTAAAAATCGGCAAGGAACATCTTCCATCCGGCGTCACACTGCGTAAGCTGTGGGCCACAGCGACCCTCGCTCCTGATCACACCGGATGGAGATCCGCCTTATGTCGAAGCGTTTCCTGGCCGCCGCCCTGCTGCTCTCCGTGAGCGCCGTTCCGGCCTTCGCCGCCAAAACCTCCCTCGTCGTCGGCATGCCCATCGAGCCGCCGGGCCTCGATCCGACGATCGCCGCGCCGGTCGCCATCCGCGAGGTTACCCTGGCCAATCTCTACGAGGGCCTCGTGCGCATCGACAGGAACGGCAAGGTGCAGCCGCTTCTCGCGAAAAGCTGGGACATCTCGCCCGATGGGCTCACCTACACGTTCCATCTTCACGAGGGCGTGACGTTCCACGACGGCACCGCCTTCGATTCCGCCGACGTGAAATTCGCCTTCGACCGCGCCCGCGATCCGAAATCCACCAACGCGCAGAAGCAGATCTTCGCGCCCATCGACAGCATCGAGACGCCCGATCTCAAGACCGTGGTGATCAAGCTGAAGGAAACATCCGGCAATTTCCTCACCTATCTCGGCTGGGGCGACGCGGTGATCGTGGCGCCCGAATCCGCCGCCGGCAACGCGGCCAATCCGGTCGGCACCGGCCCGTTCAAGTTCAAATCCTGGACGCGCGGCGACAAGGTCGAGCTCGTCAAGAACCCGAACTACTGGCAAAAGGACAAGGTGAAGCTCGAGAGCGTCACCTTCCGCTTCATCAGCGACTCGCAGGCGCAGGTCGCTGCCTTGCGCGCGGGCGACGTGGACGCGTTCCCGAACCTCGCGGCTCCTGAGCTTTTCGCCGAGTTCCAGAAGGATTCGCGCTTCAAGGCCGTGGCCGGCAACACGGAAGGCGAAACGGTCGCGGGCATGAACAACGCCAAGAAGCCGTTCGACGACGTGCGCGTGCGCCGCGCGCTCATGCACGCCATCGACCGCAAGGCGCTCATCGAGGGCGCGTATTCCGGCTTCGGCACGCCCATCGGCAGCTTCTTCTCGCCCAACAATCCGGCCTATGTGGACATGACCGGCGTCATTCCCTACGACCCCGAGAAGGCCAAGGCCCTGCTCAAGGAGGCGGGCTACGGCAACGGCCTGTCGATCACCATCAAGACGCCGCAGATGGCCTATGCGAGCCGCTCCGCCGAGCTGATGGCGGCCATGTTCGCGGAGGTCGGAGTCGAGCTGAAGATCATCCCGACCGAATTCCCGGCCAAGTGGATCGAGGAGGTCTTCAAGAACAAGGATTACGACCTCACGATCGTCTCGCACACGGAGCCGCTCGACATCGATATCTTCGCCCGCGACAACTACTACTTCAATTACAAGAACGACACGTTCAAGGCGCTGATCGCGGACGCCGCGAGGACCACCGACGAGAAGGCGCGCTTTGCCAAATATGCGCAGGCGCAGAAGATCCTGGCCGAGGACGTGCCCGCCCTCTTCCTCTTCCAGCTGCCGAAGCTCGGCGTGTGGAACGCGAAGCTCCAGGGCATGTGGGAGAACTCGCCGATTCCGATCAACGACGTGACGGAAGCGTCGTGGACGGAGTGAACAACCCTCTCCCGCCCCTTCCCTCCCCCTTGCGGGGAGGGCTAGGGTGGGGGCGCCGGCGCCAGACCGTCACAGGCTACCGCTCACACCTTCATCTCCTCCCCACAAGGCGGAGGAGTGTACATTGGCATTCGATGGATCGTTTTCTCGTCCAGCGCGTGATTAGCACGAGGCCCCTATAGGCCATGCTGCGCCTCATCGCCTCCCGTCTCCTCTCGCTGGTCGTGACGCTTCTCTTCGTCTCGCTGGCGATCTTCCTGATCCTGGAAGTGCTGCCGGGCGATCCGGCGGCCATCATGCTGGGCACGGCCGCGCGGGAAGATACGCTGGCGGCGCTGCGGCACGAGCTCGGGCTCGATCAGCCCGCCCTGTTCCGCTACGTGGACTGGGTCGGCGGCCTCCTCCACGGCGATCTCGGCAAGTCCATCACCTACAAGATGCCGGTCTCGACGCTGGTGGCCGAGCGCATGGGCGTCACGCTGCCGCTGAGCCTGCTCGCGATCGTCATCTCGACCGCGCTCGCGCTGCCGCTCGGGGTCGCCGCCGCGGCCCGTCGGGACGGGCCCGTCGACCGCGCCGTCCTGGTCTTCAGCCAGATGGGGGTCGCGGTCCCGAATTTCTGGATCGGGCTGCTGTTCATCCTGTTTTTCTCCACCCGCCTCGGCTGGTTTCCCGCGGGCGGATTTCCCGGCTGGGAGGCCGGGTTCTGGCCGGCTCTCAAGGCGCTGCTGTTGCCTGCCGTGGCGCTCGCCCTGCCCCAGGCAGCCGTGCTCACCCGCGTGACGCGCTCCGCGACGCTCGAAGTCATCGCGGCGGATTTCGTGCGCACGGCGCGGGCGAAGGGCGTGAACCGAGGCGCGACCCTGCGCCGGCACGTGGTGCCGAACGCCCTCATCCCTATCACCACGATCCTCGGCCTTCAGCTCTCGTTCTTCTTCGGCGGCGCGATCCTGGTCGAGAACGTGTTCAACCTGCCGGGGCTCGGGCGTCTCGCCTATCAGGCGCTCAACCAGCGCGACCTCGTGGTGATCAAGGATATCGTGCTGATCTTCTCCGGCCTCGTGATCGTGGTGAATTTCCTGGTCGACATCGGTTACACGATCCTCGATCCGCGCCTGAGGAGCCGGGCATGACGTTGCGTTCTCCCATCCGGCTCAACACCGCTCTCGTCGTCGGCGGCGTTCTGACGGCGCTGCTCATCGCCACCGCCCTCCTCTCGCTCGTCTGGACGCCCGAGGTGCCCACTCGCGTGCGGGTCGCCATGCGCCTGAAGGCTCCCCTGGAGGCGGGCCTTCTCGGCACCGATCATTTCGGGCGGGACGTGACGTCGCTGCTCATGGTGGGAGCCTGGAACTCGCTCGCCATCGCATGGCCGGCGGTTCTCTTGGGCGCCGCCATCGGCACGGCGATCGGCACCAGCGCGGCGGCGTGGAAGGGCCTCGCCGACGAGATCGCCATGCGCGTGTCGGATGTGGTGTTCGCTTTCCCGGCCGTGCTCTCGGCCATCATGATCGGCGCGCTCGTGGGCTCCGGCCCGCTCGCCGCCATCCTGGCCATCGCGGTCTTCAACGTGCCGGTCTTCGCGCGGGTCTCGCGCGGCGTGGCGCTGCAGGTCTGGGCGCTCGACTACATCGCGGCCGCCCGCGCCATCGGCAAGCATCCGCTGCGGATCACGTGGGAGGACGTGATGCCCAACATCGCGGGCGCGCTGATCGTGCAGGTCACGATCCAGCTCGCGATGGCCATCCTGACCGAGGCGGGCCTGAGCTATCTGGGCCTCGGCGTGCGCCCGCCCAATCCGAGCTGGGGGCGCATGCTGAGCGACGCGCAGACCTACCTCTCGCAGGCCCCTCACCTCGCCATCGCGCCGGGCATCGCCATCGCCCTCTCGGTGCTGGGGCTGAACCTCCTGGGCGACGGCCTGCGCGATGCGCTGGACCCCACGCTGAAGGACCGGGGCGCGACGGCTTGAGAACATCTCACGGAACAGAACGGCCCTCTTGGAGAGAGGCGCGGGCTTCCCCTCCCCCTTGTGGGGAGGGATTAAGGGTGGGGGTGTGAGCGCTACGCTGGTCCAGTTCAGCGCCGCCACCCCCACCTCCAACTCCTCCCCACAAGGGGGAGGAGAGTTATGTCGCGCCTGACCTCGCATGTCGCAGGCGCGCCTGCGACTTACGAGGGAGGAGCATTGCCCATGCTCCTCGTGTCAGCCTCTGAGGTGGGGTTCGCCGGATCGCTTAAGCCGCCTTGCCCATGGCCTCGCGCACCTCCGCCAGGATCTCGTAGGAGCGCAGGCGCTTTCCGTGATCGTAGATGGCCGAGGCGACGATCAGTTCGTCCGCGCCCGTCTGTTCGAGGAAGCCTTCGAGCCCCTCGCGCACGGTCTTCGCCGAGCCGACGAAGGAGCATGCGAGCATGGCGGAGGCCTGCGCTTTCTCGGCGGGCGTCCAGTAGGTCTCGATGTCGTCGATGGGCGGCTGGAGCTTGCCGCGCGTGCCGCGGAACATGTTGGTGAAGGCCTGCTGGGCCGAGGTGAAGAGACCCCTCGCCTCCTCGTCCGTATCGGCGGCGATCACGTTCACGCCCACCATCGCATAGGGCTTGTCGAGCTGGGCGGAGGGCTGGAAACGCTCGCGATAGACCTGAAGGGCCTGGAAGAGCGCGTTCGGCGCGAAATGCGACGCGAACGCATAAGGCAGTCCCAGCATCGCGGCGAGCTGAGCGCCGAAGAGGCTGGAGCCCAGAATCCAGATCGGCACGTTGCTGTCGGTGCCGGGCACGGCCTGGATCACCTGTCCCGGCTGCAGCGGCCCGAGCAGCGCCTGCAATTCAACCACGTCCTGGGGGAAGGTGTCGGCGCTCGTGGGATCGCGGCGCAGGGCCCGCATGGTGCGCTGGTCGGTGCCGGGAGCCCGACCCACGCCAAGGTCGATCCGGCCCGGGAAGAGCGCGTCGAGGGTGCCGAACTGCTCAGCGATGATCAGCGGCGAATGGTTGGGCAACATGATGCCGCCCGCGCCCACGCGAATCGTCTTCGTGCCGCCGGCCACATGGGCGATCGCGACGCTCGTGGCGGCGCTGGCGATACCCACCATGTTGTGATGCTCGGCCAGCCAGAAGCGGCGATAGCCCCAGCGTTCCGCATGCTGAGCCAGATCGAGGGACCGGCGCAGGGCATCGGCGGGCGTGGCCCCTTCGGGAATATTCGCGAGATCGAGGATGGACAAGGGAGGCATCGGACGGTCTTTCTGAGGCTGTTCGGACACAGATGAGGTTGCCCTCAGATCAGCACTCTGCACGGGCGATGCAAGTCCTCAACTCTCCATCCAGAGCGGAGCAGCCCTGCATGAAAAAACCCGGCGCTTGTGACGCCGGGCTTCGAAAGCCTTGATCTGCCTCAGATTCAGCCGCGCGTGCGGGCGCGGATCATGTAGCTGTCGAACGCGTACTCGGCCACTTGGAACCAGAGATATTCCTCGTTCCGGAAGGCGCGGATCGAGTCGATCATCTTCTTGAAATCCGCGTTCTGGGCGGAGATTTCCGCATAGACCTCGTTGGTCGCCTTGTAGGCGGCGTCGAGGATCTCCTGCGAGAAGGGACGCAGCTGCGCGCCGGCCGCCACGAGGCTGCGCAGAGCCGCCGGGTTCTTGGCGTCGTACTTGGCCAGCATGTCCTGGTTGGCAGCCATGCAGGCGGCCTGCAGGATCGCCTGATAGTTCTTCGGCAGGGATTCCCACTTGGCCTTGTTGAACATGAAGTGCAGCGTCAGGCCGCCCTCCCAGAAGCCCGGATAGTAGTAGAACGGAGCGACCTTCTGGAAGCCGAGCTTCTCGTCGTCGTAGGGCCCGATCCACTCGGCGGCATCGATGGTGCCGCGCTCGAGCGACGGGTAGATGTCGCCGCCGGCCACCTGCTGCGGGATCACGCCGAGCTTCGCCATGACCTGACCGGCGATTCCGGCGATGCGCATCTTGAGGCCCTTGAGGTCCTCGACGGTCTTGATCTCCTTGCGGAACCAGCCGCCCATCTGGGTGCCGGTATTGCCGCCCGGAAGCGCAAAGAGGTTGTGCTTGGCCATGAACTCGTTCACGAGGTCGACGCCGCCGCCGTGATACTGCCAGGCATTGAGCTGGCGAGCGTTGAGCGTGAACGGCACCGCTGCGGCCGCGGCGAAGGTCGGATCCTTGCCAACATAGTAGTAGGCGGCCGTGTGGGCCATTTCGACGGTGCCGGACGAGACGGCATCGGCCGCCTGGAAGGTGCCGACGATTTCGCCTGCGGCGAACGGCTGGATCTGGAACTTGCCCTCGGTCGCCTCGGACACGTACTTCGCCAGGAAGTCCGCGCCGCCGTAGATCGTGTCGAGAGACTTCGGAAAGCCTGAGGTCAGACGCCAGCGGATTTCAGGATTGGACTGAGCGATGGCCGGGCTGGCAATGGCGCCGGCGGCGATGCCCGCGCCGGCCGTGGCAAGAAAATTACGGCGTTTCATTGGGTCCCTCGTATGTCTTGATCTGCCGTTGCTTACGCAACGTCAGTTCATCGGACAATTCGCCGTAAGAATAATGCGCCGCTTTCAGTGCATTCCCTTCTGAAACAACGGCTTGAGGGCTCAAGGAAACCGGCCGGGAGCATGAAAGATGAAATCCCCGGCGGTTATGGATTACTCCCATTTTGCCAAGGTTATTGAGAGAATACCCCTAGCTCGCTGATAGCAACTTCCATTATTTCATAGAGTTGCCACATTTTCTTAACTGAATTTTATTCAAACGAGGGGAAGGGCCAGAAGGCTCTTAAATGCCGATGAACAGGATGAGAGTTTTACTCGGCTCAGTTATTGTGTTGGCAGTCGTCAGCAGCAGTGCCGAAGCCAGGAAAGTCTACTACGAGATCAACGGCAAGAAGTATTCCTACAGTTCGAACAATCGCGCGGAGACGGCGCGGGCCAAAGAACGGATCGCCGCCGCCAAGGCCGCGAAAGCCGCGAAGGCCAAGGCCGACGAGGAAAGCGCCAAGCACCCTCTGGTCAAGGCCCTCGGTTCGACGACGCAAAGGGAAGCCAAGCTGGCTCAGGAGAAGCTCGATCAACTTCTGGCCGACAGCACTCAATCGACGGAAGCGCGAAAGTCCTCTTCCGAACGCTGGGCCAACCTGAAAGAGAAGCGGAAAGACGACAAGGCGGACGAGCAGGAGAGCAAGGCAACCCCGACACCACCTGTGCCAGCGCTCCGTCCGACTGCCGCAGTCCTTCAGGAGCACGCTCCCACGCCCCCGACGCTGGTCGCGGCCCCACTGCCCGCCATCGCGGAACCGGTCAGTTCTTCGCACCGGACCAAGGTCAGGTCCATCTCCTTCGATGTGGAGACCGGCATCAAGACGACCATCATGATCGATGGAGCCGTGGAGGAGGAGCCGTTCGACAGCGGCGTGCTGGCCCATATCGCGCCCGAGCAGGGGCAGGCCAACAGCCTGGTGGCCTTCGTGAAGAAGTTGCGGAAAATTCCATCCGACGAGGCAACGGGCTCGATCATGACCGGGGCCGCACAGTCCACGCAGTAAAACCCGAGTGCCTTTGGGCATTCCTGCGAAAAACCGGAGCCCGCGCCGACACCGACCGGCGCGGGCTCCGTCGTCTCAAGGCTCGACGATGATTTCTCCCGTCATGTTGGGATGATAGCGGCAGATGTAGTCGAACGTGCCGGGAACCTTCATCACCGCGCTCCCGCTCCGACCGGGCATGACATTGACGTCCCAGCTCTTGTCCTTCGCTGTCGCAGTATGGGCGACGATGTCCTGGTTCTGCCATTCCACCACGTCGCCCACATGCACCCTGACCTCCTTCGGGCCGTATTCGACCGACTTCATGACGATGCGGCTCGCCTCTCCCGCGGCCATGGATGGTCCGAGCATCAGGAGCGAAGCGACGACGATCCTGATCGGTCTCGTGGCCGTCGGATTCATTGCAGGGCCGCTCCGGATTGCGTGGAGAGATCGCGCACCAGATGTTCCGCGTGCTGCTCATGTCCCTGGAAGATCTTGAGCCCGGTCGAGAGCAGATCCTTCAGTTCGCCGTTCGTCGCCGACGGGATGAGCGTGTTCTGAAGCGCGCCGTTCACCTGCTGGTGATAGGCGACCTCGTTTTGCGCATAAGCCTTATCGAAGGCGGCACCCTTCAGGCCCTCCAGCTCTTTGCGCTTGGCATCCGCCTGTTGCAGGAGAGAGCGGCTCGTGTCGTTGTCCTCCGGCTTGACGTTCAGCTTCTTCAGAAGCGCCAGGGCCTTTTCGTTCACTGCCTTGTGGTCGCGCACCATGTCGTTCGCAAAAGCGCGAACTTCCTTGTTCTTGGAATGCTTCAGGGCGAGTTCGGCGGCTTTGATGTCGATCTCGCCCGCCGTATAGGCGATGTGCGCGATCTGCGGGTCGGTCGGCTTGGGGCTCTGCTGGGCCGTCGCGCCTTGAGCGGCAAGACAGAGGGCGGCGCCCAACAGGGCCATGGGAAGTCTGGACATGCGATCCTCCTGTAGCATCCGGCATGAGCGGGACATCCGGGAGGATGCCCCTCATGTCCTAGAGTTGGATGCGACGGAGACGAGCGAGGTTCCCGAGAAATGGCGCGTGCGGATCTCCCGGAAGTTCAGCCCCGCGCCTGCTGCCATCGCTGCATGACGCGCTCGGCGATCCGCGCGCAGCGCTGGCCGTCGAAGGGGAAGGCGTCCTTCAACGTCGAGACGAGCTGTGCGGCCAAGGCCTTCCGAAGCAGCAGCCGCGCCCGGTGCAGGCGCGTCTTGACCGTCGCCGGATTGATCCCGAGCTGCGAGGCGGTTTCCTCGACGCTCATCTCCTCGATCTCGCGCATCATGAACACGGACCGGAAATCCGGCGGAAGATCGTCGACCGCCCGCTCCAGCATCCGCCGCAAGTGGGCGCGCCCGGCATCGTCCTCGGGATCGGACGGACTAGGAAACATCAGCACCCGCGCCGCCCCGTCGTGCATGCCGTCCAGCAGGCTCAGATCCACCAGTTCCCGGCGCCGCCGGACGCGCCCGAGCGCCTCGTTGATCACGATACGCGTCAACCAGGTGGACAGGCGGGCATCACCCCTGAAATCCCGCAGATGGGAGAAGGCCTGCAGATAGGTTTCCTGAACCGCATCCTCGGCCTCCGCATCGTTCCCGAGGATTCCCCGGGCAACACGGTAGAGGCGCCGGTTGTGGCGCTGCATGATGCCCCGGAAGGCTTGGTCCTCTCCCGCGACGGCGCGACGAACGAGCCCGAAATCGTCCAGGGCTCCCGGATCGGCGACGGCTTTCATCCGCGTGTGCATGCGACACCTGCCTTCAGCGCATCGTGCGGAAAAGTGGACCCGGTTTTCCGCTTGAACGATGCGCTCTTCCAAAAAGGGAGCATCGGATCGACCCCAAAAGTGCAAATCCACTTTTGGGTCCGATGCTCTAGGCCTTTGGATGGTACCACATCCGGAAAGGTTCCCGACCGGCTCGATGGGGAGGCGCATGAAAAAACGGCGCCGCGATTGCGGCGCCGTCTTGGTCGATCGACGATCGGAAGCGGATTAGAAATCCATGCCGCCGGGCATGGCGGGCGCTGCCGCTTCCTTCTTCGGCTTCTCGGCGATCATGGCCTCCGTCGTGATGAGGAGACCGGCGATGGAGGCGGCATCCTCGAGGGCCACACGCACGACCTTGGCCGGATCGATGATGCCGAACTTGTAGAGGTCGCCGTACTCGCCGGTCTGGGCGTTCCAGCCGGACGCGTAATCCGCGGCCTCCGCCACCTTGCCGACGATCACGGAGCCGTCCTCGCCCGCGTTCAGGGCGATCTGACGGGCCGGAGCCTGCAGCGCGCGACGAACGATCTCGACGCCGGTCTTCTGATCGGCGTTGACGGGCTTCACGCCGTCGAGCGCCTTCAGGGCGCGGAGCAGAGCGACGCCGCCGCCGGGCAAGATGCCCTCCTCGACCGCCGCCTTGGTGGCATGCATGGCGTCGTCGACGCGGTCCTTCTTCTCCTTCACTTCGACTTCGGTCGCGCCGCCGACGCGGACCACCGCGACGCCGCCCGCGAGCTTCGCCAGGCGCTCCTGGAGCTTCTCACGGTCGTAGTCCGAAGTGGTCTCCTCGATCTGCGCCTTGATCTGGCCGACGCGGGCCTCGATGTCCTTCTTGTCGCCCGCGCCATCGACGATGGTGGTGTTCTCCTTCTCGATCACCACCTTCTTGGCGCGGCCGAGCATCGGGAGCGTCACGTTCTCGAGCTTGATGCCGAGGTCTTCGGAGATGACCTGGCCCTTCGTGAGAACCGCGATGTCCTCGAGCATGGCCTTGCGGCGGTCGCCGAAGCCCGGAGCCTTGACGGCGGCGATCTTCAGGCCGCCGCGCAGCTTGTTGACCACGAGCGTGGCCAGAGCCTCGCCTTCCACGTCCTCGGCGATGATGAGCAGCGGCTTTCCGCTCTGCACCACGGCTTCGAGCACGGGCAGCATAGCCTGAAGGCCGGAGAGCTTCTTCTCGTGGATGAGGATGTAGGGGTCCTCCAGCTCCACGCGCATCTTCTCGGCGTTGGTGATGAAGTATGGCGAGAGATAGCCGCGGTCGAACTGCATGCCTTCCACGACGTCGAGCTCGGTCTCCAGCGACTTCGCTTCCTCGACGGTGATCACGCCCTCGTTGCCGACCTTCTGCATGGCTTCCGCGAGCATGCGGCCAACTTCCGCGTCCCCATTGGCCGAGATGGTGCCGACCTGGGCGATCTCGTCGTTGGAGGTGACCTTCTTGGCGTTCTTCTTGAGGTCCGCCACCACGGCCTCGACCGCCATGTCGATGCCGCGCTTGAGGTCCATCGGGTTCATGCCGGCGGCGACGGCCTTGGCGCCTTCCTTCACGATGGCCTGGGCGAGAACCGTCGCCGTCGTCGTGCCGTCACCGGCGCGGTCGTTCTGCTTCGAGGCCACTTCGCGCACCATCTGGGCGCCCATGTTCTCGAACTTGTCGGAAAGCTCGATTTCCTTGGCGACGGTAACGCCGTCCTTGGTGATGCGCGGCGCGCCGAAGCTCTTTTCGATCACCACGTTGCGGCCCTTCGGGCCCAGCGTCACCTTCACCGCATCGGCGAGGATGTCGACGCCGCGCAGCATCTTCTCGCGCGCATCGGATGAGAATTTTACTTCCTTAGCAGCCATTGTTCGTCACTCCTTCGAGACGTAACGATATGTGACTCTGAAATGTCTGGCCTTAGGCGGCCTGCTTCTGGACGGCGGCTTCTTCCAGCACGCCCATGATGTCGCTCTCCTTCATGATGAGGAGATCCTCGCCGTCGATCTTCACTTCCGTGCCGGACCACTTGCCGAAGAGCACCCGGTCGCCGACCTTCACGTCGAGGGCGACGAGCTGCCCCGTCTCGTTGCGGGCGCCAGGACCAACAGCGATCACTTCGCCCTGCTGGGGCTTTTCCTTGGCGGTATCGGGGATGATGATGCCACCCGCCGTCTTCTCTTCCGCATCGATCCGCTTGACCACGATGCGGTCATGCAAAGGACGGAACTTCATGAAGCTTCCTCCAATGTTTTCAGTGCGTTAAATGCCAAAAACGGAGCCTCTCGGGGCCTCCGCGAGCGAAGATTTGGTTGAACAAGCTTCACCGTTCAAGAGGGGTCCGAAAAATTTTTTGGCAGTCGTGGGAACCGAGTGCCAAGCGGGTCCGTAACAGCCCGGATGGACAAGGGATCGGTCCGGCGGCTATGCCCTTCCCGGCCGGTCGCAGGACGCGCCGAGGGAGATCGAAATGTCCGATATAGTTGTCAGGGACAGCAATGGAGCCCAGCTCAACGAGGGCGATTCCGTGCAGGTGATCAAGGACCTGAAGGTGAAGGGCTCCTCCACCACTCTCAAGCGGGGCACCGTGTTCAAGAACATCCACCTGACTGACGATGCGGGCGAGATCGAGTGCCGCTCGGCGCAGATCAAAGGCCTGGTGCTGAAGACCGAGTTCGTGAAGAAGGTCTAAGCAGCAGCTTCGTCATGCCCGGGCTTGTCCCGAGAATCCATGTCCTGGCGGCTCAACCGCTCCAAAGACGTGGATGGCCACAACAGGTGCGGCCATGACGTGGAAAGCGAATTTTTCCAAACGCTCACAGGGCGAAGCCCCGCCGGGATGGCGATCAGGCCGGCCTCTGCCGGTCGTAGTCGTTCTTCAGGCGCGCCCAGCCCTCCCAGAACGATTCCGTCTCCCGGCCCGCCATGCGGGCCGCCAGGACGTCGAGGTGCATGTGCCATCCGGCGCTGACGTTCAGCAGGGTCGAACGGTCGGGCACCCGGCGATGAATGACGGTGAGCAGCACCCCACTCCCCTCCGGTTCCAGCTCGAACGTCACGCCTCCGGTGCTGCCCCAGGAGATGGCGAGCCTGCGGGGCGGATCGAGCTCGGTGATCCGGCTTTCCATCCGTTGCTCCTCGGGAAAACCGGCGGGCCGCCGGCCCGGCGGGTCGCTGAGCTCGTCATTGCGCCAGACCAGCTCGAAGGACGCTCCCTCCTTCATCTCCATCTCTCCGGCTGCCAGCCACTGACGGCGGAGCTCGCTCTCGGTCAGGTAGGCCCAGACGCGCTCGATGGGACCGGGCAGTAGTCGCTGGATCTTGAGCGTGGCGGGCTCCGTCAGCACGCCGTAGGCGTCCAGGGTCACAAGATCGGTCATTCGTCGTCTCCTTTGGAAGGTGGTTTTGTTGCGGCATCCTCTTCGCGAAGAAGCCGTTCGAGCACATCCAGACGGTCGGTCCAGAAGCGTTCATAGACGCTCAGCCATCGATGGGCGCTCGCCAGAGGCCCGGGGTCGAGGCGGCAGAGATGGGTCCGCCCGCGCACCTCGCGCCTGATCAATCCGGCGTTCTCCAGGGCCTTGATGTGCTTCGAGGCGGCCGCGAGCGAGATCGCGAAGGGTTCGGCGAGCTGGCTGACGGTGCGCTCCCCTCGTGCGAGGTCGCGCAGCATCCGCCGACGGGTGGCATCGCCGAGAGCATGAAAGACGGAATCGAGCTGGGGCGTTTCATATTCAACCATGAGGTTGAATATAAGCGCGAGCGTTCAGATAGTCAACCGATAGGTTGAATGACAGCCGCAGATTGCGTGACCGGTCGGACTCTTCAGTAGTGAGGCGGCGGAGGTTCCGGCGCGCGAGGTCCGGCCGTGCCGTCCTCGACCTCCTGGACGCGGTCGAGCAGTTCAGCCAGCTGGCGCCTCAACGCGTCGATCTTCTTCCACTGGTCGATGACGGTCTGGTTCAGGTCCTCGATCACCTGATCCTGATAGGCGACGCGCACCTCCAGGGCCTCCAGGCGTGCATCGGTGGATTGCTCGTCACTCATCGGTCACAAGGCTCCTGTCCTCCGGACGCTCGACGAGACCATGGCCCAGGGACACGCGCTCGTCGAACACGAAACAGCCGCCGTTCCAGCGGCTCTCGGCCTGCGGCACGTCCTCCAGATATTTCAGGATGCCGCCCTTGAGGTGGTAGACCTCCTCGAAGCCCTGACCCAGCATGTAGGAGCTGGCCTTCTCGCAGCGGATCCCGCCGGTGCAGAACATCGCCACCTTCCGGTGCCGGGCGGGATCGAGCTCCTTCTGCACGAATTCCTTGAATTCGCTGAACTTCCTGATCCGCGGATCCACCGCTCCCTCGAAGGTCCCCATCTCGACCTCGAAATCGTTGCGGGTATCGAGCAGGATGACGTCGGGATCCGCGATGAGCGCGTTCCATTCCGACGGCGGGACATAGGTGCCGACCCGCCGGGTCGGATCGGTCTGCGGATCGCCGAGGGTGACGATCTCCTTCTTCAGGCGCACCTTCATGCGCTTGAACGGCATCTCGGACGCCGTCGAGAACTTCAGCTCCAGATGGTCGAGCCGGCCGCGGAACAGCGGCCCTTTCCGCAGCTCGGCCATCAGGGAATCGATGCCCTGCGCGGTTCCGGCCACGG
Organism: Microvirga sp. HS2; assembly: GCF_055792805.1. NCBI lineage: Bacteria > Pseudomonadati > Pseudomonadota > Alphaproteobacteria > Hyphomicrobiales > Methylobacteriaceae > Microvirga > Microvirga sp. HS2. The sequence continues at coordinate 83,476 of NZ_JBVVAJ010000020.1, forward strand.
TGCCGTTGATCCCTTCCTCGGCGAGCAGAAGCGTGCCCCTGATCCCGAGATCGGCGCAGAGGTCATGGAGGGGATCGCGGATCTCCCGGAAGTCGGGCAGCGCGACGAACTGATAGAGAGCGGCCACTGTGTACGTCATGGCCGTTCTCTACCAGCGGTCGGCCTTCGGGAAAACCCGGGTAGAGCCGTCGTCGGTGTCGCTCTCTTCGTTTCACGTCATGGCCGGACTTGATCCGGCTATCCACGCCTTGGAGGCGTGGCGTTTCACAAGACGTGGATCCCCGGGCCGAGCCCGGGGATGGCGCAATGGGGAACGCCGATCCCGCTTAAACAGTCGGCCACGCCCGCTTGTCGGGGCACATCTCCTCCCAGGCCCTGGAGAGGCGCAACACACCCAGGTCGTCGAAGCGCCGCCCGATGACCTGCAGGCCGATGGGGAGCCCGGCTTTCGTGAAGCCGGCATTGACCGAGGCCGCGGGCTGGTCCGACATGTTGAAGGCGACTGTGTAGCCGATATGCTCGAACGGCCGTTCGGGATCGTGGATCGGGGAAGCGAGTTCGGCCTCGTAAGCCACGTTGGGAGCAACTGGCGAGAGGACGAAGTCGAAGCCGTGGGTCGCCGCGACCGCCGCATGGCGCATCACCATCATCTGGTTCATGCCGGAATAGACCTGGGCTCCCGTCAGGTTCTTTCCGCCTTCGGCCCATTGCAGGATGTAAGGCAGGACCTTGGCGCGCTCCTCCTCGCTCAAGGGAGCGATGTCCATCCAGGCGCGCTGGCGCCAGAAATCGTCGAGGCCGTCGAGCATCTCGCGGGTGATGAAGGGCTTCATTTCCTCGACCGTCGCCCCCGCCTCCCTGAACGCCGTCGCGGCCCTCTCCACGGCGGCGCGCACCTCAGGGTCGAGGGCCAAGCCGATTCCAGCCTCCATCATGAGGCCGATCTTCAGCCCCCTGACATCGATGTCGAGGTCGAGCCAGGGCAGATCCTGATGCGGCAGGCTCATCGGATCGCGGTCATCCGGCCGCGTCAGGCTCGTCATCATCAGCGCAGCATCGTGCACATTGCGCGTCATCGGACCCGCCACGCGCCCGTAATAGGTCGGGTCGATCGGGATGCGCCCGAAGCTCGGCTTCAAGCCGAACACGCCGCACCAGGAGGCCGGCAGGCGGATGGAGCCGCCGATATCCGTGCCGATGTGAAAGGGACCGTAGCCCGCCGCCGCAGCGGCCCCCGCCCCCGCCGAGCTGCCGCCCGGGTTCTTGGACGGATCCCACGGATTGCGGGCGAGCGGATGGAAGCTCGACAGGCCGGAGGAGAGCATGCCGTAATCGGGCATGGTGGTCTTGGCGAGAATGACGACGCCGTCCTCGCGCAGCCGTGCCGCCGCAGGCGCATCAGCCTCGGCGGGCGTGAGCGGCCGCGCCGCCGTCCCGAGGGGAACGGGTGTGCCCTGGGTTGCGATGTTTTCCTTGATGGTCGCGGGTATGCCGTCGAGCGCCCTCGCCTCTCCCTTGACCCAGCGCCGCTCGGAATCCTGCGCGGCCCTCAGCGCCGCCTCGGGATCGTAAGCGTAGAGGGCCTGAAGACGGGGTTCATATGCCTCGATGCGTGCGATCACGGCCTTCACGGCATCGACGGGAGATACGGCTTTGCCGGCAAAGGCCTCGAGCAGTTGAGCAGCCGACCAGTCGGCGAGATCGGAAGGCAATGGACTGAAGGTTCGTGCACTCACGTGTATGGCCCTGAAGCAGCATGGAATCGCGTGACTGCCATGCTGCGCCATCGCTTTCCCAAGGTAAACAGGAGTACCTCCAAAGACGATAACCGCCCCGCAACCCCGATCCAGCCCTGACAGAAGGAGTAATTAAATACCTCTTTTACCCTATTCCCATTCCTGGTGCGCGTCAGAACTTATTGCTGCCGAAGGAATTTTCCCAATCAATCGGTCCGGCGATCGGGTCCGCAACGACGATCGTTCGATTGACACTTCAGGTTGCACTAGGATCTTGTACTTAGGTCGGCTCTAAACTGGGCCTCGCACGACACAGATTGGTACGCCTCGACATGCCGCCTTGTCCTAACGCGGTTACACATCGTAAAAACCGGCTCCTCGCGGCTCTGGAGCCAGAGGATTTCGGTGTCCTCGAACCGCATCTCGACATCGTGGATCTGCCGAGGGGCGAGGTCGTGTACGACGTCGGGGATTTGATCCGGTACACCTACTTTCCGCATGACGCGATCGTCTCCTTGTCGACCATTCTGAAGGATGGCGGCACGGTGGAGATGGCCTTGTTCGGACGTGAGGGAATGTTAGGCTACGTGAGCGCGCTCATGACGCGCCAGTCATTCGGGCGCTATGTCACGCATGTGGCGGGCACAGCGTCGCGAATTGTGGTGGATCGACTGATCGAGGCCGGGCGCGAGCGCCCCCAGATCCTGGAACTGGTGTTCAGGTTCACGGAAGCTCTTCTGGCGCAGACGTTTCAGACCGTTGCCTGCAACGCCGTCCACAGCGTCGAGGCCCGCTGCTGCCGCTGGATCTTGAGCACGCGCGATCGCGTCGACCGCGATGCGCTCCCTCTGACCCATGAAACACTGGCTGAAATGCTGGGTGTGCAACGCTCCACGGTCAGCAGTGTCACCCGGGCTCTACAGACCACGGGCTTAATCCAGCAAGGCCGGGGCGTGATTACGATCACGGACCGGACCGGGCTCGAGCAAATGTCCTGCGAATGCTACCGCAGGATCCGCAGGAGCTTCGAACGGCTGCTTCCTGGTACCTACGGTTTAGCAAACGAAGCATGACCTTTAAGTATCCACGCCCCTCCGACAAGAGGCCAGCCATGCAAAAGTCGCGTTTACTCAAAGGAAAAGTCTAAAAAATATCTGACAGCTTTGTCGGATACATAACAGACGGAGTACTCATAGGTCAGTACCATTAATGTTATTAACCTAAGTTAATATGGAGCAAAGGATGAAGGAATCCACGTTCTGTAATAACAATTCAAGAGAACCCACGTACAATTACGGAATTTACTCTCCAGAAACTCAACCCTTACTTCAGTCTCTCCTTTCCACCTTAGCCAATATAGACTTCGAATACGAACAACAGAGGGAGAAGGTCAGCAAAAGCTCGACGGACTTCAACCTGAGGATCCGCGTGCTCGAAAGACTGAAGGTGCAGCATCAGGAACGGCGCATGCCGTATATCCAGCAATTGGCCATTTTGCAGGAACGTATGATCCCGCACAGATGACCGGCGCATTCGAGACTATGCGCTAATAAAAACCAACACAGAGTCACATGCGTCAACGCAAAGCGACTCCACGGGGCCCATAAAATGCATCAGGTCACGGTACGCCACCGTTAGATCTGAGCGTCACTCCTACTTTCTCGAGGGAATGAGCCCATGACCGAAGAAGAAGTTGAAATCGTCGCGGAAGAGCTGGCGAAAATCGGTGGCGTCTCCTGGTACCCTGGGCGAGAACAGGGGACGATGATGAGAGTGGTCACCGACCGCTACCGCGACCGGGCCCGGGTGGCAATCCAAGCTCTGGACCGCTACCGCGCCGGCCGAAGCGCGGCCGTCCTCCAGGACAACGGCCACAAAGATCCCTACACGCCGAACGAACCTCCCCACACCGCGCCCGGCGATATCAAGCCCGGCAGCACAGTGGTGTATCGCCCTCCCGGAGACCGGCGGGCCTATCCTTGCCGCGTCGTCGAGATCGAAGGCAGCCGCGCCTATCTCGCCCCCATCCTGAGAGCCTGTACGGATTGGGTTTCGATCGAATATCTCAGCCCTCAGGGCGAGGTTCAGCCGCTCGCGTCGCGGGACAAGAGTTGACATCGAAGCTTGCCCCGGCGCGACTGGCTCGTGTGCCGGGGCAGGTGTTACGCACCGTGCTTCCTACAATCTGGCCCGGGTGCTGCGAGGCGTCGCCAGCAGCAGATTGGTCTCTGATGCGATGACGCCGGGGATCAGACGGATGCGTCTCAAGATGCCGTCGAAATCGGACAGGTTGGCCGCGCCCAGTTCCACGATGAGGTCCCACTTCCCATTCGTGGTGTGAACGGCGCTGACCTCGGGAAAGCCGCCGAGGGCGTCCACGACCCGGTCCGCCGTCCGCCCCTCCACCTCGATCAGCATGATGCCCCGCACCGGCAGGGACACGGCGTCGGCCCGCAGGATCACCGTATAGCCGACGATATCGCCCGAGCGCTCCAGCCGCTCCATGCGCGAGCGCACGGTCGCGCGGGAAACATCGAGTTCCAGAGCGAGATCCGAAACGCTGCGCCGGCCGTTATGGCGCAGAAGCGTGATGAGACGCTGATCGAGATCGTCCATGGTCGCCATTTTGCGAAATGTTGCTTTCCAATTTGGTCGGTTATGTTTCTCGAATTGTCAAACTGCCCTGTTCAAAACGCCGAGCTTGTCTCGTAGCGTGGCCTCCATGGTGTGGAGAAAACGATGATTCAAAAGCGCTGCATCCTGATCGGCGTGCCCGTTCAGGAGGGATCCGGCCGGCTCGGCTGCGATATGGGACCGAGTGCCTTTCGCACGGCCGGTCTCGCGACCGAGCTCGGCAGCCTTGGCTACGATGTGGAAGACCGGGGCAACCTCGCGCCTGCGCCCCTGCGCGAGCTAAGGCACGAGAATCCGGCCATCAAGGCGCTGCCCGAGACGGTCGCCTGGACGGAAGCGATTGCCGATGCCGCGTTCAAGGCCGGCGGAGAGGGCATTCCGATCTTCCTGGGCGGCGATCACAGCCTGTCGGCCGGCTCCATCACGGGCCTTGCCCAGCGCGCCGCCGAGGAGCGCCGCGAGTTCTTCGTCCTGTGGCTCGACTCGCACCCCGACTTCCACACCCTCGCGACGACGACAAGCGGCAACCTGCACGGCGTCCCCATGGCCTATGCCACGGGCCGACCGGGCTTCGACGGCTATTTCCCGAAGGTTCATCATCCGGTGAAGCCGGAGAACGTCTGTATGATGGGCATCCGCAGCGTCGATCCCGCGGAGCGCGCGGCGCTCGCCAATTCGGGCGTGACGATCCACGACATGCGCGCCATCGACGAGAACGGGGTCGGGCCCCTTCTCGACGCCTTCCTGAAGCGCGTCGCCATGGCGGATGGCGTCCTTCACGTGAGCCTGGACGTGGACTTCCTCGATCCCGGCATCGCGCCGGGCGTCGGCACCACGGTTCCGGGCGGCGCCACCTTCCGCGAGGCTCATCTCATCATGGAGATGCTGCACGACAGCGGGCTCGTGAGAAGCCTCGATCTCGTGGAACTCAATCCCTTCCTGGACGAGCGCGGCCGCACGGCCCTGCTCATGGTCGACCTCGCATCGAGCCTCATGGGGCGCCGCGTCCTCGACCGTCCGACCCAGAGCTATCGCCATACCCCCAAAGTGAATGCATCATGACCCCGAAGCTCAACATCGTTCCTTTCGTCAGCGTGGATCACATGATGAAGCTCGTCCTCGCCGTCGGCGTGGAGCGCTTCCTGATCGAGCTCGCCGAATTCATCGAAACCGACTTTCGCCGCTGGGAGCTGTTCGACAAGACGCCGCGCGTGGCCTCGCACAGCCGCGAGGGCGTGATCGAGCTCATGCCCACCAGCGACGGTGAGGTCTACGGCTTCAAGTATGTGAACGGGCATCCCAAGAACACGCGCGAGGGTCGCCAGACCGTCACGGCCTTCGGCGTGCTGGCGGATGTGGGAACGGGCTATCCCGTGCTCCTCACGGAGATGACCATCCTGACCGCCCTGCGCACCGCCGCGACCTCGGCCGTCGCCGGCAAGTATCTGGCGCCGAAGAACGCCCGCACGATGGCGATCATCGGCAACGGCGCACAGTCCGAATTCCAGGCCGTCGCCTTTAAGGCGATTCTCGGCATCGACAAACTCCGCCTCTACGACATCGACCGTTCGGCCAGCGCGAAATGCGTTCGCAACCTCGTCGGCCACGGCTTCGACATCACCGTATGCGGCACTATCGAAGAAGCGATGGAGGGCGCTCAGATCGTCACCACCGTCACCGCCGACAAGCAGAACGCCACGATCCTCACCGACAACATGGTCGGCTCGGGCCTGCACATCAACGCGGTCGGCGGCGACTGCCCCGGCAAGACGGAGCTGCATGCCGACATCCTCAAGCGGTCCGACATCTTCGTCGAATATCCGCCCCAGACGCGCATCGAAGGCGAGATCCAGCAGCTCGCGCCCGATCACCCGGTGAAGGAGCTGTGGCGGGTGATCGCCGGACAGGAACCGGGCCGTGCGAGCGAGCGCCAGATCACCCTCTTCGATTCCGTGGGCTTCGCCATCGAGGACTTCTCGGCCCTTCGCTACGTGAAGCGCCAGATCGAGCAGACCGGCCTTTACGAGGAGCTGGACCTCCTCGCCGATCCGGACGACCCGCGCGATCTCTTCGGCATGCTGCTGCGCGCCGCCGTCGCGGCTCCGACCGCTGCGTGAGGCCTGGACCGCTGGCATTGAAGGGCTGCGTTCCAACCGGGAACGCCCCTCGCCCTCCCGCCAAGGCCCTTTCTCGTCATGGCCGGACTTGATCCGGCCATCCACGTCTTGAGAACCTCAGCGGCCTGAAGACGTGGATCCCCGGCACGAGGCCAGGGATGACGAGGAGGGTATGCGGCCAATCTCGCCCATCGACATGGCCGGGCTTGACCCAGCCATCCATGGCCTCGACGCACTAAAAGCGATCCGCCCGGTAAGGCGACGGATCGCAGAACGGCGCTTCGCCCGTCATCATTTCGGCGAGCAGGCGGCCCGTCGCGGGTCCGAGGGTCAGGCCGTGATGGGCGTGGCCGAAGCAGAACCAAAGGCCCGGATGGCGGGGAGCCTCGCCAATGACGGGCCGCATGTCCGGCAGGCAGGGCCTGCGCCCGAGCCACGGTTTCGGATCGACCCGCTCGCCGAGCGGGAACAGATCGCGGGCGAGAGCCTCCGCCTGATCGAGCTGACCGCTGTCGTCGGACGCGTCGAATCCGGCAAGCTCCACGCCCGTGGTCAGCCGGATTCCGTTGGTCATCGGAGCGAGCACATATCCGCCCTCGAAATCGAGCACCGGTTGGTTCAGGCGCGCCTCGCCCCGGGCGCCGTAATGCATGTGATAGCCGCGCTTGACCGCCAGCGGGATCCGGTAGCCGAGGGGCTCGAAGATCCGGTCCGACCAGGGACCGAGAGCCACGACGGCCTGCCCCGCCGTGACGGGCCCCTCCTCCGTCGTGACGGCCCAGTCGCGCCCGCTTCGCATCAATGTCCGCGCATCGCCCGACGCGAAGCGCCCGCCCTGCGCCATGAAGAGCGCTGCGTATCCCTTGGTGAGCGCGCCCGGATCGGACACGGTCGTCGGATCGCGCCAATGGATCGCGCCGATGGGCGCGCCCAGCAGGTCGGGCTCGCGTCGTTTGAGATCCGCAGCGTCGAGCACGTCGTAGCGCAGGCCGTACTTCTCCACGCTTTTGGCGGCAGCCAGGGCCTTCGTCTTTCCCTCTGCGGTCCGGAAGGTCTCGATCCAGCCGCTGCGGCGCAGGAGATGCGTCACGCCCGCCCTCTCGATGAGCTGGTCGTGTTCGGCCACGCAGCGCTCGATGAGCGGCAGCATGGCATCGGTGGCCTCGCGCAACCGCTCCGGGGACGAATGCCGCCAATACTGGAACAGCCACGCGCCCATTCTCGGAAGATGGGACAGGCGATACCGCACCTCGGGCGAGCGGTTCAGGCCGTAGCGGAGCAGGATGGAGAGCTGGCGCGGCATCGCATAGGGAATGACGCTCGCCCGCTCGATGAGGCCGGCATTGCCATAGCTCGTTTCCTCACCAGGCGAACGGCGGTCCACGAGGCAGACGGAACGGCCGCGCGATTGGAGGTGAAGCGCGGCCGAGACACCGACGATCCCGGCGCCGAGCACGACGACGTCATAACGCATGATGATCAATCTTTACTGAGCGTTGGGTTTGAGAGCGGTTTTCGCCGTGCGGCCCAGCCAGGTCCGGCGCGCGGGCTGAGGCAGGTCGCCCATCCTCAGATGGCGCGTCAGCCTCCGCTCGAGCACCGCCCAGAGCCGCCTGATGCATTCGACGATCACGAGGTAGAGCACGGCCGCCCACAGGTAGAGCTCGAAATTGTACGAGCGTGAGAAGGCGAGCTTGGTCACGCCCATGAGGTCGTAGATCGTCACGAGGGACGCGATGGCGCTGGCCTTGATCATGAGGATCAGTTCGTTGCCGAGCGGCCGCAGGCAGACGATCATCGCCTGAGGGAAGATGACCTTCACGAAGGTGATGGCCCTGTGCATCCCGAGCGCCGCAGCGGCCTCGCGCTGCCCGCGCGGGACGGACTGGATGGCCCCCCGGAAAATCTCGGCCTGATAGGCGGCCGTATTCAGGGTGAAGGCGAGCAAGGCGCAGTACCACGCCTCGCGGAAGAACCACCAGAGGCCGAGATCGGTCCAGAAGGCGCGCAGGGATCCGAGGCCGTAATAGAGCAGGAACAGCTGCGCGAGCAGCGGCGAGCCGCGGAAGAAATAGATATAGGCGCCCGTGAACCAGCGCACGAGGCCGTTGTCCGAGAGGCGCGCCAGCGCCAGCAGCAGCCCGAGGATGGCACCGAGCGTGAAGGAGATCGCCACCAGTTGCGCGGTGACGCCGACGCCTTCGACGAAGCGCCAGCCATAGCGGTCGAGGAGATCGAGGTCGAGGACGAGGCCCAGAAGATCGCGGAACGTCATTCTAGCCTCTCACATGGCCGCGATTGGCGCGGCGTTCCAGAACCGTGAAGGCGAGCCCCGATCCCGCCGAGAGGATCAGGTAGATGACGCAGGCCGCGAAATAGAACACGATCGGCTGCTTAGTGGCCCCGACGGCGAGGTTCGTCTGCCGCATCAGGTCCACCAGGGAGATGGTCGAAATCAGCGACGTATCCTTCAGCAGGGTCAGCCAGTTGTTGGAGAGGCCCGGCAGCGCCGCTCTCATGAGCTGCGGGAACACGATGAGCCGGAAGGTCAGGAACCGGGAGAGGCCGAGCGCGCTTCCGGCCTCGTATTGCCCTCGCGCGATGGTGTTGAGCGCGCCGACCCAGACCTCGCTGGAAAATGCCGCGAGAACCAGTCCGAAGGCAAGGACGCCGGCGAGGAAGGCATTGATCTGCAGCTGCCCCTCATAGCCCATCGCCGCCATGAGGCGCTGAACGAGGATCTGGCCGCCGTAATAGACCATCAGCAGGGTCAAAAGCTCCGGCAGCCCGCGAAACACCGTGGTGAAGACGGTGGCCACGGCGCGCGCGCGTGGGCTGCGGGACCGCGCCATCAGCGCAATCGCAAGGCCCAGGAAGATGCCGACGGGCAGCGTGGCGAGCGCCAGCGACAGGGTCACGAGCGTTCCCGCCGCGAGCGCGCTGCCCCAGCCTCCATCGGAGAAGGAAAGAAGCGAAAGAATATCCTGCAATGGACCGTCCTCTGCGCAGGGCCCTTGGGAGACGCCACGCCGTCGCGTGGCGTCTCCTGGCAGCGAAGCGTCGTCTCGACCGACTTAGTAAATGTCGAACTCGAAATACTTGCCCTGGATCTTCTTGTAGGTGCCGTCCGCGACGATGTCCTTGATCGCCTTGTTGAACTTCTCCTTCAGATCCTTGTCTTCCTTGCGGATCGCGATGCCGGCCTCGGACATGGTTCCCTCGATGTCACCCAGAAGCTTGCAGCAATCCTTGCCCGTGTTCTTAAGCCACTCGACCAGCACGAACTTGTCGGCGACGGAGGCATCGAGGCGTCCGTTCGCAAGGTCGGCATTCGCCTCGTCCTGGGTAGGATAGAGCTTCGCCGAAGCGCCCGCCTTGCCGTACACGTCCTCGGCATAGATTGCCTGCGTCGTGGACGACTGAGCACCGATCGTCAGGCCCTTCATGGAGGCGGAGGTGGTGTCCTTGATCTTCGAGTCGTTCGGAACGGCGACGGAAAGCGGCGTGCGGTAATAGCGGTTCGTGAAATCGATCTGCTTCTTGCGCTCTTCGGTGATCGTCATCGACGCCACGATGGCATCGAATTTCTTGGCGAGCAGCGCCGGGATCATGCCGTCCCAATCCTGCGCAACAATGGTGCACTTCACCTGCATCTTATCGCAGAGCGCATTCGTGATGTCGATGTCGAAGCCCTGCAGCTTGTTGTTGGAATCCATGAAGTTGAAGGGCGGATAGGCGCCTTCGGAGGCGATGACGATCTCTTTCTTCTCCTGTGCGGACGCGAGCGACGTCATGCTCAGAATGCAGATGCCTGCCGCGAGAAGTGTCTTGACCATTCTTGTACCCTCTGTTGTTTCGACCTGACCGGCCCTCTCCACGTCTGACCTCACGGGCTCTCCGTGTAGCCGACGAATTCGTGATAAAGCGCGGCCGTCGCGTTCAGCCGCTCCTCGACCTGCGGGCCGAGTTCATTGAAGACTGCATTCAGCAAAAGATGCACCAGGGACAGCATCGGCGCCGTCGATTCCCAGAACAGGTTGAGATCGGTCGGAATGCGGAACACCTCGCTCGTGCAGCCGTCCGCCCAATCGCAATAGGTGTCGGTGACGAGGGTGACCGGGATGCCGCGCTGATGCGCTTTGCGCGCCAGGAGCTGGGCGTGCCGCGAATAGCGGCGCGCCTCGAAGATCACGAGGGCGGATGGTCCCTCGCCGCCGAGGAGCGCTTCGGCGAAATGCCCGGATCCCGCATCGAGCAGGTGCACGCCGTCGCGCAGATATTGAAGGTTGTGGACCAGTGAGGCGGCAAGCCCCCTCTCCGTCTGAAATCCCGCCACATGGACCCGCGACGCCGTCGCCAGACGCCGGCTCACCGCCTGGAAGGCGGGCGATTGCGCATATTCGTAGACGCGCACCAGAGCGGCGATCTCCAGCTCGAAGCTCTTCGTGAGCTCGCCGAAATCCTGGCGGCTGCGTTTCCGGAAGTCCTTGAGCCGGTCTCCCAGGAGCCAGGGACTTCCTCCCAGGTCCGTTCTCAGGTGATCCTTGAGATCCTTGAGGTGCCGATAGCCGATGGAGCGGCAGAACCGCCCGACGGTGAGCTCGCTGACGCCGATCTTCTGGGCGATGGAGGCGGATGTCTCGAAGGGCAGCTCGTTCAGGTTCGCGAGCATGTAGCTCGCCAGCGCCCTGCCGGACGCCGTGGCCGACTCCAGGCTCTTTTCGAGACGCTGCTTCACATGCTGGCTCACGACCGCTCCCCCCTTGCGGCCATTAAGACAGCTCTCTGACATAATTGCAATCGCTGCTATCTTTCTGTCATACAGTGATCGTCCCAGACATCCACGTCTTCAGAGCCAGAGCGACCAGAGACATGGATGCCCGGCGCACGGCCGGGCATGACGAGAGAGCGTGCGGAAACTTGCGTCCTCGTCGTCTCAACAACGGCGTCGGCGAGGCGTAAGCTCACTGGTCTGCGCGAGTGCTAGCGGGTCGGAGGCGGCCCTCCGGGAGGCGTTCCGCCTGCTCCGCCTCCGCTCGGCATCGTGTTGCGAGCGCGCTCCATCAGCATCGTGGCAGCCTCCACGCAGGATCTCATGGAGTCTCTCGGATCGCACCGCACGGCAAGCGTCGCATCGCCCGAGCGAAGCAGAAATCCGGCGCCGCGTTGCGGAATACGGCTCGCCATGCCACCGCCATCGTCGATCCCGCGCAGGAGATCCTCGAGGTCGCGGTCACGGCGGCCGTAACCTCCGCCGCGATCGTCGGAGTCGTTCGAGCTTTGGCTGAAGGCAGGCCATGAGATGAGCATCAGGCCAACAGCCGCGACAAGGACCTTCTTCATGTCAATCCTCCCATCGGTTGGGACATTCGCTTCGGATCAATCGCGGCAGACACGTCTGCGCACCACGACCAGAAGATCTCCATCTTGAGCGCGAAGGCTTCGCGTGAGGAAATAACAGTTCCCTCCGAAGCGATCCGCAATCCGCTCCCGCAGACGCCCACGCAAGCCGCCGCCGCCATCGCCCTCATCCTCCCATCGTGATGCAAGGCGCTCCCTCAGGCGCTCGCGCAGCGCCGGATGGTCTCTCAGGAATTCCCGCAGATCGCCGCGGCGGTCCATGCGGTCCCGCAGCATGTCCATGAGCTCATCGCGCCGGTCGCTGCGTTCCTGAATCAGATCCATCAGCATGTCGCGGCGGTCGGAGCGTTCATCCATCCAGTTCTGGACGAGCCCGCGCAAGCCGCCGTCGCTGATATCGGTTTCGCCGATGCCCCAATCATCGTCTTGTGCCGCCGCCGGACCAGCCGTCGCCAGAAGGAATGTCGGCGAAGCGACGAGCGTGAACGCCGCCACCGCTAGAATGGATAAACGGGTCATGATGTTTCTCCAGTTGTGAACGAAACAGCTTCAACTCGGACGCACATCCGGGCCGCTCAGTGAAACTCTCGCGCCTCGTGCGATGGTGAGGCGGATACGGCGCGGAAACCCAGACTTTGCCGCGATAAACCAGTGCCGTTAAACTGCTCGATCGGCGAAGAGCGCAGCTTGGAATCCGCACTCTTCGAGACACCAGATGACCGGCATGTTCATTCTCCCGAACATGGTGTCCTGATTGAGTCCGCTTATTCGCTTGGACCGGATCGCCCGCGAGAATTAAGCGGTAGCTCTCTACCCCTTCTGAGAGGCTCGGCAGAGATCTGTCGCAAAGTGTTCAGACCTTGTCCTGATGGGTCAAGCGGCGTTCGGCCAGACATGCTCCCGTCGAATGCTCCTGAATGCGCAAGCAAGGGCAACAGCACTCAGGTCTTTGGAGGAGTCACACGCCATGAAAGCCGCCTTCACCCTGGCGATTCTTGCGATCGCACTCGCAGCATCGCCAGCTTGGTCGCAGAATCGTTGGAGCCGGGCCTCAGCGTCGGGCGAGATCCGGATTCCGTCTCAAGCCGAGCTCGAACGGGACGTGTTCTCGGAGCCGCGGAACGACTTCTCCTCGATCGACAGTGTGGCCGTGGGCGAGATGGACCGCATGGACCACGAGATCGATCACCTCGTCGAACGCGGCATCTGTAACGGGTGCTGAGGCGCGCAGCATCGACGAACGTCAGGGCTGCCAGTATCAGTTGGCGTCAGTGTCAGAATCTCCCGGACGCGGCGGAGCAGGATCTCCATGCAACCGCTGCTCGGACACGCGTTTCGTTCAACGAGGGCGAAATGCAATATCGTGCGACCTCAACGGAACTGACAAAGAATAGACCGCATTACTCCTTCGGATTATCCGAAATAGCCAACTCGTTATCTGGCGGACACGAACGCGAAGCCACATTCTGGCCTTACTGCCAAGCAAGCGTTGTCAACTTACCCTTAGGGCAATCTAGTTGGAAGTAACGAGGACCCCTCAACAGATGCGAGACAACACACCGTCACCCTCATCGCCTGACGTCTCCCCCGCTCTGCACCAGCTCGAGCGGACGATCGTCGCGTCGATTGCGCTGATGAAACGCATCCGGCGCGAGAGGCGGCGATCCCTTCGCCCCGAAACGAATGCGCAGAACGCAAAGCAATAGGCGGAGCGCGCGACGGCATAAAATTCCCTGACGAGCAGGCTTCCGGGAACCCCCCGGCGCGTCGTGCGAAAAACTGGACTTGGTTTTTCGCACGGCGCGCTCATCCAACGCTCTCGAACATTGCTGACGACAGGGTCGCGGCTCAGCGCCGTGCGCGAGTCTGCGGTCGACCGGACGCTTTCAGGGCCCCGGCGGTATAAACCGCGAGCGCTGCCCAGATCGCCGTAAATGCGATGGCGTCGATCCATCCGAATGCTTCGCCATAAACGAAAACGCCGAGGGCCAGTTGGCCGGTCGGTGCCAGATACTGGAGCAGGCCCAGCGTCGACAATGTGAGCCTTTGGGCGGCTGCCGCGAACCAGATGAGAGGCGCTGCGGTGCTCAGCCCCGTCAATGCCAGGAGAATGTCGCGGCTCCAGTCGCCCTGAAAGGCGGTAGCCGTTCCCTGCGCGAATGTGAATGCGCAATAGCTGAGCGCCAGCGGGCTCAAGAGAAGGGACTCGACGCAAAAGCCCACTAGTCCTTTGCCACAGGGATCATGCAGGATAGAGCCGCCGTAGTTTGGAGCGAGCCTGCGTGGTGGTGAAATGCCAATGCGCCTTGGCTCTGTTGCGATTGCGCTCGGCTTCCCAGGCGGCG
>NZ_JBVVAJ010000021.1:0-96502 GCF_055792805.1 Microvirga sp. HS2
TCTCCGCATCGTCCGCGACAATGCAGGATCCACTGAAACCCCGGTCGACATCTATTCCTCCTCTGCCAAGGAGGGGTCAGTTCTTCGTTTCGTCAGGGGGTCAGTTTCTCAGTTCGGCCGACATTAGATGGCGTCGAAGCTTGCCCTCGGATGGCGGCGGTCCTACTTCATGGCCTCGGGTATGACCCGCGTCAGGCTTCCCGTTGCCGGGAAGAGAGGAATGAGGCAGGCCTGGAGGGCATGGTACAGGTCGGGCTTTCCCGTGAACAACGTGTCGGCTGGCCGGAGGTCCTCGGAAAGTTCCGGATGCCAGCCGCCCTGTTCATGGTCGATCAAGTGCCGGTCCACGAAGCTCCAGACGTGCCGATACCAGGCTTCGTGAAACTCGCTCGGACTATGCTCGCATAGGAAGGCGGCCGCGCCGATGGCCTCTGCGCAGGGCCACCAGAGCTTCTGCGGCAGCCTTGGACGATCGTCCCAATCGAGAGCATAGAAGAAGCCGCCTCTCTCCCTGTCCCAGCCGAGCTCGATGGACTGCTTGAACAATTCGCGAGATGCCTCAGGCATCCAGCCATGCCGCTTGTCCCCCAGCACCCAGAGCTGCAGCAGGAGCCGCGCCCATTCGAGCCAATGCCCCGGAGTCGTGCCATAGGGGCGAAACACATCGTAGCCACGATACTCTCGGTCCAGAGTCCAATCCGCGTGGAAGTGCTCCGCCACGCGATAGCCGAGCGATGCGGCATGCCGGCCGATGATCAGCCCTGCGATGCGCTCCGCTCTTTCAAGGTAAGTTCTCTCGCCTGTCGCCTCGAAGGCGGCCATCAACGCTTCGGTGAGGTGCATGTTCGAGTTCTGACCGCGATACGCGCTGATCGACGACCAGTCGCGTGCGAATTCTTCCGTTACTGCGCCGTGCCGCTCTTCCCAGAAACGCTCGTCGAGAACCTGCGTGATGTCCGCCAGGAGCCTGTCGGCGAGAGGATGCCCGACAGTCTTCGCGCTCGAGGCCGCAAGCAGCACGAAGGCGTGTCCATAGGCCTGCTTCGTGTCGTCCTTGGGGCCGTTGTCGTCGAGCGACCAGACATAACCCCCATGCCTCGAATCGCGGTGGCTGTTCCAGAGATACTCCATGCCGTGATCGACAATCGCATCGCATCCGGGACGGCCGAGAAGGACACCGATGGAGAAGCAATGCACCATGCGCGTCGTGTTGTGGATCTGCCGGATTGAATCGGCGCCGCCGAGCGGGCGGCCGAGATTGTCGAGATCGAAGAAGCCGCCCGCTGGATTGATGCTGTGGTGCTGGAAGAATTCGAACAGGTTGCTGGCCTGCTCCATGAGCCATCGGCGATGGAAGGGGCGGGTCGGCCAGCTGGGGCCGGTTGCGGGAAGTATGGGAAGAGGCATATCCATGTCGATCTCCAACAGGCCCTAAGCGCGCCCCGCCATGAAGCGGTTCACTTCCTCCCATGTCGGGGGATTCGCGCCCCGGCGGGTGCAGACGATCGCAGCCGCCGCGGCCGCGAAATCAAGACCTGCCGTGATGTGTGCTTCGTTCAACTCGGCCAGGCCCTCCAACGTGAGCAGGTTATTCGCGTCGAACCAGGAGAGCAGTCCCGCGTGAAAGGTATCGCCTGCGCCGACGGTGTCCACCACATCCACGCGAGGCGCGGGACGCTCGATGACAGAGGGGCCGAAGACGCATAGCGGTCCTTCCGCTCCCCGTGTGACGACGACGAGCTTCGGTCCGCGCTGAAGCCACATCCGCGAGACCAGGACGAGGTCCTGACCGGGATAAAGCAGGTCGATGTCCTCGTCGCTCGCCTTTATGATATCCGCATATGCCATGAGGCGCTCGAAGCGCTCCCGATAAAGCTTCAGATCGCCGACAACCCGAGGGCGGACATTCGGGTCGAGCGAGATCACGCGCGATCCTGCTTCGCGGCGGAGCAGCGTCTCGATGGCGCTGGCGATAGGTTCGACCCCGAGAGCATAGGAGCCTGCCGCAAGGGCATTCACCTCGGATGGGAGCCGTAAGGGAAGAGCCTCCGGGCGGAGGGCGCGATCCGCACTATCCGGAGCGTAAAAGGAGTATCGAGGTTCGCCGGATGGGCTCGTCGCGACGACGCTGAGAGTGGTCGGGTTGGGGCATCGCTGCAGATAAGCCGCGCTGACGCCCGCATCGGTGAGCTTCTCTGCCAGGAAAGCGCCGAACGTGTCGTCCGAGAGGGTCGACAGAAAGGCGGCCGGCCGGCCGAGGCGGCCGATTCCGATCGCAACATTGAAGGGCGAGCCGCCTGCCAGGGCCTCGGCGGACAGCCCTATCGGAGACGGGGCTCCGACAAACAGGTCGATCAGGGCTTCGCCACAGACCAGAATCATTCTCAGCTCCCATATCGAAACGGCGCCGGAGCCAGCGGCGCCGCACGATCTGGCGCAGCAGGCTCAGGAGCGGGGTGCGGACCACCCCTGATACTGGTTGACGTTATCCCGCGTGACCAGCTTCGAGGGCATCAACGTTACCGTATTCTCTGGCTTCTTACCATTCATGGCGTCGTTGCCCAAGCGGACGGCGAGCTGCGCCATGGCATAGGGGTCCTGGCTGGCGGATGCTTGGATCATGGGGCTGCCGGGGTCCTTCAGAGCCGCTTCGATGTCGGGGGCCCCGTCAACCGAGGTGATGATGATGTTGTTCCGGTTGAGCTGCTTGGCTGCGAGACTGGTGCCGATGGCTTGAGGGTCGTTGATTGCGAAAACCGCATCGATGTCCGGGAAGCGGGTGAGATGGCTCTGCATGACCTGGAGGCCGCCTTCCCGGGAGCCCTTCGCGTCCTGATCGTCGGACAGGACCTTGATGCCATTGTTCTTCGCGAACACTTCCTTGCAGCCCTTCACCCGGTCGATGACGGCCGAAACCTGAGGGCCGTTCTGGATGATGACATTGCCTTTGCCCTGAAGCTTGTCGACGATGTACTGACAGGCGATCTGTCCGGCCTGAATGTTATTGGTCGTCACCGTCAGATCCGCGCTCTTTGCGGCCGTGTCGACGGCAACGACCATGATACCGGCGGCCTGGGCCTTCTTGATGGCGGGTTCGACCGCATTCGGGTCGCCCGGATTGAGAAGGATCATATCAACGCCGGCCGCGATGAAGTTGTCGATCTGCGTGAACTGCTTGTTGAGGTCGTAATCATAACCAACGGCGGTGACCCTGACGTTCGGATTGATCTTCTTCGCCTCGGCTTCCGCGCCACGGGCCAGAGCCACGAAGAAAGGATTGCCCATGGAGCCGAGCGAGATGCCGATGGACTTCAGCTCCTTGGCCTGGACCCCGCCTGCGCCGAGCGCTGCGACGGCGACAGCTGCCAGAAGAATACGCTTCATGTGTCTTCCTCCACGTCAGTTGGTCTTCGTTGCGCCGCGTCAGGCTGACCGGACCTGGATCGCGGGACCGTGCGTCATGAACGTCAAGTGCGCGCGGAACCTTTCAGGCGGTAGCGGTCGAGAGCCACTGCACCGATGATGACCAAGCCCTTGATGATGAACTGCCAGATGTCGGAGACCCCGACGAGAATGAGGCCGTTCGACAGGACCGCAATGATGAGGGCGCCGATCAGCGTGCCCCAGATGGAGCCGATCCCGCCGACGAAGCTGGTTCCCCCGAGGATGACGGCCGCGATGGCGTCCAGTTCGTAGGACTGGCCAAGCTGCAGGCCGTTCGCCGCATAGAGCCGGGCCGCGGACATCACGCCGCCGAGCCCGCTCGTGAGGCCCGAAGCGCAGTAGACGAAGAGGAGCACGGCCCAGACCTTGATCCCGCTCAGACGGGCCGCGTCCGGGTTGCCGCCAACCGCGTAGATGTGCACGCCGAGCACTGTCCGGCGTAGGATGAACCAGGAAATCAGCACGACCACGAGAGCGATCACCACCAGCCAGGGAACGCCGAACAGGCTTCCGTTGCCGATGAATGCAAAGGGAAGCTCCGGATTGAACTGTGTGGTATCCGCGCCGAGAAGGCGCGCCAAACCGCGCACGGCCGTCAAGGATCCGAGCGTCACGATGAAGGGCGGGAGCCGGACGAAGGCGATGAGCGCGCCGTTGACGAAGCCCAATGCAAGTCCCATCAGCAGGGCCGCAGGAATGCCCAGCATCCCCCAGTCGGGGATCTTCGATGCGAGGATTGCCACCATGGCGGCGGCCGCGAGAATTGAACCGACGGAAAGGTCGATTCCACCGGTGAGAATGACGAAGGTCATGCCGGCGGCAAGGACGGTATTGATCGATGCTTGCTGCGCAACAATGGAGAGGTTCTGGACGCTCAGGAAACGACCCGACATCAGCTCGAAGGCGATGCCGAGGATGATGAGCACGGGCAGCATGCCGACGGCCTGCAGGGTGGATCGCCACGCGAGGCGCCGCTGGAGGCTCTGTCTTCCCGCATCTGTGCCCACTGCTCCTGAACTCTGAAGAGATGGGCTGGTCTCGTTGGGAGATGTCATGCGGCGGCTTCCTTTACCCCGGTCGCGATGGCGACGATGTTCTCCTGGGTGATGGGCGGGTGACCGGCACCGCCGACTTCGCCTGCAATCCTTCCCTCGCGCATCACCAGAACGCGGTCGCAAATGCCGACGATCTCGGGAAGCTCGCTCGAAATGACGATGACGCCAACGCCACTTCTGACCAGCGCGTCGATGAGCCGGTAGATCTCCGACTTCGCGCCGATATCGACGCCGCGTGTCGGCTCGTCGAGAATGAGAACCCGGGGCTTCGTTTCGAGCAGGCGAGAGAGCAGAACCTTCTGCTGGTTGCCGCCTGAGAGGCTTCCGACGGGCACGATGTCCCCGGCGACCCGGATCGCGAGGGAGCGGATTGCCGCCGCGGCCCTATTCCTGGCAGCCTTCTGGTTCAGGACCGTCCCGGCGCGGGCATCCCGCCCGAGTACGTTCATGTTGATGTTGTCGCGGACAGTCATATCGAGGAAGAGGCCCAGATGCTTCCGGTCCTCGGTCAGGTAGACGATTCCGGCGTCGATCGCGTCCTCGGGGCGGTGGATCGAGAGGGGCTCTCCCTGGAGCGCGATCTCGCCGCTCGTTCGGGCATCCGCTCCGTACAGGAGACGGGCGAGCTCGGTTCTTCCGGCTCCGACAAGTCCCGCGATCCCGAGCGTTTCTCCCAGATGCAGATCGAAAGAACAATCGTGGACGCGCCGCCCGTCTCCCACGTTGCGAACGGAGATGAGCACCGGACCTCGGCTGCCTTTGGCATCGTGGTCCTTCTTGTAGAAGGACGACAGATCTCGCCCCACCATCATGCGGACCAGGCGGTCAGCCGAGATGTCGCGGCGTTCCAGCGTTCCGACATAGGTGCCATCCCTCAGCACCGAAACGCGGTCCGCGAGCTCGTAGACCTCGCCCATACGATGGCTGATATAGATGATGGCCAAACCCTCTGCCCGGAGCTGCCGCACGAGCGTGAACAGGGCGTCCGTTTCCCGCGAGGAGAGGGACGTGGTCGGCTCGTCCATGATCAGGATGCGGGCATTGGCGATGAGCGCGCGGGCGATTTCCACCAATTGCCGCTCGGCCATCGACAATTCGCTGACCTTGGTCGATGGGCCGAAGGAGACCCCCAACCTAGCGAGCACATTCCGGCAGGCGTTCTCCATCGAGCGTCGGTCGATCATGGGGCCGCTTCGATGCTCGCGCCCCAGCAGCATGTTCTCGGCGACCGACAGGTTCGGCGCGAGGGAGAGCTCCTGATAGATCGTCGATATTCCATGGTGGAGGGCGGCGAGAGGGCTGTTGATCGTTGCGAGCTGCCCACCGATGCGGATTTCGCCGCCACTGTCGGCCTGGTACGCCCCTGAGAGGATCTTCATCAGGGTCGACTTGCCGGCGCCGTTCTCCCCCATGAGAGCATGGATTTCGCCGGGATAAACCGTGAGCGACACATCGGAGAGTGCCTTCACGCCCGGGAAGGTTTTCGAGATCCTGGACATTTCGAGGATTGGAGGTGATCCGGTCATGCATCCTCCCTGTGCGGCATCACGCGGGAACGGGCGCTGGGAGGTTCGTCTTCCTGAGGGACAAGATCAGCATTCCGCTGCCTGAGCGCGGTCGAGCGCGTGCCCTTCCCGGGCTTTCCAGGAATGGCGGCGGTGGCATGTGGGGATGCGACGACAGAGCCCCGGTCCACGGTTCTTTCCTCCCTGACGTCCTCGGTTCTGAAAGAGGCGACGTGATCGTTCAGGATGAAAAAAGACTAGGGCCGCTCAGAGTACTTTCAATTGCCGCCTGCCTGCGCCTTCTGAAACTCCGGCGCGAGAGCGCTGTAGAGGCGGCGGAAGGCATCGATGCGCGGGCCGTACAGGCCGACGAGGTGAGGCTGAGGCTCGATCGTCTCGATCACGGCGGGCGCCGAGCAGACCGCTTCCGGAGCCTCCCCCGTTGCAGCAAGCCGGGCCAGGCGGGCAGCGCCGAAGGCTGGTCCCGTTTCACTGCCTTCGTAACGGGCGAGCGGGATGTTCAGGACATTGGCGAAGATCTGTGCCCAGAAGGCGCTGCGGGATCCGCCGCCGATCAAGCCGGCGTAAGAAAATTGTGTGCCTGCCTGCTCAAGACACGCCTTGGCATCGGCGAAGCTGAAGGCAACACCTTCCAGAACGGCCTGAATCAGGTCGGTCGGCTGCGTCTCGGGGGAGAGCCCGAAAAAGACGCCCCTCGCGTGCGGGTTGTTGTGCGGAGTCCGTTCACCGGCCAAGTATGGGAGGAAGAGCAGGGGGGAGGGGCCGCGATATGCGGCTTCGGTTCGGCGCAGAAGCTCAGCGACCTCCGACTTGAGCAGTCTTGCGGCCCAGGCGAGGCAACTGGCCCCGTTCAACATGGCCGCCATCTGGAACCAGCGATCCGGAAGGGCGTGGCAGAACGAGTGGACCATGGTTTCAGGGGCGGGGCTGAAGCGGAGGGTCGTGACGAAGAGCTGCCCCGAGGTCCCGAGAGAAATGAAGGCGGATCCGTCGTCGATCGCCCCAAGGCCGATCGCGCCGGCCGCGGCATCGCCCGCACCGCCGGAAACCACGACGTCGTCCCGCAACCCCCAGGCCCTGGCGATTTCCGGGCGCACCGTGCCAGAGGGCGCGGAGCCTTCGACGAGGCTGGGCATTTGCGTACGATCGAGCCCCGTTGCCGCGAGCGCCTCGTCCGACCAGTCGCGCGCCGCCTCGTCGAGCCACCATGTGCCGGCGGCATCGGACATCTCGGTGATGCAAGATCCGGTCAGCTTCAGACGGATGAAGTCCTTCGGCATGAGGACCGTTCGCACGGCACGAAATATCTCCGGCTCATGTCGCGCCAGCCAGAGAAGCTTCGGAGCGGTCAAGCCGGGCATCGGGATGACGCCCGTCACTCGGGAAAGCGCGGGATGGCTCTTTCCAAGCTCGTTCGCCTCTCCGAAAGACCGGCCGTCATTCCAGAGGATGGCTGGCCGCAAAGGCTGCCCGCGCCCATCGAGGAGCACGGCGCCGTGCATCTGTCCCGAAAGTCCGATCCCGCGAATGCCGCCAAAGGCCGCTGGAGCGTGGGTGCGCAGGTGCTCAAGGGCCGCCTCGACCGCGAGCCACCATGTCTCGGGATCCTGCTCGGACCAGAGATCTCTCGGGCGGGAGGTTTCCAGGGGGATCGCCGCTTCTGCGATGGTGCGTTGCCGCTCGTTGACGATGAGCGCTTTGACCGCCGAGGTCCCCACGTCGATACCGAGGTAGCAAGGCATGCGAAAGCTCCAAGAGACACGCCTGAGGGGCCGCCGTTCCGATTATAGACGGTGCCTTCGAATCGCGCGACATCCAGTCCTTCTATCGACGACTACGCTTCATGGGGGCTGCCGTGTCCGCAGGCTCCTCAGGGTTCAGGGAATGCGACTTCTTCTAGGTCGACGTTTCTGAGGGTGAAGTGGAACGTGGTCCCCACGGCCGGATCGGAATCCGCCCAGATCTTCCCTCCATGGGATTCCACGATGGTCCGGCAGATCGACAGGCCGACGCCCATGCCGCTCTTTTTCGTGGTCGTGAACGGGGTAAAGAGCTTGCTCAGAACCTCCGCAGGAATGCCGGGGCCGGTGTCTCTCACGCTGACCTGCACCAGTGCCCCATCCTGTACCACGCGCGCATGGACGGCCAGGGAAGGATTATGAGTGTCCTGCATCGCCTCGACCGCATTGCGGAGAAGGTTGATCAAGACCTGCTGGATCTGAACGCGGTTGACGATGACCTGCAGGCTCGCTTGCGGAAAGTTGAACTCGACCTGAATCCCCTTCTCCTTGGCCCCGACAAGGCCGAGGGCGCTGGCCTCTTCGACAAGACGCTGAAGATCCTCGATCCGGTGTTCGGTCTCGCCGCGTGCGACGAATTCCCTCAATTGGCGAATGACCTCACCGGCCCGCAAAGCCTCCTCGGCGGCTTCACCTACGGCAAGCCTGAGCATCGCCACCTGTTCGCCCTCCATGCGGTCCAAGATCAAACTGCATCCGTTGAGGTAACTGGCGATCGCCGTCAGGGGCTGATTGATTTCGTGCGCGAGGGTCGATCCCATTTCGCCCATGGCTGTCAGCCGGGACATGTAGGCGAGATCGGCCTGCAGCTCCTGCATGCGCATTTCGGTGTTTTGCCGTTCGGTGAGATCGCGAATGAACGCAGTGAAGTAGCGCTCCCCTTCCCACTCCATCTCACCGACCTGTACCTCCATGGGAAAGGTGGTTCCGTCCTTCCGCTGAGCCATCGCGATATGGCCGGGGGTGATAATGCGGCGCTCGCCGGAAAGGCGAGAGTGACGAACGAAGTCGTCGTGCTGTTCGCGGGCGCTTTGGGGCATAAGGAACTTAACGTTCGTGCCGATCACCTCTTCGGGTCGATACCCGAAGATGTGCTCTGCCGTGGCGCTGAACGATGTGACGATGCCCTTTTCATCAGAGACGATCATTGCATCGGGAACGGTCTCGAGAATCGAGCGAAGGTGAGCCTCACTGCGGCTCAACTTGTCTTTGCTCGTCTTCAAAGCAATTTCGGCCAGTTTGCGCGCGGTAATGTCCTGAGCCGTGCCGATCTTGCGAACGGCCTTTCCATCGTGGTCCAGGACCGTTCGGCCCGTCAGCGTTATCCAACGCTCTTCGCCGGTATCGGCACGGAAAATGCGGAACGTGTCGCCGTATGCCAAGGGTCCGGCGGTCTCGCCGGTATGGAAAACCTCCTCAAATCTGTCGCGGTCATGCGGATGAACCAGCTTGAGGATGAAATTCGTGTCGATCTTGGCATGCGGGTCCAGGCCCAGCAGGAGGTGAGCCTCCGGGGTCCATTGGTGCCGGCCAGTCACGAGGTCGAAGTCCCAAATTCCCAAGCCGGTTGTCTCCACAGCCAATCGCAGGCGCTCCTCGCTGGCTCGCAGCTTGTCCTCAGCAGACCGCCGGTCGTGAATATCGGCGATCGTGCCGGTCCATTCCTGAACGTCTCCTGCTTCATCGAGGAGTGGAAGCGCGCGACAGAACACCCACCGATATTCGCCGGTCGGGCCCAGCATCCTGTGAGTGATCCTCGCCGCCTTCTTCCGGGCGACAGCCTCTTGCCATGCAGACGCCGTGTTGTCGCGATCAGCGGGATGGATCAGATCCAACCAACCAAGTGGGGCGCCTACCATCGGCTCATGGCCGCAGAATTCGTGCCAGCCCCAGCCTTCGATGTACAATCCCTCCGCATCGGCTCGCCAGACGATTGCAGTGCTGGTCTCGATCAGCGCACGGTATCGCTGCTCGCTCATGCGAAAATGCTCGGCGGCAGCTTTCTGCTCGTGAATATCCGTCAGCGTGCCGATCCATTCCTGGACATCGCCATGCAGATCGATCAGCGGTATTCCCGTGACAAGGACCCAGCGATAGTCGCCATTCGGAAGAAGCACACGGCATTCGGCCCTCCCGAGCTCTTCCGACCTGATGAGGTTCTTCCATGCTTCTGTGACGCGGACGCGATCATCGGGATGAACGGCATCCAGCCATCCGTTCTTTTGAAACTCCACTGGAGTTTGGCCGGTGAATTCCTGCCACCCGGGACTTTCGAGCAGAACTCCCTTCGAGTCCGCGCGCCATACGATGGCCGTGCTGGCTTCGACCAGCGCACGGTAGCGGCCGTTGCTGAGGCGCAGATCCTGCTCGGTCTCCCGAAACTCGCTGGCATCTCGCGCAATGGCGAGAAAAGCCTCGAGCTTTTTCTCAGTGTTCAGAATGGGGGTGGTTGTGACATCCCACCACTTCATGCTCTTGCAATGGATCGCACCTTGCGCCTGGAAGCGCTCCGACTTCCCGGCCTTGACTGCCTCAAATGCAGCCATTGCATCCTGCCGGGCGGCGTCGGTCCAGAACTCATGCCAAAAGCAGCCATCGATCTTGGAAAGATCGTCGATCTCCATAGCCTGCTGGCCGCGTTCATTCATGAACAGGAGGCGGCCCTCGGTATCGAAGACCATCGCACAGCCGTCAAAGCTCGCGAGCAGGCGGCTCGCGAATTCCTGGCTCGCCGAGAGTTCGCGTTCGATTTCGGTAGCGGCATTGATATCGACGCTGGTGCCGATCCACCGCTCGACCTGTCCCTCGCTGTTGCGGAGAGGTTGAACGCGCGAGGAGACCCATCGGTAGCCGCCAGAGTGATGTCTCAAGCGGTACTTGACTTCGTCCAGTCCATCGGCGTCCTCCGTCTGCCGTCCGTCTGAGGCCACATCCTCGGAGCGACCGGATGCCTGGCATTCCGGCAGCGCCTGCCGAGGGGCGGAGCTCGTCACGGTTAGCCGTTTTGCCGCGAGTTCCCGTGTGACCAGGCGGGAGAGCGCGAGAAGACTCTCCGATTGCTTTCCAGTGAGAGGAGCGACGTGCGAGACCGTATCGAACACGCACAGCGACCCCAATGCAATTCCGTCTTCGCTCCAGAGCGGAACTCCGGCATAGAAGCGCATATGGGGCTCGCTTGCGACGAGAGGCTTGGTTTCGAACGCGGGGTGCTGAGCAAGGTCGATGATGCTGACCGGTTCGGCACTCTGGAGTGCCTGGGCGCAGATGGATTCGCCAATGGGAATGTCACGGAAGCTAGCCCCAGTTGCAGCTTTAAACCATTGGCATTCCCGCTCGATGAACGTGACGGCTGCCATGGGGCACCCGCAGATATGGGCCGCCAGCTGCACGATGTCGGCAAAGACCGATTCCAGACCTGAGTCGCTGATCCGCAACTGGTGCAGAACAGAAGCGCGATGAGCACTAAAGGCTGAGAAGAGCCCAGCCTTGGTCGTACGGTGAATCATAGGTGGGGCGGCCGAGGAGCGTTATTGTTCTTTTCACATTGAGCGGATCGGCTCTCAAAGGGAACAGAAAATTTCAATGTTCTCATTGTTATGGACAAGCTCGCCGCTCCGCATGCTCTGAAGAGCGATTTACCTCTCTTAAACGCTCTGCGCCCTATGGCAGGGCGATACGGCCAAGTTCTTCGGGAACTTTGGGTGCGCTAGATTGAAGCAAGCTTGGCACGTTAAGACCAGCCGTTCACCCGAGATGCCTTGGCATCAGGGCGCTCTGAAAAAGCGGCAAGGCAAAGAAGAAGAGCCAATTCCACGCAAGTGGAAACAGATCTAGGCGAATCATCCCAATTCGGATGCCGCCGGAGCCAAGGCGAATCCAATACGTACAGTTAGGCCAATAAGCAGGATTACGTATTTATTTATTTCGCTTAACCCGTAGTTATAAAACAACGAAACAATAAATATCCGCTGTCTTTTCCCGATGCCGACCCCGCTTTCCCGCGCAGGAAAATGTTGAGCCTCAGTAGCTTGGGAATCGGAAGGGCATTTTACCCGAATTCGGTTAAGCGCATTTGAGGCGCAGCTTAACAGGAAACCCAATTCTTAACAGTCATTAACATTTCGAAGGTTGACACTCTGTCTCAATACGTATTGCCCCACATTACGAATGGGCATAGTTTCCAATTGCCGAACAACAAATATCCGCCGATTGCGGCGAGAAAGCGGCAAATCTCAAATTGAGTTGAGTAAGTATTTCTAAGTGCAGGCTGGGGGCCTATCATGTATATCGTTGTCGATGATCGACAAATAGTGACGTCTGGGTATGTGGCAAGCTTCAAGCGCGAAGGTATATCTTCGATTGGCTTGTACTCGAACGAATTCAGCGAGTGGCTGGAGACGGCGTCCGGTACCGACATGGAAGCGATCCAGGGCTTTGTTCTCGGTACCTTCGAGCAACGCGCCAGTTTCGCAGAGAGCATTCGACGCCATTCCAAAGCTCCCATTATCGCCCTGAGCGATGTCCGCTCCCTTGAGGAGACGCTGGAGCTCTTCACAGCCAAATTCGACGACGTCGTTCGTAAGCCGGTTCACGTGCGCGAGATCCTCGCCCGCTCCGAGGCTGTATGGCGGCGGGTCAATGCAGGTCTTGGTAAGGTCAGCCAGAACGACAAGGACCGCCTCAAGGTTTTCTTCGATGGTCGTGACCCTGAGATCGATGGAGTTCCGCTCGCATTGCCTCGCCGTGAGCGGCACATCCTTGAGTACCTGGTTCGCAGGAAGGGGCATCGCCTGACGAAGAAGCAGATCTTCGACGCGGTTTATGGCCTCTACAGCGACGATGTTGAGGACAGTGTCGTCGAAGGTCATATCAGCAAGCTCCGCAAGAAGTTGCGGCAGCGCCTAGGGTATGATCCCATCGATGCGAAGCGTTATATCGGCTATTCTTATACGGGGCCGGTCTCGTAAAACGCAGGCGGTCACAGACCAAAGAGTTTGCGCCTAACAAGCATGCGACGAGATTGATGAGTGACGAGCCGGGTTGACGCTGACCCGGCTTTTTTACGCTCAGAGCCTGAAGCTCTTAAGGCAACGGCATCGGACGTGAAAAGTGGATCTTCCTTTTGGAATCCGTCCGATGTGCGAGTGGCGCATGCCGAACATTCGGTTAAGCCAGCTTGACGCAAGATAGAACCGGTAAGGTCAACAAAGCTACTCTTAACGTCAAGTCTTCTGTCCATGTCTCGTACGATTTCCCGCTGCCTGGGGATGCTCGTTATCGCCATCTCACTCGCCGGCCTCCCAGCAGCCGCCGCCCATCCGCCTGCAGTGATGAGAACGCTCGCTCATGACCAGGCGCCGGAGTTCGCCACTGATCGCGTAACGGCGCTCGTGAGACTTCAGGCACGCCTTGTTCAAGCCGCACAGGAACGATGGGAGAGTTCGGGGGAAGCTCTTCGGGGTATTCCGGGGCAGGGCGTCCTGGGGAATGTCTCCGTGCGGCGGATTTCGGACGATGAGGGATCCCCGGCTTCACGCCAATAGACTGTCGTAAGCGGGTCCTCGCGGTGCAGAGAAATGTCATCGCCGCAAGACCTGATGTCAAACCCGCTGGCCCAAGCCTCATACGAACAAACGCCAACAATTACTCTAACCAGAGATGAGACACGGTGATGGACGACCTTCTCCTTGAGTTCCTGACGGAGACCAGCGAGCATCTTGAAACGGTCGATGTGGAGATGGTCCGTTTCGAGCAGGATCCCAACAATCAGGCGATCCTCAGCAATATCTTTCGGTTGGTCCATACCATCAAGGGAACCTGCGGCTTCCTCGGACTCCCCAGGCTTGAGGCTTTGGCCCATGCGGCAGAGACGCTCATGGGAAAGTTTCGTGACGGCATGCCCGTAACGACGAACGCCGTGTCGCTGATCCTGAAAACGCTAGACCGCATCAAGGATATTCTTGGTGAGCTGGAGCGCCACGGCACCGAGCCGCAAGGGACGGACGACGATCTGATCGCAACGCTCGACCGCATGGCGAATGCGACGGATCCCGTTCTGGCGCCGGCCGCTTCGCAGATCACAACGGCGACTGTCGGGACGGCGGTCTATCAGGTGCTGGAGCGCGAGCTCAAACCGGGTGAAGTCTCGCTCGATGAGTTGGAGCGCGCTTTCCAGGAGGCTCCGGGCCCCGATACGGAAAAGGCGTCCGGAACGATTGTCTACCAAGTGCTGGAGAGAGCGCTGAAGCCGGGCGAGGTTTCCTTGGACGAGCTGGAGCGCGCTTTCCAAGAGGCTCCAGGGCCTGACTTCTCGGCTGCCGCCAAGGCGGCTGCTCCATCAGCCCCGAAAGCGAGTGCGCCGCAAAAGACATCCAAGAACGATGCGGAGGCGCCAGATCACGGTGAGGCCGGGGATGGCATCGCCGGAAAGGTCCAGACGATCCGCGTGAACGTCGACACGCTGGAACACCTGATGACGATGGTGTCGGAGCTTGTGTTGACCCGCAACCAGCTGCTGGAAATTGCGCGGCGCAGCTCCGAGGATCACGGCTACAAGGTGCCATTGCAGCGCCTTTCCCAGGTCACGGCCGAGTTGCAGGACGGCGTTATGAAGACGCGCATGCAGCCTATCGGCAATGCGTGGCAAAAGCTGCCTCGCGTCGTGCGGGATCTCTCAAACGAGCTGTCCAAACAGATCGATCTGATCATGCAGGGCGCCGACACTGAACTCGACCGTCAGGTTCTCGAGGTCATCAGAGATCCTCTTACCCATATGGTGCGCAATTCGGCGGATCACGGGATCGAGAGCCCCGCCGAGCGTCGCGCAGCCGGAAAGCCGGATAAGGGCACCATTCGGCTGAATGCCTACCATGAAGGAGGGTCGATCACGATCGAGATCTCCGACGACGGCAAAGGTTTGAACCAGGCTGCTATCCGTAAGAAAGCCCTCGAAAGAGGGATCGTGAGCGAAGCGGAACTGGAACGGATGAGCGACGCCCAAGTGGCGAAGTTTATCTTCCACCCCGGCTTCTCGACGGCCGCTGCGGTCACATCCGTATCCGGACGCGGCGTCGGCATGGACGTGGTGAAAACCAATATCGAATTGATCGGGGGCACTGTCGATATCAGATCGGAGCAGGGACGCGGAACGACGTTTACTATCAAGATCCCGCTGACTCTCGCCATCGTCGCGGCTCTCATCGTATCGTCCAAGGACCAGCGCTTCGCTATTCCGCAGCTCGCTGTTTCGGAGCTCGTCAGAGTTTCTCCTTCTTCCGAGCACACGATCGAGCGAATCAACGGTACGCCGATCCTGCGGCTGCGGGAGCGCCTGCTGCCAATTGTTCCTCTGGCAAAAATCATGCGCCTGTCAGAGAGCGAGGATGCGGACACGGGCTTTGTC
Organism: Microvirga sp. HS2; assembly: GCF_055792805.1. Lineage (NCBI taxonomy): Bacteria > Pseudomonadati > Pseudomonadota > Alphaproteobacteria > Hyphomicrobiales > Methylobacteriaceae > Microvirga > Microvirga sp. HS2. The sequence goes on from NZ_JBVVAJ010000021.1 coordinate 15,227, forward strand.
GTTGTCACGCAGGTTGCACAACAGCGCTTCGGAATCCTTGTCGATGGAGTGTTCCACACCGAAGAGATCGTCGTAAAGCCGATGTCTTCCAAGCTGCGGCATATCCAGCTCTTTTCAGGAAACACCATCCTCGGAGATGGGGCAGTTGTCCTGATCGTCGACCCGAATGGCCTTGCACGCATGGTGGGGTCGGAAGCGCAGAATGAAGAATTCCAGATGGACACTTCGCTCGAGCAGACGGTAATCGCCACGGTGGAAATGACAAGCCTGCTCGTCTTCCGAGGTGGAGGCGAGAGCCTCAAGGCTGTTCCCTTGTCCCTCGTGACGCGCCTTGAAGAGATCGATGCCTCCACGATCGAATGGGCGAGCGGCCGTCCTGTCATCCAGTATCGTGGCCGCTTGATGCCGATCGTATCGTGTGACGACGCGCTCGAGATCAAGGCACAGGGAATGCAGTCCCTGCTCGTCTTCTCCGACGGGGAGATCTCTATGGGGCTGGCCGTCGCAGAAATTGTCGATATTGTTGAGGACAGGCTCGAAGTGGAGCTTCTCGCCGAGCGATCCGACCTCGTCGGGTCTGCCGTGGTCAGAGGGCGGACGACCGAGATCGTCAACATCGCGCACTATTTACCTCTCGTCCTTGAAACCTGGTCTCGATCCAGCCAGAAGAGCAAAAGTACGAGCTCGCTGCTCCTCGTCGACGGTTCGAATTTCTTCAGGGACATGCTCGTTCCGGTTCTCAAGGCTTCCGGATACCGTGTTCAGACGGCGGCTACGGCTCAGGACGCTGCTCGCATGCTTGCGAACGGTATCCAGCCTGACATTATCGTTACCGATCTTGAACTGCCTGGACATTCCAGCTTCGCGTTCATCGCTACTCTGCGGGCGGATGCGCAGTACGGTTCGACACCCATCATCGGCATGACGCTACGGCCTGATCCTCAGCTCATTGCTTTGGCACGCCGCTTCAAGATCACCGATGTCGTTTCGAAGGTAGACCGCCGTGGATTGCTGTCCGCGCTCGCGGAGCTGGGTGGATCTCTTGAGGAGGCTGCATAGCCATGAATACGGTTGCCTTTAACGCGCCCAGAGCCTTCGCACGGGAGGCGGAGTTCATCACGGTCACGGTGATGGGGCAGTTGCTTGGATTGCCGATCAGCCGCGTCCACGACGTTTTCGTGGTCAGCGAGATGACCAAGGTTCCACTGGCACAGGCAGAAATAGCAGGCTTGCTCAACCTGCGCGGACGTGTCGTCACCGCTGTATCTCTGCGGAGCCGTCTGGGTCTTCAGGACGAGTGCAGGACTGGACGCCGCATGGCGGTGGGGCTCGAATTCCAGGGCGAGGCCTATGGCCTGCTCGTCGATGAGGTTGGGGAAGTGCTCAAGCTGAATCCTGACGAGATTCAGCCTAACCCGGTGCATATGGACCGGCGCTGGGTGAAGCTGTCGCAAGGCGTTCATCAGCTTCAAGGTGTGCTGATGATCGTCCTTGACGTCGATGCAATTCTGGCCTTTGAGGCTGAGCGCGAGGCCGCATAGAGAGCTATGCTCGAACCATTCCCATTCACCTAACCAGATAGGATACGCTACTGTGAGCCTAGACCTTTCAACCCCTGTCCTCGTCGTTGACGATTACCAGACCATGGTGCGCATTCTCCGCAACTTGCTGAAGCAGATTGGCTTTACCGATGTTGACGATGCGTCGGACGGGCAGGCTGCTCTGGAGAAGCTCAGAGCCAAGAAGTATGGCCTTGTCATCTCCGACTGGAACATGGCTCCGATGACGGGGTATGAGCTGCTTCAGCAGGTGAGGGCCGATGCGGAACTGAGCTCCCTGCCTTTCATCATGGTCACGGCCGAGGCAAAAACCGAGAACGTTGTTGCTGCCAAGAAGGCAGGGGTCAACAATTATATCGTGAAGCCTTTCAATGCCGAGACGCTTCGCTCGAAAATCAGCACCGTCTTCGGTGCCTAGTGATATGCGGTACGCGTCATGAACCCACGTAAGAGCTATCGCATTGAGGCACACATGACCTCTGCTCCCCCCGACGAGGAAGCTCTCGAACGGCATACCGAGATCATGAACCTGCTTGGATCCATCAAGGAGGCAATCGTTCCGGCTAAGGAACTCTCGGCTTCTCTGATTGAGGAGCATCGGAGAGACATGCAGGAGGCGATGCGTCTCAAGGTCGAGTTGGACTCGATCTACGAGGCAATCGAGCGCACGAAGCGGGAAATTGCAACACTCCGTTATGCCGGCACGCAGGGCCAGGAGATCAACCGGGTTACCGACGAACTCGGGGCCATCGTTCTCGGAACGGAGACAGCGACCAACGCAATTCTGGCCGCCGCCGAAAGAATTGACGAGTTGTCGGGCAACCTTGCGGCTCGCCTGTCAGGCGGCGATCAGGAGATCGCGCGTGAGATTTCCGATCACGTTATCAGCATTTTCGAGGCCTGCAACTTCCAGGACATTACCGGGCAGCGGATCAGCAAAGTGGTCGGCGCAATGAGGTTCGTGGAAGAGCGCGTTCACGAAATGATCGAAATATGGGGAGGGCTCGAGAGCTTCAGGGATGTCGAGACAGTGGAGCAGACCCGTGACGGTGACGATGCCCTTCTGAATGGACCGGCCCTGGCGACAGACAAGGGTATCACTTCGCAGGATGCGATCGACGCTCTTTTCGGCTGAGAGGCTCGGTGGCATGGGCGCCTGATCCGCTCGGGCGCCCATCATTCGACTGAAGGCTCCGATCCTGCATCAGGCGCTTTCGCCCGGAAGATTGGCGAGAATCGTCCTGACCTTGTCGGCCTCCAGAAGTCTCGAGAGGGCATCGGCGGCCTGGTCGCTGGTCGTGAGCAGGACGCCACCGCAGACAGAGCCTTGACCGGTGAAGCTGTAACGAAAAACATTAGCGGGCTGCAGGCCACCGGTTGGGCGAGCCACATAACCTTGAGCTGACATGGGCGTGTCACTGCGTCCATTCTCAATGCCCATGCCGCCGAATTGTCCTCTTGTCCAATAAGGAACGATCCTGAGCCTTTCGTTCTTTCGGTAGGCGGCTCCCAGCCTTGTATTTGCAATAGCGGCGACGACGGCAGGATCAAAATGGAGAAGCCCGTCGAAGGAGACTGGTCCAGACTGAGACGCAAAGTGATCAATCACGGCGATAGCATCAAGCCTATCCAGAGTGATGAAGATGCGATGATGCTCGTAACGGGGGCCATAGACGTTGCTGCTGAGATGGAAGATGCTCGCGCCATCAAGCTCCTCATATCTTTCGATCCAACTCAGTCCGGACAGCTGCTCTCTCCCGTCAGGAAGAGCGACGTTGTGAGCTCTCGATGCGGTGAGATACTGACGCGCGACTCCCGTCTCGTGAAAACTGGATCCACGAGGATCGACGATCCAAGGTGCACCGCCCGTCGAATAGACGAACGATGTGCAGTCATGATGGCTGAGTTCATTGCACCGGCCAGCTAATGAGGCACAGAAATAGCCCCATTGGGCATTGCGCTCATAGTATCGAGTCGCGATCAAACCGGCTTTTGCGGAGGCAAAAGTCCTTCTCCCGGTTGGGTAGGAGAGCTCAGTGGCAAGCTCGGAATCCGAGAGCAGGCCGGTGCCGTAACCCGAAAGCAGGCGTCGCAGCCAAGACGCATGGTGAAAGCCATAAGGAGCGTCCCCGAAGGGAGGCAGTGAACCTGACGGTGCTGTCACAGCGACCAATGTTCGAAGGCTTTTCCGAACGCGCTCGGTAATGTCGTCGCGAAGCTCACGTGTCTCGGGCATTTTATCAAGATGGCGCACCAGGATGAGACCCAGAGAAACCAACTCAAGTTGGTAGTGAGATGATTGTTCGGTAAAGGTGCCATTCTCATCGATCAACTGGGTAAAGCCGTCGCTGAGATGCACGAGAGCAAGCGAGGTCCAATATGCTGCGAGCGGCACCCGCGAAAGAGCCTGTGACAATGCCAGGAGAGCACAAGCCGCGTGCAGATGAAAATTGGAATGTGAAAAGATATTCTGACTAAGGATTTCTGCCAGGGCGACCGCATGCCGAACGGTTTCGGCAAGAATGGTCAGCATGTTTCTGGAGTCCGTCGATTCCGGCGAACTGGCGCTCGCGGAAAGAAGAAAAAGCAATGCTTCGGCGCGAGCTGCCAGGGCGCGCGGATGCGCGCTGAGTGGATCGCTCGGGGAGCCCCAGGGATTGGCGCGCGACCAGGATGCCGCCAAGTCCACGGCTCGTGCGAGACTTGTGCGACTTCTGTCTTCAGCGAGTTTTCGAAGCCATGCGAGTGACTGGAATTCAAGTCGCCAAGCGAGGGATTGATACGGATCTTCCGTCCATTGCGGCTCGTCGGGAAGAGCCCAGGGCGGAAGGCCGCCAAGAACGAGTTCGTTATTTTTGATAACCGATCTTTTGCCGTGCTGCACGGCGTCAAGTCGATCGTGGAAGGTGATTGAGGAAGCCAATGCCTCCGGATCTACGATCCGTCCCAGTAGAACGCTGTCGTGAGCTCGCTCGTCCAGCGGTACAGCGCTGCCGAGTCTATCCATGAGCCGCTTAAGGAAGGTCGGTGCGTCTGGATGACCGCTGCCCGAATTGATCTCCAGCGACAGATCGTCTTCGACCGAGACTTCGAGGGGAGTAACCAGCTCGACCTGGGCTTCAGCGTGCCATGTCTGAAATCCGATTTCGACGTTTGCTGCTTCCATCGGTGGAATAAGGTTCAGTGTGAAGCGTCGCGCCTGCCCGTGAACTGGGATATCGATGAATGCGCCGACTGCTGGGGCGACTGGCAGTTCCGGGTAAGGAGGAAGCAGCTCTTCCCCCTTGGCATTGCGATAAACAACGTGAGCCAGGACGCCCTCGGGAGCGAGGGTTTCATTAATGATCTGACCGCGGACCAGCAGGTTGCGCCCTGGCAGTACAGCAAATCTCAACCAGGTCGGTACAGCGTTGAGAACACGCCAAGCCCGGCGAGGGCTCAAGGGCCTTAGGGCTGGGGTGTTGGTTGCATTCCCGGTCGCTTCAGCACATGTCCCGTCCGCTGATCTCAGAGCATTGCTCTGAAGAAGCCTCGGCTCTCTGATTGTGAAGGGATGGGAGTTTCGCCAACTGCGAATGCTGACGGCTAGCTTTTTTGCCGGCGAAGGCACAAAGAACCCGAAGGATATCCTGCAGGATGTCACGTTCTGATGGCAGTAACCGGGAATTCCGACATGCCAAGTGTGAGGGTCGACCTGGGTCCTGGTCAGACCCGGGACATATGCAAAATCGATGCTCGATCCGTCTTCCGTCAAAAAGTCGAGGCCAATGACGGCAAAGTCGAGGGCCGCCCGTTGCTCCTCCTGCGGATGCCAAGCCAGCTGAAATTCGAACTCGCACCATGAGTCCGTCTCGATACCGGCGAAATTCAAGACGACGCGAGACCAGCGATTATTGTTCGCGACAACATACTCAATCGAATCTGTCTCGCGCGCCTCTTCGTCACGCTGGTCACTAAGGATAGGGAGGAGACAATGGGGAGAGGGCATTCGGGGACGCTTCTCGATCAAGGAAGCTCTGCAGGCCATCGGTTCGACCAAGCGAATGCCATGCAACCGGGCAATGTGTCAGAAGCTTGTGCTTATGTGATTAGATCAGTTGATAGTCACCGCCTCGACGAAGAGGGCCATCCGGATCAGCTCGGAAAGGCTCCGCGCTTCCATCTTTGCCATGACGTTCGAGCGATGAATCTCGACAGTTCGAATGCTGATGTTGAGCTCATGGGCGATGGCCTTGTTCGCCTTTCCTTCCACCAGGCAGTCCAGCACCTGACGCTCGCGCTGGGAAAGGGATTGCAGGCGGGCTTGGGTCTTGAGCAGTTCCTGGCTTCTTCGGACGCTCTTTTCGTCGCACACAAGTGCAAACCGAACGACTTCCAGAAACCGGTCTTCTCGGAAGGGTTTCTCGAGAAAATCGATGGCACCAGCCTTCATGGCCTCGACCGCGAGCGGAATGTCCGCATGACCTGTCATGACGATGACGGGCACATTGAAGCCTAGCTCATTGAGACGTCGGATAAACTCAAGTCCATCCATCCCAGGCATGCGAACATCTGTTACGATACAACAGCGGCCAGGATCGGAGACCTCCTTGAGAAATGAACTGGCCGAATCATACAGGCGAACGTTCAGGCCAGCGGAAGCCAAAAGAAAGGAGAGCGCTTTGCGAACTCCAACGTCATCGTCTACCACATATACGACCGCCCCGCTCGACATTGGGCTCATTCTCCTATTTCTGCCAAGGGGAGGGGCAGGTTCGCTTCAAGCGCATGCTAAAGCGGAAGCGATCATCTGCCATATGCCCCCGAGCCAGCTGACAGTTTGATGTCGACACTCACGATACATCTGTGCTCGTAGCCGTCTCGGGGCGCTTCTTCAAGACCCCTGATAGGCGCAGCTGAACACCGAGACCCGCTGGGCCCGGCTTCCAATCTCCAGGATCTCGAATTCGGAAAATCTGGAGTGACGGAGGCTGATCCGCAGGTCGACTGATCGGCTGCGGGTTGAAAACGATATAACTATTCAATATCAGCACCTCGTTCCAGCAGTCATGGCGATCGGTCGAGGATGCCGAAGGCCAGTCGTACTCCTCGGATCCGTAACAAGTCAGCCCCGTGCAAGGTTGCTTAGGTAAATGCACCTTTACCATGATGGCTTGGAGTTACCCGTGACATCACCCGTCTATCTTTTCGATTTGGCATCGCGGCAGGCACAATGGCTTGCGGCGCGCCAGACTACGATCTCAGGAAATATCGCGAACGCGAACACGCCGGGTTATCGCGCAAGGGATGTCGAACCTTTCGTCGACATCCTCGACAAGACTAAACTGGCCATGGCGGCGACCGACAATGGCCATATCGGCTTCGACGCATCCCGTCCTGACGCCATGAAGGTCAAGAAGGCTGATACCTGGGATACGGTCTATTCCCGTAACTCCGTCAGCATGGAGCAGGAGCTGATCAAGGCCGGGGAGGTCGATCGGCAGCACTCCCTCAACACCAGTGTTATCAAGGCATTCCATCGAATGCTCCTGTCGACGGTGAGAACTTGATGATGATTGATCCTCTCATTGCATCCACGAAACTGTCCAGCGCCGGCCTTGAGGCGCAGTCGGCGCGCCTGCGTGTGATTTCCGAGAACGTTGCGAACGCCCAATCGACCGGACGTACGCCGGGCTCGGATCCCTATGCGCGAAAGACGATCACATTCAAGTCCGAACTCGATCGCGCCCTAGGGGCATCGTCTGTCTCGGTGAAGGACGTCGGGCGAGATGATACGCCGTTCCCGGTCGAATATGATCCCGGAAATCCGGCTGCGGACGAAAACGGCATGGTGAAGAAGCCGAACGTGAACATGCTGATCGAGATGGCCGACATGCGCGAAGCCAACCGGTCATATCAGGCCAACCTGCAAATGATGAAGCAGGCTCGCGCAATGATCTCCGCAACCATCGACCTTATGAGAGGCTGATATGATCAGTGCAGCATCTTCGATTACATCCCTGATTGATCATGCGTCTGCTGTTAGTTCTGCATCGACGGCTGCAGTTCGGCCGATTGCCGGCGCGCCTTCGACTGGAGTGGCTCAGGTCAGCTTCCTCGACACCATGGCTCAGGTCGCCTCTTCGGCAATCGACACCCTGAAGGCGGGTGAGGCATCCTCGATCTCCGGAATCCAGGGCAAGGCATCGGTGCAGCAGGTCGCGGAAGCCGTAATGGCTGCCGAGCAGACCCTTCAGACGGCGATCGCGATCCGCGACAAAGTCGTCGCCGCCTATCAAGAAATCGCACGGATGGCGATCTAAGGAGACGACAATGAGAGCACTTGCCATTGCTGCGACGGGCATGAACGCCCAGCAGCTCAATGTCGAAGTCATCGCCAATAACATCTCGAACGTGAACACGACGGCGTTCAAGAGCGCTCGCGCCGAGTTCACTGACCTGTTGTACCAAGCCGAGCGTGCGCAGGCTGTTCCGAACCAGACAGGAGCAAGCCCTGTTCCCGAAGGGGCAATGCTGGGTCTTGGCGTGCGTGCGGCGGCTATCCGCAACCTGCACCGGCAAGGATCGCTTACCAACACATCGAACCAGTTTGACTTGGCCCTGAATGGTAGGGGATGGTTCCAGGTTGATTCACCCAATGGTGAAACGGTCTATACGCGCGCGGGTGCATTCAACAAGGATGCCAACGGGCAGCTTGTCACTTTGGATGGCTACACGCTCAATCCTCCGATCATCATTCCTCAGAACGCGATTGATGTCACGATCAACGAATCGGGCGAAGTGTTTGCGAAGATCGACGGCCAGACCAATCCGCAGAACATCGGACAGCTGACGCTCGCGAATTTCGCCAACGACGCAGGTCTGGAGCCACTCGGAGGGAACTACTACCGGGAAACGCTCGCGTCCGGTGCACCGGCCGTCGGAGTTCCATCCGATCCTGGCTATGGCAAGATTCATCAAGGATACCTCGAAGCTTCGAACGTCGATGCCATCAAGGAAATTACCAATCTCATCACGGCCCAGCGTGCATTCGAAATGAACTCCAAAGTCATTCAGGCAGCGGATGACATGGCGGGAACCGTCTCTAAGGGTATTCGCTGAAGAACATGATGCCGGGTGATCCAATGAGAAGTCTGATTCGCTGTGCACTGATCGCCGCCACGGTTGCCGCCATGGTTCAACCGGCCCTCGGCGAGGAGCGTGTTCTCCCGGTTCCGGCTGTCACGATCTATCCCGGCGATACGATTGCCGAATCCATGCTCAAGGACAGGACGTTTCCAGAGAACTACCGCTTCCGGACGGCAGTCGTGGAGTCGCCGCGCGTTCTGGCCGGCAAGATGGCTCGCCGGACATTGCTGCCTGGAGAGCCGATCCCTATGAATGCCGTCGATGATCCGAAGCTCGTCACGCGTGGCGTTCAGGCCGCGATCCTGTTCGAGGAGGGTGGCTTGTCGATCATCGGCGTCGGGATCCCGTTGCAGTCGGGCGCCATGGGCGAGACGATTCAGGTGAAGAACGTCGATAGCGGCCGGATCATCACGGGGCGCGTACAGTCCGACGGCCGAATCAGGATCGGCATCCAATGATCGTACGAGCTATAGTATTCCTTCTGGGAGTTCTCGTTGCATCCCAGGCCATGGCTGCCACGCGGATCAAGGATGTGGCGAATGTCCAGGGTGTTCGTGACAATCAGCTGATCGGCTACGGCTTGGTGATGGGATTGCAGGGCACCGGCGATACGCTCCGGAACTCCCAATTCACCGAACAAGCGTTGCAGTCGATGCTGGATCGCATGGGGGTGAATGTCAGAGACATCAATCTGAGGACCCGCAACGTTGCGGCCGTCATCGTCACGGCGGACCTTCCCCCCTTCGTGGGGCCGGGATCGAGAATCGACGTGACGGTCACCTCCATGGGCGATGCGACGTCCCTGAAAGGCGGCACGCTGATGTTGACGGCGCTCCAGGGTGGCGATGGGCAGATCTATGCCGTGGCTCAGGGCGCCATCGTCGTTTCTGGCTTCTCGGCTCAGGGGCAGGCCGAAACGCTGACGTACGGCGTTGCGACGTCCGGCCGCATCGCGAACGGCGCGCTGGTCGAGCGGGAGGTAAGGGGCGGATTCGATGCTGTCGGAACGCTCGCGTTCGAGCTCAAGAATCCGGATTATAAAACGGCGACCTTGGTCACTGATGCCATCAACCAGTACGCACAGTACCGGTACGGGATGCGTGTTGCCGCTCCAAAGGATTTCCGCACGGTTGTCCTTCAAAAGCCAAAGAATATTGCCCCGACGCGGTTCATCGCGGAACTGGGGGATATTGAGATTCAGCCTGACACACCGGCGCGGATCGTTGTTGATCAGAGGACCGGGACCGTCGTCATCGGCAAGAATGTACAGATTTCGACCGTCGCGATTACCCATGGTGCCTTGACGATTCGCGTCACGGAGATGCCGGAGGTTTCCCAGCCTGATCCTCTGTCGTTCGGGCAGACGGCCGTCGTTCCTAGAACTCAGATCTCCGCGGCCGAGGAGCGGGTGCCGCTCGCGATCGTCCGAGGGTCGGACCTGCAAACCCTGGTCAAGGGCCTCAATCAGATGGGCCTGAAGCCATCCGATGTCATCGCGATCCTACAGGCGGTGAAGACCGCGGGAGCCCTGCAAGCAGAATTGGTGGTTCAATGATGAAGCACGTGACTGCGACATTGATGCGTGTGATTGCGCTCGGGGTTGTGGCCGTATCCGGCATGTCCGGGGCAGCTCTTGCTCAGGAAAAGGCCTCAGAATCTAAGGGCAGCAACTATTGTGCGAATATTGCCGATGCGGCTGCTGATGCTCGTTTTGCACTCCAGAAGGCGGAGCTCGCTGATATGGAGAAGGAGATCGAGGGAAGGCTGAAGATTCTCGAAGCCAAGCGGGCCGAGTACGAGGAATGGCTTCGCCGTCGCAACGAGGTGCTGGCGAAGGCCGATGAGACGGTCGTGGCGATTTATTCCCGCATGCGTCCCGAAGCGGCGGCGCTTCAACTGATCAACATGGAGGAGGAAATCGCAGCAGCCGTGATTGCGCGACTCAACCCTCGGATTGCGAGTGCCGTTTTGAACGAGATGGAGCCGGCGCGAGCGGCTCAGCTGGCCAACATCATCACGGATGCTCCCAAGAGAGTTGCGAGCAGCGGGAGGAAAGAGTGAAGTTCATCATTGCCATTGCAAGCCTCTGCCTTCTCGCCGCGTGCGCGACCCGTCCCGAGGAGATCGGACGAGAGCCAATCATGTCTCCTGTCGGAGCTGGGATCGCAGTGGAGCGTGAGCCGCTTCCGCATGTGTTCAGGAGTACGGCCAGTGCGGCGCCCAATTCTACTTGGAGCAACGTCAGCGCCGACCTGTTCACCAGTCCTCGTGCGCGTCAGGTTGGCGATATTGTGACCGTCAATATCCAGATTGACGACAAGGCTCAGTTCGACAACGCAAGTGATCGGTCCCGGTCATCGTCAATCGATGCGGGCCTCAGCTACGGCTTCGTTTTCAAGGGCTGGCAGGCTGCCGGAACAGCCGATGTCGGGCTGGACTCCTCGTCGGCATCAAAGGGACAAGGGACAATCGACCGTTCCGAGAAACTGCGCCTCTCCGTTGCCGCCATCGTGACGGAGGTTCTCCCGAACGGGAACGTCATCATCAGCGGCTCCCAGGAAGTACGGGTGAACTACGAGGTGCGTGTTCTGAACATCGCAGGTATCGTTCGCCCGCGCGACATCTCCCCTAGAAACACGATCAGTTATGACAAGATCGCAGAGGCGCGTGTCTCCTATGGAGGTCGCGGACGCATCATGGAAGTGCAGCAGCCTGCCTATGGGCAGCAAATCTACGATGCTGTGGCACCGTTCTGATTAGGCCGATAGGTATATCCCATGGCAGAGAACCTGGCGTTACCCTCTCCGTCCCGTCAAACGGTCGAAAAGGAAGGAGTCAAAAAGCTGCTCCTGACGCTCGGCCTGCTGACGCTTTTGTCTGCTCTCGTCGGTGGCGGGTTTGGGGTGTCCATCGTTTCGAACATCGAAAAAAAGGTCGAAGAGAAATATGCGTCGCAGGCCGGTCAGGAGCCGGAGCGGAGCCCTTATACGGGTGACATCACGATCAGGAAGCTTGCTCCTGTGGTCACCAATCTTGCCGGCTCCGAGACCGATTGGATACGCCTTGAGGCTTCCGTCGTTTACAAGTCCGGATTCGAGTTCAACCCGGATCTCGTCGCGGCCGAAGCAAGGCAGGATATTCTTGCATATTTGAGAACCGTTACGTTGGCGCAGATTCAGGGCGCGAGTGGCCTTCTTCATGTGAGGGAAGACCTCAACGAGCGGGTCAGGCTCAGATCCAAGGGGATGATCCAGGAACTCGTTCTCGAGACCCTCGTCGTACAGTGATCTGACTATCGTTATACCGAAATATATTTCGAAGGTGTCTCGTCCAAGGCTTCTTCAAGACGAAAGCATTCATTCATGCGCATCCGCCTAGTTCTCACGAGTTTGTTCATTCTGCTGCTAAGCGGAATGGGCGCGTATGCGCAAGTTCCGAGCCTCGAGAGCCTCCTCCCGCCGGGCGATGGAGCAGCAAGCGGCCGGATTATTCAGATTGTCGCTCTGCTGACGGTGCTTTCTCTCGCGCCAGGCCTACTCGTCATGGTGACGAGCTTTACACGGTTCGTCGTTGCATTCTCGTTCCTGCGGTCAGGCTTGGGACTTCAAAGCACCCCGGCCAATATTTTCCTGATCAGCCTATCCCTCTTCATGACATTCTTCGTCATGGGGCCTACGTTCGACAAGGCATGGAACGAGGGTGTTCGTCCGTTAACGGAGAACAGAATAACGGAAGCGGAGGCGTTCACGAAGACGACCGATCCTTTTCGTGAATTCATGCTCGCACATGTTCGTCCCAAGGACCTCCAGACATTTATTGATCTGGCATCCGTCAACTACCCTGTGGCCGGTGAGGGGGAGAAGATCGATCTGCGCATCCTCATCCCCGCCTTCATGATCTCCGAACTCAGAAGAGGATTCGAGATTGGATTCCTGATTGCGCTTCCATTTTTGGTGATCGACATGATCGTGGCGACGCTCGTCATGTCCATGGGCATGATGATGATGCCGCCGACGGTGCTTGCACTCCCGTTCAAGATCCTGTTCTTCGTGCTCATCGACGGGTGGAATATCCTCGTCAGCGGCTTGGTGAGGTCCTACTTCTGAGTGTGTTTCCAGCAAGGGCAGCAATCCTCGCACAAGGTTAATGACGCAAGAAGGAATCTCGATTTGTCTCATCATTGCCGAGATTCTCAATGCCCGGTCGCCAGCATGCCGAAAGATTGTGGACCAGCCTGATGCAGCTCGGGGCTCGCCGATTGGCGGCCCTGGCAGCCATCGGTCTTGCGGTGTTCCTCACGGTCGGCTTCGGCGCCTATTACCTGAGCCGTCCGGCCCAGGAAACGCTCTATACCGGTCTCGATCGCGAAGATGTTGGCCGGATGGGAGCTGTCCTCAAGGACGCAGGCATTCCCTTCGATGTCAGCTCCGACGGAACGGCGCTCCTCGTCAGCTACGGCAATACCGCTCAGGCGCGCATGCTGCTGGCGGAGAAAGGGCTGCCCCACAGCACGAAGTCGGGTTACGAGCTGTTCAACGACCTTGGGTCCCTGGGATTGACCTCCTTCATGCAGGAGGTCACCAAGGTGCGCGCCCTCGAAGGGGAACTGGCCCGCACCATTCAGGGGATGAAGGGGATCAAGGCCGCCCGCGTTCACATCGTTCTTCCGGAGCGCGGCTCGTTCCGGCGCGATCAGCAACCTCCATCGGCCTCCGTCGTCATCCGTACATCGCCTGCCGATGACACGTCCTCGGCACAGGCGATCCGCCACCTTGTGGCTGCGGCCATCCCCGGCATGGCTGTCGACAAGGTGACTGTCATGAACACCGAGGGAACGCTTCTGGCATCCGGAGACGAGGCCGCCAACGCGTCATCGGGCAAGCTGGCCAACCTTGAGAAAACCGTAGGCCTGGAGATTCAGGACAGCATCCGGCGGACCCTGTCCCCGTACCTCGGCATCGGCAATTTCGAGATCAGCGTTGCAGCACGGCTCAACACCGACAAGGTGAGCACCAACGAAACGATCTTCAACCCGGATTCCAAGGTGGAGCGTTCGACCCGGACCGTGCGTGAGACCGAGGTCTCTCAGAACAAATCCGGGCAGCGCCCGACGACTGTTCAACAGAACCTTCCAGAGGAGACCGTCCGTGGCGACTCGAGCGACAGCTCAAGCGAAGACAATCAGCGCCGTGAAGAGCTGACCAACTACGAGATCTCCTCGAAGACTATTCAAACCGTCAGCGATGGCTACTCCATCAAGAATCTATCGGTCGCCGTCCTGGTCAACAAGTCACGCATCACGTCTCTGCTCGGCGAGGGAGCAAGCCCGGCAGAGATCGAGAATAAGGTCTCCGAGATCGAGCAGCTGGTATCGTCAGCGGCTGGCTTCAGCAAGGGCCGTGGCGACCAGATCAAGGTGGCAGCCGTCAGCTTCGTCGATGATAGTGGAGTTCTGCAGCCTGTTCCCGGTCCGTCGGTGGCTGAAATCCTGATGCGGCAGTTCGGAACGGTGGTGAACGCTCTGACCGTTCTCGCACTCTGCGCCATGCTCATCTGGTTTGGCTTGCGTCCGGCTGTTCGCATGCTCATTGCTCGTCACCAAGCCGACCTGGAGATCCAGCGCGAGCAGATGGCGGTACTGGCCGCGGCGGAAACCGCCAAGGAGCTTCAATCCGCCGAACAGGAAGGAGCCATGCAGCCGCCTTCGCTTGAGGATAATTCAATTCAACCGTTGATCGAGATGCCGCGGACCCCGCAGCGTAAGCTGGAGCAGATCGTCGAACTGAGCGAAGAGCAGGCCGCGGCTGTCCTGAAACAATGGCTTCGGCAAGAGGCCGCGTGATGTCAGGATCCATCGCAAGCCTGATCACTGATTTCTCCGGTCCGGCTTCTCAAGAAGGAATGGGCATCGGAATTCTGCGCCGGGTGAAGCAGGCTCCTGAGCAGGAGGCGGCCCCGGCGCAAAGTCCGGCCGACCGTCAAGCCGAGCTGATTCAAGCTGTCGAGGTCCGGGTCCGGGCAGAGGAGAGAGAGGTTGCCCGCGAGCGGCTCGAGCTGGCCCTGAAGGCTGAGCAGGATCGACATCGCGAGGAGTTGGCCGTTCAACGGGAAATATGGGCCGAACAAGAGGCGCAGCAACTGTCGGCCCAGATCGTCACGGCGATCAGCAATCTCGAAGCGGCTCTGTCGGAGAAAGCAGCCAGAATCCTGTCGGCGGTCATTCCGGAAGCGCTTCGGCAGAACGCGATTATCGAGTTCAAGGAGGCTCTTAGAACGATACTCTCGGGTGAAGGCGGTGCCCTTGTGAGGATCATAGGGCCTGAAGATATCCTGATGGCGATCAAAGCCGATCCGGCTTTCCAGAATGGTGCTGTCGAGTACGTTCCAAGTGAGGCCGTGGAGGTGACGCTCGTCGCCGGCGACACGCTCATAGAGACACAGTTCAGTGCCTGGTCCGATCGGCTGCAGAGTATTCTAAAGGCATAATCGCATGCTGAATTCAGGTAAGCAGGAAATTATCATCGTTCGCCGCAGCGAAGATGACGAGGGTACCGTCAAGGGCGGCGCCTGGAAGATCGCCCATGCCGACTTCATGACGGCTCTGATGGCCTTCTTTCTCATCATGTGGCTTGTCGGTGTTTCCGATCAGGATACCAAGGCCGGTGTCGCGAATTACTTCAACCCTGTTCAATTGGCGGAATCGACGTCGAACAAGAAGGGGTTGGAGGATCCTCAAAACGTTCCCCCCGATCGCGAGACCGATAACGATAAGAAGGGGAGGGAGAAGGGAAGCGGCTTGGGCACCGGCGGCAAATCCCAGCAGCTGCAGAAGCCTCGCTTCAAAGAGGGGGCCCTCTTTCAGGATCCCTATGCGGTGCTCGCGAAGATCGCCGAGGAGATCGAGCCGAACCCACATGATACCCTCGGTGCGGATGTGACGCCTGGCGAAAGCGACGTTCCCGGATTGAACAGCGGTGAGGCCTTCAGGGATCCTTTCGACCCGCTCTATTGGCAGGTCGCTCCCGTCGAGGATTTGAAGGCGGACACCACTCCGAAACCAGGTACGGCAAGTCCGCCGCCGAAGGCCGAAATCGACGTCCTGGCTCCCTCCAGTTCGAAACCGTCTGTCGCAGAGCGTTCCACCTCCAAGGCGGCGAATTTGGCTGCATCGACACAGGCCAAAACTTCGGTCGAGGAGCAATCGCCCACACCGGAGGGGAGTGTCAATGCCGATACGGAGGATGCCGCCGATCGGAAAGCCGCAGAACTGAAGAATGAAATCATGAATGCGGTTCAGCCTCAAACGGATCTCGCCCCCAAGCCTCACATCGAAGTCCGACGGACAGGGGCCGGAACCATGATCAGTTTGACGGATGATTTCGACTTCTCGATGTTCGCAGTGGGCTCTGCCGAACCGCATGCCAAGGTGGTGCAGGCCATGGCGAAAATTGCAGCGATCCTGCAGTCTCGTCCTGGAAAGATCGTGATTCGCGGCCACACGGACAGCCGGCCATTCAGGTCTGCGAATTACGACAATTGGCGGTTGTCGCATGCCCGCGCACAGATGGCTCTGTACATGCTTGTTCGAGGCGGCCTGGATGAGAATAGAATTGTGCGGGTGGAGGGTCATGCCGATCGCGACCCGAAGGTTCCGTCCGATCCAAAAGCCGATCAGAACCGGCGCGTCGAAATACTGCTTCAGGAGTAATGGCGTGAACGGTCTATCCCAGACTGCTCTCGGGCTTGTTCTGTTGGGTGTGTCGAGTGCTGCCATTGCCGAACCCAGGCAGGAGACCGAGGCGAGACCACGGGCATCATCCGAACAGGACCAGCCGAATGGTATCTCGAAGCCTGTTCAGATGGTACGAACCCTGCAACTGATGCAGGATCAGATCGCTCTCGGCTCAACGGAAGCGCACCTTGGGCAACGGGGCCTGCTGCTGATCTTGGACAGCCGCTTTAGGGAGCTGGAGCCCGAACTCTGGATGGACCGTAAGAACGTTCATGCAGCCATCGCCTTGACACTGAGCGGTGGAAATCCGCAGATCCTCAGAAAACTCTTAGAGATGGGCGACCCGGCTCTTCCTCTGGAACACAGGGCTCTGGTCGAGGGCGCTTTGGCTTATGTCGAGGGACGAGAAGAGGAGGCGAAAAGCACGCTGATGGCCGTAGACCTGCGGTCTCTTCCGCCGATGCTTAGCGCGCAGATCGCTCTCGTGCAATCCGCTCTTCTCGTTCGAACTGACGCGAGGAAGGCCAGCGATCTCTTGGACTTCGTGAGGCTGCAGGCTCCAGGAACGCTTCTCGAAGAGGGCGCCTTGCGACGCCAGGTTTTTGTTGCAAGCCAGACGGAGGATATGAAGAAGTTCCTCGCGCTCACGTCCGACTATTTGCGCCGGTACCGTCATTCGGTTTACGCCGG
The DNA here is from genome assembly GCF_055792805.1 of Microvirga sp. HS2. NCBI lineage: Bacteria > Pseudomonadati > Pseudomonadota > Alphaproteobacteria > Hyphomicrobiales > Methylobacteriaceae > Microvirga > Microvirga sp. HS2. The sequence continues at coordinate 32,336 of NZ_JBVVAJ010000021.1, forward strand.
GAACTTCAGGCAGCGCCTAGCTTCCGCTTTAACGAGGATCGACTTTGGAAAGAACCCGGCTCTCTTCGCTGATCTCGTGAAAGTGCTGGACGATCTTGAGTTGGAGCCGAGACGGGACCTTTACCTCCTGGCCGCACGCTCTTCCGTCGACAAAGGATTTACGGAATCGGCCCGCATGCTGGCCGACAAGGCTCAGGAACTGTCAGGAAATGACGTTATCAGTTCCACGCGGGCGAAACTTTATCGCGCGGCGGCCATGGTCGTTCTCCCGGAGAGCATCAACACGGCCGTTGTGGAATTGAAGAGCATCGACAAGTCTGTTCTTCCGGAGCACGACGCTGCCCTCCTGGCAACGGCCCTGTCCATAGCCGGTCAAATACGACAGATACCGGTGAGCGCTAACGCGGAGCCTCGGAAGACATCAAATCCAGCGATGGTACAGGCTGATGACGTTGCTCCGAAGAGCCCCCTTCAAAAGCAAGTTCCAGAACAGCCGGAGGCGCTATCCAAGGCACGTCATATCCTGAGCCGCATTGATGAACTGATTAAGAACAAGGCGTCGACCGTTCAATGAATCCGTTTGACATGTTGTCCCGAAACCTACCCCGTCCGGTCGATGCGCAATCCACGCGAGACCCTGTTATCGCTTCCGAGGGAGCAACCGGGCGTACTGCTCCTTCTGATGGGGCTAGCTTCAGCTCGCTTCTTGAAGGACTGTCCGATCATCCCCAACGGAGTGCACCGGAGTCCGGATCGGGTGACGAGGCTCATCCGTCCGATCTGACGGGGCAAGCCGGGGTTGGAGAAGCGAGCATTGCCGAGTTAGCGAGTTCGGTTCTTACTCTTCTGCAGGGAATGCTGCCGAGCGCTGGATCGCAGAGAGGTGCAACAAACCTGGATACAAAAGGGCAGGGGAATGCTGCTTCATCAGTGCCTCTCATGACGCAAGATTTGCAGGCGCTAGGTGAAGGCGATACTCCAAACTTGACAACGTCATCAAAGCTGACGGTCGCTGTCCGGCATCAGGAGACTCATTTCAGGCCTGTGCTTGAGAACCTCGAAACGGCGCTGCAGCAGGCTGATCCTGCTGAAGGTGGAGCCTTGCTCGAAGAACAGCTCGGAAACGAGCTGCTTCGCAAGTCAACAATGCCGGCAGGTCCAGAGCGACAGGGCATTCATCAAGACGTGCGGTCCCCAGCCCAACCGGTCACAATAAACCCGGTCCCGCCGGAACATGAAATGCAGGGTGAAGGTGCATCATCGGAATCAGCGCCGCACCAGATGGTGCGACGTTCCAGCGGTGCACTGGAGCTGCGGAAAGAGGTCTCTGCAACGACATTAAAGTCAGGAGAGCCGACGGGTCTGCCAGCAGAGACACTCCACGGCGTCGCGAGCGCGATCAGATCTGATCTTAAGGCTGCGTCGGGAAGCGTGGCGCCGCAAATCGTGCAGGGCAACGAAGCCGTTCGCACAGTGTCGATCAAGGCTTCTGAGAGTGCGCTCCGAGTGCTTCACTTACAGCTCCATCCTGCCGACCTCGGCTCGGTGACTATCAGGATGAGGCTCGCGGGCGACAGCCTCGAAATGGAGCTGCATGTTGAGCGGGAGGATACGGCGCAGCTGCTGCGCCATGACTCGGAGAAGCTCTCGGCGCTCCTGCGTGGCTCGGGATATCGGCCTGATGTGATCAGTGTGCATGTGATCGATGGGCCCATTCAGGACCGCATGGCAGCCCGGCCGCAGACCGACATGCAGATGCAGGGCCAATCATTTCCGCACGGGGGAGCCGGACAGGAAGGGCGCTCCCGGGAGCAGGAAAATCAATATGGCAGGACGAGAGCAGAGTACCATCAGGATGTGGAGATCGATCAGGTCCCAGATAGCCATAGCTCTGGCAGCGTTTACCTATAGCCTGGCCACCACGAACCCGGCCAACGCAGAATTTGGAAATCAGCTCTGCGAAAGGGAAATGTTGCGAGCGTCGGCGAAGTACGGCGTTCCTGTCGGGATGCTGTACTCGGTCGGCCTGACGGAGACAGGACGCCGTGGGTCACTTCAGCCATACGCCATGAATGTCGAGGGTCGCGCAGTCTTCTCGAGCACTCTCGCGGAAGCCGTTCAGCGGTTCGAAGAGGCGCGCCGGGCAGGGGCAAGGCTGATCGATCTCGGCTGCATGCAGATCAACCACTACTACCATCGTGAGAATTTCCCTTCCCTGGAAAGCATGCTGAACCCGCGCAGCAACGTCGAATATGCTGCCCGCTTTCTCAGCGAACTCAAAGGGCGCCATGAAACATGGACGATGGCCGTCGCGCGCTATCACGCAGGTCCGGATAATGATCCTGCTCAAAAACGCTATGTGTGCCGTGTCATCGCCAACATGGTCGCAACTGGATTCGGCGAATGGACGCCGAATGCCCGCACGTTCTGCGCGGATGCGCCTGGGTTGAAGCCAGGACAGACGGCTTCCGGCGGCTGAACCTCTTCAGCTGGATCTCTTTTCGGCGAAGTGGCCGGGCGCGCGTTGGAAATGTGCGCCAAGCCCGAGACGATGAATTATTCTGGGTAAGTGGAAACAGCTCTAGCGGGTCATCTGGAGAGATGCGCCCGATTGATTGAAGCTTCCGCTCAACGAGGCTTCCGACCCTTCAACTCGGGCAATCTCCTTACCCCGGGTGAAGAGCGAGACATTATTCCCCTCAAACTTCCATAGATTGACGTGGCGAAGCGTGTCGCTGGCGCACTTGGAAACCGAGGCTTTGTACAGATCCAGGGACGCCGTGCTGGAGAGATGAACAAGGCAGGATCTTCCCCCCGCGTCGCGGGCTTTCCAGGTTCCGGCATACGACGATGCGCGCCGTGGCGGAGTGAAGACTCCTGGAGGCGATACGGTGGAAGACGATCGTTCTGCGGGAGGTGCAGGCAGAGGAGACACGCCTGGAGGCGACACTGGCTCTGGGACAGGTTCGAAAAGTTGGTTAGACGTCAAAACCTCGGGAGGCGGTTGAGGATCAGCCGGCAAACCGCTGTCACGTGAATACCATTGCTGACCGGACACAGGCCGTTCGATGGTCACGGGCACTCCTTCCGCGGAATAGCCAGCTCCGGATCCAACGAGTGGCGACCGACTTGCAAATTGCCGGCCCCATGGCGACGCGTATTGAGGATAGTTCCGCCGTATCTCGGATGGCCCCCACGGTCCCTGGGTGTAGAGACTGTCCCTGGCATTGCAGCTGGCGAGCAGGCCAGCGAGGGGGATGAGGAAAGGGAAAGCCCCGCGTATCGCAATTCGTACTTGGTGTCCCATTCTAATGCCGCACAGAGTCCGTGGGGCAGTACGGAGAGCGGAAACGAGGCGGAAGTGGCCTGAGGCGGGCCGACGTAACGATCTTTGCAAAGAAATGAGGATCAAAATCAGCTTCCGGCATTTCCGCCAGAAGGACTCTGTTGATGTGAACTCCGACCGAGTACTCACCCAAAATCAGCTTGAAGTCGACACTCACCATGTCGTGCGCGAACTCCATGTCCAGAACGACGCAAGGCGGCCGACCGAGTGCCGTGCTGATTGCGGCCGAACGAGCGTAGGACAATGTGTGCCCCTTAAAAAAGAGCTCAGCACAGGACGAAACGATCTCGTCCATATTTCCATGCAACTCATTGCTAACGTACGACTGAATAATCTCAGCGTCGACTAAACAGAAATCCGCGATGACGTCTTTAATATTGCAGGCGAGGACCTCTTCGAAAGCATTCACGTCAACATACCCGTGAAAGGACGCTGCTGTAGCCCTTTGAGGAAGTCTTTTCATTTCGATCTCGTGAGGATGAAGAAGAGGATCTGCGCGACGGCCTTATAGAAATCAGGAGGAATCATACGATCCACCTCTACATGATCGTACATGGATCTTGCCAGAGGCTTGTCCTCGATGACAGGGATTCCGTGCTGCTCTGCGGTTTCGCGAATCTTGAGTGCGATGAGATCTTTGCCTTTTGCGACGACGATCGGAGCGCTCGCCTCGCTTCGCTCATAGCGCAGTGCGATCGCGTAGTGCGTCGGGTTGGCAATAACGAAAGTAGCCTTCGGGACAGAGGCAAGCATGCGTTTCCTAGCACGATCCTGAGCCAAGGAGCGCATCCGCGCCTTGACCATGGGATCGCCCTCCAGCTGCTTGTACTCTTCCTTGACCTCCTGCGGCGTCATTTTCAGATCGTTGCGCCATTTAAGACGGGCCCAGACCAGATCGGCCGCAACGAGGACAATCGTCGCGATGGCAATTGCCGAAACGAGCCGAATCGCCATGCTCAGCATGATCTCCGGAATGAGGGTCGGGTCACTGAACATGGCGTTGAAGACCTTGTGTTGCTCTGATCTCAGGAGCAGAATGGACACGATGGTAATAGTGCCGAATTTGAACAGCGATTTTGCAAATTCGACGAGGCCGGCCCGGCTGAAGATTCGGCTCCAGCCACTAACCGGCGAAATCCTGCTCCACTGAGGCCGAATTCGTTCAGTCACGAAAGACGGCAAATTCTGCAAAATCGAAGCGGCGAGGCTGCAACCGGCCAGGATCGCGATGATCGGAACGAGGAACCTGCCGACCTCGAGCGAGAGCGCCTGAAACAACGCCGCGGCATCCGTACCCGAGTTCAGTCGAAAGTCCTGAGGGCGATCGATGAACAGGGACAACCTCTCCGTCAGGAACTTCGTACTGCCTGGTGCAATGAACGTCAGTACCAGAAGAATGCCGAGGATAGAGGCAAATACCGGCGTCTCTCTTGAGAAGGGTATGTTGCCCTTCTCAAGAGCATCCCGAACCTTCTTGTCGGAAGGTGCTTCTGTTTTGCTTTCCTTGTCGTCGGAGTCTGACATCAGTCGCTATCGGCGCTTACACGAAGGACTCGTCTTCCGTTTCGGAATTGATGACGATCTCGCCACGTCCCGCCATGTCCAGTGCTAGATCCGTGATGGACCTGCGAGCCTCTGTAATATCGCGCTGCGGCGACGGTTCCTTGCTGCTGAGTTCGTGCTCGATCATGCGGCGGACGCGTGACGAGAGAGCGGTCAGGACAACCTTTCGGAACTCCTCGTTCGTGCCCTTCAGCGCCAGAACCACGCGATCCGGAGGAACTTGATCGAATAGGGTCGTGCGATCCCTCGGCGTGAGTTTCACGATATCATCAAACGTGAAGAGAAGGCCTCTGAGGATTTCAGCAGATTTTGGACGCACGCTGGAAAGGCTGGTGAGCACGTCCTCCATATGCTCGCGTTCCATCTTGTTGATAATGTCCGCGATCTTGGCGTGGGTATCCGCTCCAGCGTTCTTCGAGAAGTTCACCATGAAGTCTTCATGGAGCGTCTTCTCGATATTCTTCATTGTCTCGTCGACAATCGGCTTCATGCTCAGCATGCGTCGCATCAGATTGTTACGCAGAGGCTGGGGAAGTTGAGCCATAACCTTTGCAGCGCAGGACGGTTTGACTTTCGTCAGAATGAGCGCAGCGGTTTGGGGGTGCTCCTTCAGCAGATAGGACGCAATGGCGCTTTCGGAGACATTCGAGATGCGTTCCCAAATGCTTCTGTTCGCGGTTCCGGCAACGTCACTCAGGATATCAGCGATTTGCTCGGGAGAAAGAACCCCGGATAGCAGCTTCTCGATATGAGCCACGCTACCGATGACATCGGCGCCGTCCGAAAAATTCGAAGCGAACTCGTCAACGAGCGCTTCGATCTGTGATGGTGATACAGAGCCGAGCTGGGCCGCCGATTTCGTTACAAGGCGGATTTCATCCTCGCTGAAGTGCTTTAGGATTCGGTTCGCAGCAGGCTTCCCCATGGCCAGGAGAAGTGTTGCAACGCGCTCCGGCCCTTTCATGGGCTTAGGACCGCCTGCTCTTACGGGAAAACTCGCAACCATGAGTGCAACCGTTTTAGCCGGTGATGTCGTTGGTTGGTGGGCCAACGATCTCGGTCAGGGAGATGCCAAATCGGGAATTGTCGTCTTCCACGACGACAACCTCTCCGCGCGCAATAACCCGTCCGTTGACAACGACGTCGACTGGCTCGCCGACTCTGTGATCCAGGGGGACGATGGCGCCACGTCCGAGTTTCATGAGGTTCGAGACCGGCATAGTCGCCGAACCGAGAACGACCTGGATCGTTACGGGAATTCGCAGAATCGAATCAAGATTGCGGCCGCTATCCATTTTACCGTCACGCGAAGCGGGGCCGCCGAGGCTCTTGCCGAGTTCCCCCTCTTGCTGCCATGCGGCTTTATCCTGAAAATTGTTCTCAAAGGGATTAGACATGCGACAGATCCTTATACGCTGGAGCTGCGGGAGCTCGCCTTGGCCAGCTCTCGGGCAGATTGTGTGAGTGTTTCGAGCTGCTTGGCCGCTTCCCGCGCCTCTTCGATACGTGCGCCGAGCAATGCAAGCGTCTCACGACTTTCAGAGCCGAAGTTCGCAACGGCATTCTGAGCCCCGATAAGGGCTGCGCCGGTCTTGTCGAAGATGCGCTGATAGTCCGCGTGGTACTGGTCCAGGCGCTTGAGCTTCCGGTACATCAGGGCAACGATCGCACTCGTTACGACCAAAGCAACAAAGAGAATAATGTTAGCGAGCGAAGACATCATCGAGAAACTCCTTCTCTTGGTCGATCAGCTCATCGATTTTGAGGACGTAGGATCCGTCCGCCTGCCCCATGTGACACCAGAACAAGCCCTGCTGATTGCCCTCGAGCTTGACCCGCGTCTTGGGGGTCGCTTGCAGCTCAATAACCTGTCCGACTTTTAGGTCGGCAATTTCGCCAAGCGAAAGGAAACGTTCTTCAAGAACGGCGGTAAGAGTAATTTCGGTTTTGCTGACCTCGTTGGCCATCTGCTTCAGCCAACGGGGATCACGGCTTGTCGACTCGCCCGATACGACCCTGGAGAGAGACTTCCGCATCGGATTCAAAGCCGATTGAGGTATAATGACGAACATTTCGCCACCGCGATTCAGCGCCTGAAGAAGAAACTTGGCAGCAACGGCCTGATTGTTTCTTCGGCCGATGACGGCAAAGTCCATACGGGTCTCAAGGCGCTCGAGCTTGAATTTCGTGTTGGAAACGAGAGCGAAAGAGGCCTGAAGAGCCTTCGCCAGCTGTTCGAACAAAACCTGCGCCATGCGTAGTTCGATATTCGAGAAACCGCGCGCTTCTTCGACAGGTGGTTCTGAGCCATCGGATCCGAACAGCACTTCCACCATTGTGTAGACGAAGTCGCGATCAAATCCGATCAGGATATGGCTATCCCAATCCGGAGCATGAAAGATACCCGCGACGGCGTTTGCTTCATACATCTCCAGGATTTCACTGACGCGCCCACTCTCGATTCCGCTGAGGGAATAATACATGGGTGACGCCGCCATGTGGCGGAGATGCTCGGCGCAGCTCGTCGACATGCGATCGAAGATCACATGGAGCATCGGCAGGCGGTCAATAGAAAGTCCGGCCGAATCCAGGAGCATGTCGCGAATATCGTTAGAGCTTTGCATGCTGCTCATGATCACGCTGCCTCCTTCAGCTCTTCGACACGGCTGCCCAGGGTGGTAGCCGTCTCGACCTCGTCGATGGTGGGCCGATACTCAACGGAAATGCCTTTTCGGCCATGTTCGACGGCGATCTGCGGGAGGGCGCCGTTCATATAGGCGATAAGTGCCTGCTTCACGATGACGTAGACGCGGGTCTGCTTCTCGCGTGTTGCCTTCACCTTGTTCGCAAGTGGAGATAGGAACGCGTAAGAAATAAAGATACCGCCGAATGTGCCGACTAGTGCGGATGCAATGAGGCCTCCGAGGATGGCCGGCGACTGATCGATTGCTCCCAAGGCCTTCACGATTCCCAGAACGGCGGCGACGATGCCGAGCGCAGGTAAGGCCTCCGCGACTGAAGTGATCGAGTAATATGGCTTCGTGCGATCACGTTTCAGGGTCGAGATCTCCTCTTCCATGAGGGCCTCGATTTCGTGCGGACGCGCGTTTCCGATGATGATCAGGCGAACATAGTCACAAATGAAAAGGGTCAGGTCTCTGTCGTTCAGAACGCTCGGGAACGCTTTGAAGATGGCAGATTCCTCAGGCCTATCGATATGAGCTTCGACCTCATTACGGGGCTTGTTCTTCAGCTCCCGCAGCAGAGCGTAAAGAAGACCCAGAATAGCCAGGTACTGGTCCCTTTTCGGCACCTTCCCCTTGATGGCCTCAAGCGAGGCCCGGCCCGTGTCCTTCAAGAGAGGCATAGGATTCGCGATAATGAACGTGCCGATCGCGATGCCACAGATGATAACGTATTCCCACGGTTGCCAAATGACGGAAAGATGCCCGCCCATGGCCACATAGCCGCTGACGAGCGAGCCGATGGCAACAACCAATCCGATGATGACGCCCAACCTTCTAGTCCTCGCGCAAGCTCAGTTTCTTCCCGAATTCCTAATCCTGGAGGCTTGCGCGAAGCTGGGACCGACGGGGCAAGCCTCATGCAAGACTGGCTCGATAGTCTTGAGCCGAGATTAAAGGCTATCTAGCCACGCATATCGGAATATTAACCTAGTACGGGCATGGCCTCCGAGCCGTGCCTGTGGGAGCTACGGATGCAATCCGCCCTCTACGTGTCGCTGTCGGCTCAGGTCGCGATGGAGAAGCGTCTCACGACTGTTGCTCATAACATCGCGAATATGACGACCGGCGGTTTCCGCGCCGATGAGATCAAGTTCGAAGAGCTGCTCTCCCTCGCCGGAAAGAACGACGTGTCCTTTGCTTCATCGGGACGGAACTTCATCTCGCGCCAGGCCGGGCCTCTGAACAAGACCGATAACCCCTTGGACGTTGCGGTCCAGGGAGATGCCTGGTTCGCATATAAGGGGCCGACAGGTCCGGTTTATACCCGCGACGGTCGCTTCAGCATGAATGAGAATGGAGATCTGCTGACGGTCGATGGTCATCCGGTTCTCGATTCCGGCGGTGCGCCCATCGCGCTTGATCCCAATGCCGGCTCCCCAATCATCGCTCGTGATGGAACGATTACTCAGGGAGGCAATCAGGCCGGAAGTCTCGGGCTCTTCCATTTGAGCGGCGACAGCCGACTGACCCGCTATGGGAACTCGGGCGTCCTGTCCAGCATCCCTGGTGAAGCCGTTCAGGACTTCACATCCAATGGTGTCCAGCAAGGATATAGCGAAGGTTCGAACGTCAACCCAATTCTCGAAATGACGAAGATGATCGCGCTTCAAAGGAATTTCGAGAGCGCTGCGACAACGATCCAGGAAAGCGAATCGACGTTGATGGATGCGATCCGGACACTGGGTCCTAGCAGCTGATGAGCGGGGAGAGCACTCTTGCCGCGCTCGAGAGCCTCGTTCTCGCTCAAGGCTCGGAAAACCGTTTGATCAGAATTTCGGGCACCATTCGCGAGGTCGCACCCAGCTACTATCGCGTGACGGGATTGTCTCGGTTCGTCAAGTTGGGTGATCAGGTCGGCTTTGAGGCAAATGACAAAGTCCACATTGGCGAGGTCGTTCGTATCGACCCGGAAGGCTTGACGATCAAGCCATTCGACGGACGGATCGATGCGCGGATCGGTACGCCTGCTTTCGTCGTATCAAACGATGGCTTGCGCCCCGATTGGTGCTGGAAGGGGCGGGTGATCAATGCCCTTGGCGAGCCGCTCGACGGGCAGGGACCGCTGTCGGCGGGACCGGCGCCGGTCCGCCACGATGCTGAGCCGCCCTCTGCGATGACTCGATCAAGGGTCCACAAGCCGCTGCAGACAGGTGTGAAGGCAATCGATCTCTTCACGCCAATCTGCCAGGGCCAGCGTATCGGCATCTTTGCGGGATCGGGCGTGGGAAAGTCCACCCTCTTGACGATGCTGGCGAAGTGCGAGGGGTTCGATACGATCGTTGTCGCCCTCGTGGGCGAACGAGGCCGCGAGGTGAGAGAATTTCTGGAAGGGCCGATCCAGGCCAGCTTGCACAAGGCCGTGATGGTTGTCTCCACGGGCGACGAGAGCCCCATGATGCGCCGGCAAGCGCCCAGAACCGCCGTTTCGATCGCGGAGTATTTCAGAGACGAGGGCGAGTCGGTTCTACTGATCGTCGATTCGGTGACCCGTTATGCGCATGCCGCCCGCGACGTGGCGCTCGCTGCCGGGGAGCCGGCGGTGGCACGAGGCTATACTCCTAGCGTGTTCAGTGATTTGCCCCGACTGCTGGAACGGGCGGGGCCGGGAGAAGAGGGTAAAGGGTCCATCACCGGCATTTTCTCCGTTCTGATTGATGGAGACGATCACAACGATCCCGTGGCCGACAATATTCGCGGAACGCTCGATGGCCATATCGTTCTCGACCGTTCGATTGCCGACCAGGGGCGATATCCGGCCATCAATGTTCTCGGATCGATCTCCCGTCTGGCGGACCACGTCTGGACGCGGGAGCAGAAAGAGCTGGTTCGCCGCCTGCGCAGCATGATCGCCCGTTATGAAGATACCCGGGATCTGCGGATGATGGGTGGCTATCAGCCGGGTGGAGATCAGGATCTCGACCAGGCCGTCATCCTTGTCCCAAAGATCTACGAAGCCCTTCGACAAGACCCTTCATCCCCTTTGAGCCGAGATGCCTTCATGGATCTCGCCCAGATGCTCAAGCCATGATGATCACGCGGATAGCCCGTCCCGACATCCGCCCCAGCTTCGCGCAAGCATCATGATGCTACGCTTAAACTATATTTGCAGGAGTCTCACATGAGCCTTTATGGTGTCCTTCGCAGCGGCGTATCCGGCATGACCGCCCAATCGAACAAGTTGGGAACGGTTGCCGAGAATATCCAGAACTCAAGCACCAACGGGTATAAGCGTGCCTCCACGGAGTTCTCGTCGCTGATCCTGCCGTCCAGCGAGGGCTCATATAACTCGGGCTCCGTCACGAGCACCGTCCGGTATACGATCTCGGACCAGGGTCCGATCAGCTATACGACCTCGGCAACCGATCTTGCGATCTCCGGCAACGGGTTTTTCGTTGTGTCTGATCCAAAGGGATCTCCCTATCTGACGCGCGCGGGCAACTTCGTGGTTGATGGGAAAACTGGAAATCTCCTCAACGCGGCGGGCTTTACCCTGATGGGATTCAGTCTTGCGGACGGGGCGGCGACTGCGTCGCTGAACAGCCTCGACGGCATGGTCCCCGTAAATCTGGCCTCGTTCGGCATGCAGGCCTCTGCCTCAACGAACGGCACCTTTACGGGCAATTTGCCGTACGGCGAGGGGCCCGGAGCCACGAAACTTTCGTCGCTCCAAGTATACGACAATGTCGGACAACCGGTGAAGATCGATATCAAACTCGAGAAGGTCGACGACACGACCTGGACCATGACGGTCACCGGCCCCGGAGGCAGCGTTCTGGAAGGCGCCGAGACGCCCATGGATCTGAAGTTCGACACGAGTGGCAATATTGTTCCTCCGTCCAATATGACTTTCAAGATTCCGAACGGAAAAGATTTTACGCTCGATATGAAGGGCATGACGCAATTGGCGGGCGAGTACTCGCTGACCGGAGCGTCCAACGGAAATGCTCCGTCGGCCGTCAAGAGCGCGGAATTTGCCGCCGATGGCACCGTCTACGCGGTGTACGAGGACGGCTCGCGGATCGCTGCCTACAGAATACCGCTGGCGACGGTGCCAAGCCCCGACAATCTCAATCCGCGCGCCGGAAACGTCTATGAAGCCACCAATATGTCCGGAGGCTACCAGGTCGGATTCCCTGGCACAGTCGGCTTCGGGTCGGTCGCGTCGGGGGCCCTCGAAGGCTCGAATGTCGATATCGGCACCGAGCTGACGGCCATGATCGAAGCTCAGACCAGTTACACGGCGAACTCGAAGGTATTCCAGACCGGATCCGAGCTGCTCGATGTGCTCATGAACCTGAAGCGATAGCGTTTTCGATCGATCCATAGAGCTTTTGAGATGTCACTTTCGGTTGCCTATAATACGGCGCGGTCGTCGCTGCAGGCTTCGCAATCCCAGATGGCGATTGTTTCCCGCAACACCGCGGGAGCCTCCGACCCGGGATATTCGCGCAAGATCGGCGCCTTGGTTACGACGGGCGGAGCTGCCCGGGTCACGGTAATCCGTGCAACCGACCGGGCGCTCCTGAACAAGATGCTGGAGACCACCTCGGATGCGGCGATGCAGAAGTCGCTTCTCGAAGGACTTCAGAGGTTAAGCCAGACGATCGGCGATCCGGAACTGGACGAATCTCCGGCTGCGCGGGTCGGCGCCCTGAACGATGCGCTTCGGCAATATGCAAATGCGCCGGAAGACAACGTGCTGGCCCGCGGCTTCGTCAAGGCGGCGACGGATCTCGCGACGAGCTTGAACCGGGCGACAGATACGATCAATGCCGTACGCGCGGAAGCACAGGTCCAGATTACGGAATCCGTTTCGCGGATCAATGAGATCCTGGCCAAGTTCAAAATGGCGAACGACGAGGTCATGAGCGGGAGTGCCCTCGGTCGAGATGTATCGGACGCTCTCGACACACGAGACCATCTCATCGCTCAGCTCTCCGAAGAGATCGGAATCACAGTCGTTCCGAGAGCCGACAACGATATTGCCCTTTATACGGATAGTGGTGTCCCTCTCTTCGACAGATTGCCACGCACCGTGAAGTATGACGCAAGCGTTGGACTGGAGCCTGGAAAGCCCGGTGGCGCGATCTTGATCGATGATATTCCGGTTACTGGGAGGCTGTCCCCGATGCCTCTGAGTTCCGGAGGTCTCGTCGGTCTCGTCAAGATTCGGGATGAGGCTGCCGTCGGATACCAGCATCAGCTCGATGAATTGGCCCGTGGCCTGATTTCTGCCTTCGCCGAGGTCGACAAGACCGGCGGAGGGAAGCCGGATCTCGTGGGTATCTTCACCTATGCAGGCGGTCCAGGGATTCCGACAATGCCGGCCGCTGAAGGACTCGCGGGGCAGATCAAGGTCAACGCTGCTGTCGATCCTTCCCAAGGAACCGGTGGAAAATTCGAGAGGATCCGCGACGGTGGCATCAATGGGGATCCGGACTATACCTATGGCGATGGCACGGCATCATTCTCGACGCGGCTTTATCAACTGGTCGACGCTCTGAAGGCCGATCGTGGATTCGATCCCGACCTGGGCCTTGGCAGCACGATGACGTTGCAGGATTTTGCATCGTCTTCGGCGGGCTGGGTTGAAGCCAATCGTCAGGACGCCTCGCAGCAGGTCGCCTATCGTGAAACCCTTCTGGCGCAGGCATCCGAAGCTCTCTCGAATGCGACCGACGTCAATATGGATGACGAGACTGCGCTGATGCTGCAACTCGAAAAATCCTATTCGGCATCGGCAAAGCTGATCTCCGTTATCAATCAGATGCTTCAGACGCTCCTCAATGCGGTGGGCTAAGACATGAAGACGACATTCATCTCGACAACGACATTGTGGAACTCACCCAGGTCGTCGCTCGACAAGCTCCAATCCGAGCTCGTGAAGGCCAACAGGGAGGTTGTGACCGGGCGCCATATGGACGTTGGTCTGGCGCTTGGGCGCAAGACCGGGAAGTCCTTGTCCCTGCGCCAGGAAAGAGCCACTCTCGATACGTTGACCGACAGCAATGCGACGGCAACGCTTCGATTGAAGTCCACATCGGCTGCTCTCGATCAGGTTCGCGCCGTTTCCAACAATTTCAGGGATTCGCTTGTCGGAATGCGCGTCGGCTCGGATGACGTTCCGCTGGTTGTCTCTCAAGCTAAGGCCGGGCTCGACAAGCTGATCTCGACATTGAACGAGAGCAATGGTGGTAACTATCTGTTCGGCGGCGTGAATTCCAAGGTTCAGCCTCTCAATGCGTATGAATCTGGCCCAAAGGCTGCGGTCGATGGTGCTTTCCTGGGCTTCTTCGGGTTCTCTCAAGGTGCTCCCGAAGTTGCCGACATCACGCCTGACGAGATGCAGGCGTTCATGGATGGGCCCCTAGCCGACCTCTTCGCCAATGATTGGCAGGGCACATGGTCTCAGGCCTCGGATCAAAACATTCAAAGCCTGATCTCTTCAACAGAGAGAGTCAAAACATCAGCGACCGCCGATGAAACCGGTTTTCGAAAGCTGGCGATGGCCTACACGATGGTTATCGATCTCGGAATCGCTGACCTCGGCGATGGGACGCGAGACTATCTGCTGAAGAGAGTGATCGGAACACTTGGGGAGGGGGGCTCGGATATCACGGACATTCAGGCCGAGCTTGGAACTGCTCAGCAGAAGATAGACCGGGCCAATGAACGGATGAGCCTCCAGAAGACCTTCCTTGATGAAAGGATCACGAACTACGAAGCGGTCGATCCCGCAGAGGCGAAGGTTCGGGTCGATCAGCTCTCAACCCAAATTCAGGTGTCCTATTCGCTGACGGCGCAGATCAACCAGCTCAGCTTGATCAAGTTCATTTAACGGCAGGAATGTGTGTATGTATCAGTTCTCCTATTCCGAGATTCTCGAGGATTCGCCGAAAGACTGCCGGCAGCGCGAGTACGATCTTTTCGAGCGCGCTATCGCCTTGTTGAGGGCGGCAGAGGGATATCCGTCTCAGTCCCCGGAAATGCTGGGCGCTATCGTATTTCTCCAGCGCATCTGGACCTTCCTGATCAAGGACCTTGGCCATCCGGACAATGGCCTTCCCGACAAGCTGAAGGGACAACTCATTTCGATCGGTCTCTGGGTGATGAGGGAGTCCGATCTCATCATTCGCGGCGAGCACAACAATCTCGCAGCGCTCATCGACATCAACATGCTGATCAAGGACGGCCTGAAATGACTGCAAAAATGCGATTTTCTCTCAAGGCCGGCGAACGGATCTTCATCAATGGCGCCGTACTGACAGTCAGTCAGAAGGTCACTTTGAGCCTTCTCAACGATGCCCGCTTCCTTCTCGAGAGCCATGTTCTGCAACTGGCAGAGGCCACGACGCCGATGCGACAGCTTTATTTCGTGGTGCAGTCGCTCCTGATCAATCCTCAGGAGGAGGAGAAGGGAATGCTCGCCTACCGCAATATGCACGAGGCCGTTTCGATGATTACGGTAGACGAGACGGTAAAGGCCCAGCTGAAACGGGTCGAGGACTTCGTTCTTGCTGGGCGCATGTTCGAGGCTCTGAAAGTCATTCGGGCCCTTTTCGAGTCGACCGAGAACTCTGCGACTGCCGAAGCAGCAACGGCTTCCGAAAAAGCAGCCTAACCTGGAGAATTCAAATGAATGTCGCTTCGGTTGCCGCTTCCGCGATGAGCCAGAAAACCTCGACGGCCGAGAAGCCTTCGACCGTCAGCTATGACAATTTTCTCCGTCTTCTGCTGACCCAGATGAAGAACCAAGACCCTACGGACCCGATGAAATCGACGGAGTACATGGCTCAGCTGGCCACCTTCTCCCAGGTCGAGCAGGCCGTGAAGAGCAATGAAAAGCTTGACGCCCTGTTGTCGTCCTTTGCTCTTTCTCAAGCTGACAGTGTTATCGGACGGACGGTGACGTCCGCAGATGGCCAGGTATCCGGAGAGGTTACGGCCGTCAGGGTCACCAGTCAGGGACTGCTCGCCACCCTCTCGACAGGGTATGAAATGCTCTTGGGGCAGGGAATCGTGGTGAGCTGACGATGAATGAGATCGACGCATTAGAACTGGTCCGGGCGGCCATATGGACTGTCATCATCGGCTCCGGACCAGCTGTTCTGGCTGCGATGATCATCGGTATCGCGATTGCACTCATCCAAGCACTGACCCAAATTCAGGAGGTCACCCTCACGTTCATTCCGAAGATTATTGCCATCCTGGTCGTGACGCTTCTGACCGGCTCTCTGGTCGGCTCGCAAATCTACGCATTCACCGAACTCGTCTATGGACGAATTGTTACAGGGTTCTAAACTTTAGCCTCGGGGTCGCTCTCCAAGAAGGAGCTGCCCTCGATTGACGCCACGCGACCTTCGCGCAAGCTTCATGGAGCATGTGTCAGACGTACGGTTGGCTCACCGGATGGAGAGGCACATGGCGTCAAGCGACACGATAACAAAAGACCGCGGCCGGGACGTGATGTTCGCCGCCGGCGTTGTCGTCATTCTTGCGATATTGTTTCTTCCGATCCCGCCCCTGGTCATCGATATGGGGCTGGCGTTCTCCATAGCCCTGTCGGTCCTCATCCTGATGGTGGCGCTGTGGATTCAGAAGCCCCTTGAATTCTCCGCCTTCCCAACGGTCCTTCTGATCGCCACTCTCCTCCGGCTTGCTCTCAGTATTGCCTCTACCCGCCTCATTCTGTCTCATGGCCATCAGGGCGTAGACGCTGCGGGTCATGTGATCAGCGGGTTCTCCCGATTCGTCATGAGCGGTGACTTTGTCATCGGTATTGTCGTCTTCATCATCCTGATCACCGTCAACTTCCTCGTGATCACCAAGGGCGCTACCCGTATCGCCGAGGTCGGAGCCCGCTTTACGCTCGATGCCATTCCCGGAAAGCAGATGGCGATCGACGCCGACCTGTCCGCTGGTCTGATTGACGAGAAGGAGGCGCAGAGAAGGCGCCGTGAGCTCGAGGAGGAGAGCGCCTTCTTCGGATCGATGGATGGCGCATCGAAGTTCGTTCGCGGTGAGGCTGTCGCAAGCCTGATCACGATTGCCGTGAACATTTTCGGCGGTATCATCATCGGAGTTACGCGACACGGCCTCCCGCTGTCGAAAGCTGCGGACGTCTTCACTCAGCTCTCCGTCGGTGACGGTCTCGTCAGCCAAATTCCCGCGCTTGTGGTTTCTCTTGCCGCGGGTCTCCTTGTCTCCAAGGGCGGGACCCGTGGTCAGGCCCAAAAAGCCGTCCTGGATCAGCTGGGTGCATACCCACGCGCTCTGATGGTCGCCTCGGGGATGATGTTCATCTTCGCCGTCGTTCCCGGCCTGCCGATGCTGCCGTTCCTCGCGCTCGGAGGGTTCATGGGTTTTGTGGCCTATAGCATTCCCAAGCATCGCGCTGAGAATGAGGCCCGCGAGAGACTGGCGCATGAGCAAGAGCAGCAGAGCAAGCTCCTTGAAGCAAGCGATACCGTCAAGGAGACCCTGAAGATCGCCGAGGTGGAGCTATGCCTCGGAAAGCATCTCTCTTCCTTTCTCGCGAGCTCGCATGGCGACCTTGCGCATCGCGTGAAGAAGATGCGCAAGAAGTTCGCTCAGGATTTCGGTTTCGTCCTGCCGGAGGTTAAGCTCTCAGATAGCTTCATGATCCCGGCGAAGAGCTATCAGATCAAAATTCACGGCACCGTGATTGCAACACATGAGGTACGCCCGGGTGACCTTCTCGTGGTGCTGGGCGACGGCCCTGTTCCGGATGTGCCGGGAGACGAGGTCCGCGAACCTGCCTTCGGCATGAAGGCGCTCTGGGTATCTGATGCCTATGCCGGTGAGGTCAAACGTCAGGGGTTCACGGCTGTGGATGGAGCCTCGGTGCTTCTGACCCATCTCAGCGAGGTCATCCGTAATAACTTGCCGCAATTGCTCTCATACAAGGATGTCCGGAACCTTCTGGATGGGCTTGAGCCTGAGTACAAGCGCCTGCTCGACGATATCTGCCCCTCGCAGATTTCCTATTCTGGCCTGCAGGCCGTTCTGAAGCTGTTGCTCGCCGAGCGGGTTTCCATCCGCAACCTGGGGCTCATACTGGAAGCGATCGCCGAGGTTGCCCCTCATGCCCGTCGCGCCGAGCAGCTTGTCGAGCATGTACGTATGCGAATGGCTCAGCAAATATGTGGCGATCTGGCGGAAGGCGGGGCTCTCAATGTTCTTCGCCTGGGGAACAAGTGGGATATTGCCTTTCACCAGAGCCTGAAACGCGATGCCAAAGGCGATGTCGTCGAGTTCGACATTGACCCGCGCCTCGTCGAGCAATTCGGTGCGGAGGCCTCGGAGGCAATCAAGGCCCGTCTGGGACAGGTCAAGAACTTCGCTATCGTGACAGCTCCGGATGCGAGGCCCTATGTCCGGATGATCGTTGAGCGCATGTTCTCTTCGCTGCCGGTTCTGTCCCACTTGGAAATCGCGCGCGGAATTGAAGTCAACTCGCTCGGAACGGTCGCGTGAACCAGATTGCGACCGACACTCTGCTCGGTGTCTTCCTGATCTTCTGCCGCATAGGCGGGTGCATGTTGATTGCACCTGCAATCTCGAGCAGCAGAATTCCGCCTCAAATTCGCCTCTTCCTTGCACTGACCATAAGCCTTGCGCTTTCGCCCATTCTGCTGGGGCAGATCGGCAATGATGTTGCGGGGCAGCCTCCCGCCGTGCTTCTGAGATGGATTGCATCCGAGTTGCTGGTTGGCCTACTGATTGGGCTTTTGGCGAGAGTTTACTTTTTCGCGCTTCAGACGATGTTGGGTGCTGTCGCGATGGCGCTCAGCTACGGGGGAATGCCAGGAACACCGATCGACGAGGCCGAGCCGCTCCCCGCAATCAGCTCCCTCATCATGATGGTCGCAACAGCAGCGATTTTCCTGTCAGATCTTCATTGGGAGTTGTTCCGGGGCTTGATCGCCTCATACTCGAGAATGCCAGCCGGACAAGGTATAGGCTTTCAGTCGTCGCTGAAGGAAGTTGTTGATCAGGTCAGTTCCGCTTTCATCGTCTCTCTCAGGATCAGTAGCCCGTTTCTGCTATATTCCGTCATCGTGAATCTCGTGGCGGGACTCACCAACAAGTTGACGCCTCAGATCCCGGTCTTCTTCATCGCGACGCCCTTCGTCATGTTCGGAGGGTTGTTCGTCATGTATTTCGCCGCCAACGATTACGTATTGCTGTTCATGGAAGCCTTCTCTTCGTGGCTCAAAGGGTGATCGTCTGTGAGACAGAGACTTAAGAAAATCGACAGATTGATGAAGGTTCAGCAGCACATTCACAAGAGCGCCGAACTTCATCTCGCGTCACTCCAACGCAAAGAGATTGAGCTTCAGGCAGCTCAAGAAACGCTTCTTCAGACGATGAGCGAGTCTGATGCCCTCCACGGTCTTTTCGTCGATGTCCTCGCAAAGCGGCTAAAGGCCTTGTCCTCGGAGGAGGCGCGCACGCAGAAGGAAATCGTGGAGCAGAAGGCCCTGACCATCGATAAGGCCCTGCAGGTGAAGCGCAGTGAGAGGATGCACTCTCGCCTGAGGGTGGAGGCTCGCCAGATGTGGGAGAAAGAGGAGCTCGCCGCAGTCCTCGAAGCCATGGCGCAGAAAGAGCGCACAAGCCTCCCGTAAGCCTCAGGCATTAGAATCCGCTCTCAACGAACACAAGGAAGGCGCAATGGCGATCAGCCCACCGTCCGACATCATCAGCGAGGTTGCCAGAGCTGCGGACCCGGCGCGTTACCAGGCGGCCAGTCAGAGCCTGCTCCAGGGCCAAGCGCCCATAAATGGTGCGAGTTTCGAGGACACGGTTCGCGCCGTGGCAACTCGCCCGATGAGCCTTGGTGCTGATATTTACCAGATCCGGAACTCCTTGCGAAACGACGCGGAAACGGCCGCTGCGGAGAAGGCGAGAAAGACCAGCCAGGAATTCGAAGCCTTCATCCTTCAGACCTTCGTCGAAACGATGCTGCCGAAGGACGCCGAGAACACCTATGGCAAGGGCAGCGCCGGATCCGTCTGGAGGTCGATGCTGGCCGAGCAGATCGGCACTCAGGTGGCGAAAGCCGGCGGGATCGGGATTGCAAAGCACATTTTAAACGAGAAAGAATAGGGAGCTTTCCATGCTGGCAAAGTCACTGGACCGCCTCGAGGAGACGCTCGATGTCGAAACGGCAGCTCTGCTGTCGCGCGATCTGAGCAACTTTGATGAGTTCAACCGACGGAAGAGCCAAAGCCTTCTCGAAATCAGCCGAATGGCGCGAACGGTCGAAGCCGCTTCGATCGACGATGCTTCCGTTAAGAAGCTCGAAAGGCTCAAGGCGAAACTTCAGGAGAACCAAGAGATCCTCGAGCGCCATATGCGTGCCGTGCAGGAGATCTCAACGGTCATTTCCGGTGCTATTCAGGCTGCCGAGTCAGACAGCACATACTCGGCCGTCGTGACGCGCGGAGGCTACGGGGCATGATCAGAAACGTCATGGCCGGCTTCTGGGTTTGCGCGGTCACACTTGGCTCGTGCTATGCGGCTGTGACGTGGGTGGTCGGTCGTTCATCGGCAGATGAGCAGCCCCGATACGAGGGCTTGCAGTACAAGAAGATTCCCTCGATCAACATCCCAATCATCGCCGAAGGGGCAGTGCAGGGCTACGTAGTCGCCAACTTCGTCTTCACGGCGGATTCGAGAACACTGCGTGAGATATCCGTTCCTCCTGAGTCGTTCATTCAGGATGAGGTGTTCCGCTACATCTATTCGGATGAGACGCTCGATTTCAGGAAGCTCTCCCGGTACAACGTGAACGGGATGATCGGCAACGTCAGGGAAAGAATCAACAAACGCCTCGGCGCCGAGATCGTCAAAGAAATCCTGATTGAGAACTTCAACTTCATTAGCAAGTCGGACATCCGGTCCTGATCACCGTCCCGTGGACGGTATGGACGGTTTGTATGTGTAGTAGGAACTTTCTTCCATGACATATTGCCTGATTGTGGATGACTCACGCACGATCCGAAAGGTGTCGCGGGAGATCATTGCGAGCCTTTCGTTCGAGGTTGCCGAAGCGGAGAACGGCGAGGCGGGCCTCGTCGCGTGTCGGGAGAGGATGCCGGATGTCATCCTTCTCGATTGGAATATGCCTGTCATGGATGGCTACAGCTTCCTCAAGGCGCTTCGGGGATCCCCAGGCGGAGCAGCTCCCAAGGTCGTGTTCTGCACGACCGAGAACGACATGGACCATATCACGCGAGCGTTGGAAGCCGGAGCGGACGAGTACATCATGAAGCCGTTCGACAGGGCGATCCTGGAAGCGAAGTTCCAAGAGCTGGGGCTCCTCGCCCATACTTTCCCGGTTTAAGACGATGGCAGTGAAACCGCTCCGGACAGAGAGCGCCATTCTGTCGGACCCGATTCGGGTCATGATTGTCGATGACAGCGCCGTCATCCGCGGCATGATTGCGCGCTGGGTGGGCGAAGCGGGCGGCTTCGAAGTTGTCTGTACAGCCGCCAACGGGCGAATGGCCGTCGACATGGTCGAACGGTACAAGCCCGAGATCGTCCTCCTCGATATCGAGATGCCGGAGATCGATGGACTGGCCGCACTTCCGCTGATCTTGAAGGCGCATTCCGCAGCCAAGGTTATCGTGATCTCGACATTGACAAAGCGGAACGCGCAGATCTCGCTGAAGTGCCTGTCCTTAGGAGCCGTCGATTACCTCGCGAAACCGGAGAGCGCGCGCAGTGCGGATGCGGCTGCAGTGTTCCGGCGGGAACTCTTCGAGAAGTTGCGCGCCTTCGGAGCGACCAAGGCCCGGCCGACGCGCCCCGCACCCGTGGCCACCCCGGTGCCCGCTCCAGCCTCGCAAGCCTCATCAACGCAGAGGTTGGGAAGCGTGCGTCCTCAATGCATTCTCATCGGTTCGTCGACGGGCGGGCCACGGGCCGTCGAGCGGGTCCTGCAAGATCTCAAGCCGGTGCTTATGGAGGTCCCTGTGCTGATAGTCCAGCATATGCCCGCCATGTTCACGGCGGTCTTTGCCGAACATCTCCAATCGCTGCTTTCGGTTCCTTGCCGGGAACCGGTAGATGGTGAGGCAATCCGGGCCGGCACGATTTTCATCGCGCCGGGTGGGCGCCATATGGGCGTGACCGTCGCGGCCGGAAAGCCTGCTATTCGCCTCAGCGATGATCCGCCTGAGAACTTTTGCCGTCCAGCCGTGGATGTCCTGTTCCGGGAAGCCGCATCGGTATTCGGCGCAGCAACAGCGGCTGCGGTTCTCACGGGCATGGGATCCGATGGAACGAATGGAGCGCGACACCTGATCAAAGCCGGTGCGACGGTCTTCGCACAGGATGAAGCCAGCAGTATCGTATGGGGAATGCCGGGAAGCGTCGTGAAGGCTGGGCTTGCTCACGAGATCCTGCCCCTCGACGCCGTCGGGCGCTCATTGAAGAGTCTTATCGCGGGAGCCCCACGATGACTGAGTTAGAGTTCGAAGTCCTGCGCACGTTCCTGAAGGCCCGTTCGGGCTTGGCGCTGTCCCCGGACAAAAGATATCTGGTGGAGAGCAGGCTCGCCTCCGTCTGCACGCGGTTCAAGATCGAGAGCTTGTCCCGATTGATCTGGGAGGTCAAATCCGGCCGTTCGCCGGCGGTCGAGATCGCGACGATCGAGGCCATGACCACGAACGAGACCTTCTTCTTCCGCGACAAGGCCCCGTTCGATCTTTTTCAGGACATTCTGCTTCCGCGCTATGTCAAAGAGCGTGCCGCAAGCCGGCGCCTTAGAATCTGGTGCGCCGCGGCGTCGACTGGGCAGGAGCCCTATTCCCTTGCCATGCTTCTGAAAGACGCTTCTGCCCGCATGGCGGGCTGGCACATCGAGATCGTGGCGACCGACATCTCGAACGACGTTCTGGAGCGGGCGAGGGCGGGCATCTACAATCAATTCGAAGTTCAGAGAGGACTGCCGATCCGGCTTCTCGTGAAGTACTTCACGCAGAAAGGGGAGCAGTGGCAGATCGCGCCAGAGATCCGCTCGATGGTGGATTTCCGCTACCTGAACCTCATTGAGGATTTCAGCCGTCTCGGGCAGTTCGATATCGTGTATTGTCGAAACGTGTTGATTTATTTCGATGCGCCGACAAAGGCACATGTGCTTCGCAGGATCGCCCAGACGATGGCGCCCGACGGGAGCCTGGTGCTGGGCGCTTCCGAGACGATCCTCGGCATCACGGATGCCTTGTCGCTCGATCCTGCCCACCGCGGGCTGTATTCGAAACCTGCTTCCGCGGGTTCGGCCCCCAGGCCGGCATTGGCCGGCATCTGCTAGCCAATCGATGCCATAGCCAAAGTCGGCGCGGCGGACGACAGGACAATTGATCGGAAGATGAAGTGCTTGCCACGCCCTCATCTTCTGAAAGCCTTCAATGCGGCCACGGCTGCTGATGGTTAACAAGACGACAACAGTAAATTTCTAAGATTTTATGCTCTTCGGGCTTGACTTCTAACGAGGCCCTGGCTCATAAATGTCATCACGAATGCAGCGAGTTGATTTTCTGCTCCTGTATCGCAAGTGCACTATGGAGTGCTCCTCTACCGAGCATGGCATGATGCCCCTCCATTTTCCCGGTTGAGCCCGGATATCATGTGAACAGCGGATCGAGTTTTTCTCGAGGCATGATGCCATTTCGCTGGGTCGGTTAGATTCCGACATTCCCTGATCAAACTCATCATTCAAGGAAGAAACACATGGCTTCGATCAATACCAATCTGTCCGCTATCACCGCTCTGCAGGCTCTCAAGACCACGCAGAACGCCATGAACAAGACGCAGAACCAGATCTCCACGGGCCTGCGCGTCGGCTCGGCGGCCGACAATGCCTCCTACTTCTCCATTGCCACGCAGATGCGTTCCGACAATGGCGCTCTCAGCGCCGTGAAGGACTCGATCAAGCAGTCGAAGGCGATGATCGACACCTTCACCTCGGCTCTGGGCAAGATCTCGGCCTACCTCGACAAGGCCAAGCAGAACCTGGTCAATGCGACCCAGCCGGGCGCTCAGCAGACGGAAATCAACACCGAGCTGAAGGCCTTGGTGGAAGGCATCACGAACACGGTCGGCTCCGCTAACTTCAATGGCGAAAATTGGCTCAAGCACGACGCAACGGCTACTGAACCCAAGGAGCTCGTCGTTTCCTATGACTCGAACGCAGCGGGCGCTACGAAGGTCGGCACGATCGATGTCAACATCAGCCTTACTCAGATGTTCGATACCGCAGGAGCCGCTGGCAAGCTCGGTGCCCTGATGACTGACCTGAAAGCCGGCTACGACAACGCTGCGGTGCCTGCTGCTGGCATGAAGAGCTCTCAGACGCTCCTTGCTTCTCTGGAGACAGCGATTGACGACGTGAAGACTGCGGCTGCAACGCTCGGTGCGACGAAGTCTCTGCTCGAGACCCAGGAAGACTTCATCGGCGTGCTCTCTGACTCGCTCACGGCCGGCGTTAGCGCCTTCGTCGACGCCGACATGAACGAGGCCTCGACCCGCTTCCAGGCTCTGCAGACCCAGCAGCAGCTCGGCGTGCAGTCTCTCTCGATGGCTAACCAGAACAGCCAGATGATCCTGAAGCTCTTCCAGTAAGAGCCTTCGAACGGACTGAGAGAAGCCTCGCCTTGCAAAGGGCGAGGCTTCTTTTTTAAAGCGTTGGTGCGGCCATGATTCATCAGCCGTTATATTCTATTTCATTGAAAAGCATTTCGAGCCTTGCCCTGGCGCTCGGCGCAGCCTGGTTGTTTGCCCCGGAACAGGCGCAAGCTCTCGCCACTTGGATCGGGTCGTGGGACTATGTCGTCAGGCATGATCAGGAGGGGAGGCCGCAGGCCGCCTTCGCGCGATTGCGCGGCGACAACGACGCATTGCTGTGGCTGACATGCGCGAGATCTACGACCGGTGATGACACGCCGGAAACCATCTCCCTGACGGCGACGGTTTCTCAGAAAGGTTTCCTCGGGCGCAGCGCACCGCGGGGCCGCAGCACCGTTTATTGGTTCGATAACGGGAGCCCTGAGCTGTCCTATTGGATCTATCGCGACAAGGCGGGACAGATGTCCAGCGCGGAGCAGGTCTCTGGCTTCCTTAATAAGCTCCAGGGGGCCCAGTCGCTTGTCATCGAGCTGTCGGACTATCGTTATGAAGCGCGACGGTCGGAGTTTCAGTTCAACCCAGCGGACACGACGAAAGTCGCTGAAAGGTTCAGGCAGGATTGCCGGGATATAACCGGTCTTGCAAAAGTCGAATCGCCCTTGCTCCGTTAAAACAGTCCCGGAGCCGGAAACGCTTGAAGGTTTGCCATGGTCAGCACATCTACCCGATACCAGATCATTACAAGCAACTTGGTTCGCACGAAGTCGCTGATCGAGAACGATGCGTCCGTCAAGCGTGAGATCGAGTACTACAACAAGACCATCAAAACGATCAAAACTCTTGATGACTTCATCAAGAACGACCGGGTCTTCAAGTTCGCCATGAAAGCCTACGGCCTGGAAGACATGGCCTTCGGCAAAGCGCTCATCAAAAAACTGCTCCAGGAAGGGACCAGCAATCCGCTCAGTATGGCGAACAAGATGAGCAACCCGCTCTACAAGGAGTTCGCGAAAGCGTTCGACTTCGCCGGAAAAGGGGCTGACGCCACCTCCGCCGCGAGTGCGACTACCGAGGCCGTCGAGAAATACGTTCAGCAGACCTTGGAGCAGCGGGAGGGTAACGACAACCAGGGCGTTCGCCTGGCACTGTATTTCAAGCGTAAGGCTTCGTCGATCAAGAACACTATGGGGATCCTGGCTGATAAAGCGGTCCTCGAATTTGTCCAGACGATTTTCAGCATTCCCAAGGCGTCGGGGCGAGCGGATATCGACATTCAGGTGCGTCAGCTCGAGAAGCTGATCGACGTGAAGGATTTCCAGGATCCGAAGAAGGTGGACAAGCTGATTCAGCGCTTCAGCGTCATGTGGGACATGAACAATGCGTCTGCTGCAACCACGTCCCCGATCCTGACTCTTTTCAATCAATCGACCGATCAGGGAATTAGCCTCGACCTGATGATGAGCATCACGAAGCTGCGACGTGGCGGGTACTAAGGGGAGACCGAGGCGTTGACAGGGTTTGCTTCAACTCGGGTCAGTTCGTCGCCTCGGTGATCGTCGTCTCGGACGTCACGACAGCCCACCCGGCCTCGGAATGCTCGATGGAGAGAATATGTCCGGCGCCGGGAATTTTCATGCCGGGCGTCACCCACCATAGCCCGTTCGGCCCTTCGATCAGCGCCGACCCTTCTGTCGCGCGGTGAATGACATAGCGCGCGAGCGGAGCCGCTCCAGCCTGACCGGAGCGAGTGTTGGACTGAGCGGACGCACTGACGGAATGGGTCGCGGAGGCCTGCGCCTCGAGCATCTCCATCTGGGACGGGGAAGCCGTCCGAATCCGCTCGCCGGACGAACCGTTTTTCATGATGATCGAGCTTTCGGCGCTCGGGAGATAGGCATACCCCTCCCGAAGGAAAGCAGCATAGACGGGAAGCGCCATCGCCGAGACCACAAGAGCCGCGCCGATGCCGATGGCGATACGGTCTCCGGAGGCTTCCTTGGCGCGAATGAGTTCCTCCAATCGGCGAACCTTCTGCGCGCGGCTTTCGACAGCGGGGCGACCCTTGCTGAGATCGGTTGCCCGGGCCGCCTGCGCCAATGCCTTCTCAAACCGTGTGATCATAGCCGCTGCTTTCAACAGAATCAGAGACATGTTCTAGATGTCTCACATCTTATTACTAAGTTATTAGCAAGATTGGCGGAGTCGCTCTCTCCGACACGAATGGAGGCAAGCCTCGCGCAAGTTGCTGTGGACGGAGTTCCGCATTCATTGGTGACGCCGCGTGCGGGCAGGATGTCGAGCGGACCCAGAGAGGGGATGCGTCTGTCGCTCTGGAGATGGGAATTGGCCGGAGCAGTCGAGCATCGGGCACTGCCTTGAGGACATATCCGATGCTCGGTCGCTAGCGGAGCGAAACGCTCCGCTCAACTTTGCTGAAGACTAGGCTGCCCTGACTTCCATCAGGAAGCTCGACACTTCGCGCCCAAGGTCATTCGAGCGCGTTGCGAGCTCCTGGGCGGCGTCGAGCACCTGGGATGCCGCCGCGCCTGTGTCGCCAGCCCCTTTCTGGACATCGACAATATTGCCGGTCACCTGCTCTGTGCCGCGGGCGGCCTCCTGCACGTTGCGGGCAATTTCAGTGGTTGCTGCCCCTTGCTCCTCCATTGCTGCTGCAATGGAGAGGGAGATTTCCGACATCTCATTGATGGTGCGCGCGATATCCTGAATTGCTCCCACCGTCTGCTGGGTCGCCTGCTGAACGGAGCTGATCTGCAGTGAAATCTCCTCCGTGGCCTTCGCGGTCTGGCTGGCGAGATCCTTCACTTCCGATGCGACAACGGCAAAGCCCTTTCCTGCCTCTCCGGCACGCGCGGCTTCGATGGTGGCATTGAGTGCGAGGAGGTTCGTCTGGCTTGCAATATTGTTGATGAGCTGGATTACGTTCCCGATTTTCTCGGCTGTGCCGGCGAGCTCCTGCACCAGCCCGTTCGTGCGCTCGGCGCCTTCCACGGCGCGTTTGGCGACGTGCGATGATTGGGTCACCTGCGCCGCAATTTCGCGAATGGAAATGGAGAGTTCCTCGGTCGCCGCTGCCACCGTTTGAACATTTGCAGAAGTCTGCTGCGCAGCCGAGGACACGGTCATCGATTGATCAGTCGTCTGGCCTGCAACCGCTGCCATCGAGCGCGCGGCGGCTTCCATCTCGCTTGCTGAAGCTGAGAGATGCTGAACGAGGCCGCCTACGCTGCGCTCGAACTGTTGGGCAAGGGCGGCCATTTCGGCCTTGCGCTTCGCCACCGTCTGGCTCTCGGCAGCGGCCTGTTCTTCTCTGAGTCGTTGAGCATCCTGCATGGCGCCGGCAAAGATCTGGGTCGCCTTCCAGATATCGCCGATCTCGTCTCGGCTGGACTTGACGTGGGGCAGATTGAAGTCGCCGGATGCCAGCTTCTGGAGAGCGGCATTGAGGATCTGAAGCGGTCGAGCGATTTGGCGATTGCCGATCAGCCAGCACAGGAGAAGCGCAATGACAGCACCACCAGCAGCAAGGGACACCAGGAGCCTCAGCATCGTGTCATAAAGAATGGTGGTCTGCTGGTCGATGCGCTCGATCGCCTTTCTTCCATGCTCCATCAGTTCGTCGATACTGACCTGAAAGTCCTTTCTGTTGGCTCGGTTCGCCTCCGTGTTGCCCTGGGCGTTCGCTGCAGCCGGCGAAACCTCGCTTCCGAGGCGCACGGTTTCCGTTCGAAAGGCTTTGAAGTCGGCCGCTTGCTTCTTCAAGGCTTCGAAGGACGCGACGTCCTCGGCGGGTAGGATGGGTTGCCATTGACCGAGAAGTGCATCGATCTCTTTGAGTGCAACCAGAGATCCTGCCCCGAATTTTTTAGCTTCCTGCGTGGTGGTCGAAGCATAGATGCCCCGCGATTCCATCACGACGTGGGTGACGAGCCGGTTGAGGCGCTCGGCATAAAGAGCCCGAAGGGCAGAATCTCTCACATCATCGATAGCCGCATCGTACGTGCGGATGGTATAGATTCCAACGCCGGCGATGACGGCTGCGAGTAAACTCAGCGCGGAAGCGAGTGCATAGAGCTTTGTTTTGATTTTCATTGATATCCCCCCTTAAGGCACAGTGCTCATCATTGTAGAAGCACTGGTAGCCGCTATAGCGGGGGTAGCTTGCGCGAGACTTCTTTCTCTGGGCTTTGGTTTTTGAGGAGGGCAACCCGGCGGAGCCACATCTCCGTAGGTCCGGAGGGCGGCTGCCGCTGAAGAAATGTTAGATAGCTGTATGTCGGTCAGGGAAACCTTACCATCGCTGTCTTATCGTTCAGCGGAAGCTCTCGGTTCCTGAGCGGTCATTGGTGGCGGCGGGTCCGGAACGAGCGTGTGTCGTCGAGGTCAGAGCTCCTCGGCCGCCGGAACGATCCCAAGTTCGTTGAGCTTGGCGCGGACGTCCGCGATCGGGCGCTTGAGCTTGAGGCTGATCACCGAGGGGGGCATTCCTTCCTGAGCCAGTGCCTTGAGCAACTGAACAGCCTCGAAGGTCCAGGGTGATACAGTGTTCATTATCTTCATCTCCGGATATGCTTAAGCAGGGTCTTCTTCAACTACGGCGAGATCATGGAAAAATGCCGTTCCCGGACGTCTGCGCGCCGCAACCTTAGCTTGGGATGTGCGTTCCTTGAGAAGGCAACCCACTCAGGGATTAAACCATGACCATTATCTGGACCATCATTATCGGATTCGTGGCCGGCCTCATCGCCAAATGGATCATGCCGGGCCGGAACGAGCCTTCCGGTTTCATCATGACCACCATTCTCGGCATCATCGGCGCGGTCGTCGCCACCTATCTCGGGAGAGCCGTTGGCTGGTATGGCCCCAATGACGGCGCAAACTTCATCGGCGCCATCGTCGGAGCCGTTATCGTGCTCTTCATCTATGGCCTTATCGTCGGCCGCCGTTCCACCACGACTTATTGATCGGGTCGTCTTGGCAAATGGGCCGCACTCTCGAGTGCGGCCCATTTCTTTGCGCGCGCGAATGGGGTCAGTCACGCTTCGTGATGGCCCATCAGAGCCGCTTTGACCGGGCAATTGCCGACATAGCCGCGCCAAGCCAGATAGGAGCCTCCGGCAAGGGCCAGCACATTCAGCAGCGGGTTCGGACGAGGTTTGGCGGCCGCGGCGGCCAGGCCGAGGCCGACGAGCATGTAGATGCCGCGCTCCGATGTGCTGAGGTTCGGCTCTCCATCCATCAGGGATCCGGCTCCTGCCGAGGTGATATTCGCCACGTTCTTTCTCCTTCGATTGCAGGGGGCGAACGCAACGCTGATCGGTGTTGTTCCGCAGCCTAGGCGGTAAGGAACCGGAAAACTTGACCGTCGTTGAGTCCAGGCTTGCCAACATGGAGTGAGACAATGCCCGCCAAGGAAAAGACTTTGAACGACCTGTTCCTTCACACCCTGAAGGACATTTTCTACGCCGAGAAGCAGATCCTGAAAGCGCTGCCGAAGATGGCCAAGAACGCGGAATCCGAGGAGCTGAGGCAGGCTTTCGAAACACACCGCGAAGAGACCGAGGGGCAGATCGAGCGTCTCGAGAAGGTTTTCGAGATGCTGGGCAAACCCGCTCGCGGTGTTCAATGTGAGGCGATCAACGGCATTATCGAGGAAGGCAAAGAGGTCATGGAAGACTTCGCCGACAGCGAGGCTCTTGACGCCGGCATCCTGGCTGCGGCCCAGGCCGTGGAGCACTATGAGATCACGCGGTACGGCTCCCTGAGAACCTGGGCTCAGGAGTTGGGAATGAACGACGCCGCCAAACTTCTCGACCAGAATTTAGAGGAAGAGAAGAAGACGGATGCGCTGCTGACCAAGCTCGCAGAGGCACGCGTCAACACCAAAGCCGCTTGATCGCCGGTATAGCGATGGAGCCCCGCCCTCCGGCGGGGCTTGCCTTGCGGCGGCGTGAGGGCCGTATCAGTGTCTGTGGGGCAGGCAAGGGTCGATCGCGGTGTCGAGCGTCAACCGCAAAGTTCCCGACGGCTGGACCTCAAGCGTTGCTTTCATGGTGTCCGGCTGTTCGACCAGATGCAGAAATGCCAGGAACCTGAGGCGCGCGACCGGAGGCAGCAGACCGATCAACTGACAGAAATTCTCGCGAACTCCATGAATCATCTCCTCTTGCACGAAAGTGGAAAGGGGGAGCTTATCGTCAGGCAGCGACATGGGGCACCTGATGGATCGAATGGGTTGGAATGCCGTGCCGGACGAGGGATGCCCCACGCAATCCGGCAAGTTTTCGAACATGCTCGAGGCTTGCAACCGAGATCTCGATGGCGGCTGCGATGCAGGGTTGCCCTTCGATGATCTGAGGTAGCCCGAGCGGGCGAACCTTGAAGCTGGTCTGTTGCCAGCGCGGGAGCCACCACATCTCCACGACGGCAGTGACCTCGCTAATGCCTGCCTCCAGACAGAACTCCTGCATGGCCGCCAGAAGGCGGCAATCGGTCCGTCCCGTGCGGCGTTCCTTCACGACAAAATAACGGGTCCATTCGAAGGTATCCGCCGACCGCGGGATTCCCTGCTGCGCCATATGGGGGAAGACCTCGCTGATCATGTGGGGCAGGAGAGTCGGATAGAGACGCTGCCCGCCAACGACGCGGTTTGAGTCGATGGCGAGGAGATAAATGGCGTGTTCGTTGTCATAGGCATCGATCTCGAGCCCTGTGGGGCTTCTCAGGCCGCTCCAGCCGCGCTCTTCCACGAAGACCTGATGGCGAAGACGGTAGAATTCCTGAATGCTGTCCTCGTATAAATACCTGTTATCGTGCGTAATCACATGAACATGGGTCATCGATGTCATCCCCTCTGTGCCGGAATGACATTTCACTCAAAATATAGGCGAATGGTATTGTAGGAAATTACAGGTACAGGATCAGATTTGAATCAGCTTGTACTGCATGGCCCGTGCTACGGCTTGAGTTTTGTTGCTGGCGCCGAGTTTCTGGCAGGCGCTGACGATATGGGCGGTTACCGTACGTTCGGTAATTCCAAGAATATCCCCGGTATCGGCCGCCGATTTCCCCGCTGCAGCCCATAAGAGGGCCTCCCGCTCCCGAGGGGTTAGGAGATCCGCTTTTCGACAGGGGAGGGGATCGAGGACCTGCCGGACCCGTTCGAAGGCATACATGGACATGAGGTGGAGGGCGGGCTTGACCCGCGAGGTCAGGTCCAGATCGACGCCACTCATGGAGAAGCAGGCCTCATACCCATTGACGCCGTGAATCGGCAGGCAAAATCCGTCTTTCATTCTGAAATCCGTAGCCCGGTGCATCACCTCGGCCGCACGGGGCTCCTTCTCCTGGTTGAAAGGAGCCTCGGACCACTCGAAAGGTTGCACCGTGGTCCTGCAGAGGCGAATGACAGGATCAACCCTCACATAATCCTGCTTCGCATAGATATCGTACCAGCCAAGGGGCCACTTCTTCAGGATAACGACTTGTTCGAACCGTTCTTTCGGGTTCGGCAAACCTGTCATGATGAAGTTTTCAAAGCCAAAAATGGCGAATGATTTGGCAATTTCCTCCATGATTGCTTCGGCTGTACGGAGATTTTCGATCCTTGCGATAAAATCGAAGGCCTCTGCCGCATGATCGTAGCTGTGCTGTGGCACCGGTTCCCCCAACGGTATTTCTATCATAAGGTGTATATTCTATATCTACTACTCCTGGTTAGGAAAGGGGTATAAGGGTTCAACTCAGGCTCGCGTCGATGGGAGAGTGGATTGCAGCAGAGGTCGCCCAGTGGCGTGGACAGGCATATCGGGAGTCGGGTGCGGATGAGGCGGCTCATGCTCGGCATGAGTCAGGACAGGCTGGCAGAAGCCCTGGGGCTCACGTTCCAGCAGATCCAGAAATACGAAAAGGGGGCCAACCGTATCGGGGCAAGCCGCCTTCTTCAGATCGCGGGCATCCTGGACGTGAACATCGAATTCTTCTTCGGCGATTGCCCCGGCTTTTCGAGAAATGGACCTGCGGCCGACAGTGCCATGGCCGAGTTCCTGCTCACCCCGTACGGCGAGCGCCTGGTCCGCGGGTACTTGCGTCTGAAGGACGACGAGATGCGCCGGAGGGTGGTCGATCTGGTCGATTGGCTTGCCTCTCTGCGCTGAGCCGAGCCCCAGGCCCGCCGCGCGTGCCTCATGCGGAC
The DNA here is from genome assembly GCF_055792805.1 of Microvirga sp. HS2. Taxonomy (NCBI): domain Bacteria; kingdom Pseudomonadati; phylum Pseudomonadota; class Alphaproteobacteria; order Hyphomicrobiales; family Methylobacteriaceae; genus Microvirga; species Microvirga sp. HS2. The sequence goes on from NZ_JBVVAJ010000021.1 coordinate 64,863, forward strand.
GACATCGGGCGCCCCTGATTTTGAAGGGCCCGGCCGGTGGAGTCGGAGTGAGAAGCTGCTTTCCTCGCGATGGATCGGGGCCGAACTCTCTGGCGGGAATGGGATTCCGGGCGAAAGAGCCTTGAGCCCTGCGGAACCTGCCGCGCTTCTGGTGGTTACTTCCTCACGATTGAGAGAGGTTGACCATGGGCGTGGGACAGCAAAACGGAAACAGGCAGCAGGATAGCGGGGGCGACGAGTGGGATGCCCTCAAGGGCGATGTCGGCGAGATGGCCGGCGCGGCCGTCGAGCGCGGCCGCTATTTCATCGACTCGGCGCGCGAGCAGGCGACCGACTATGCCGACCGCCGCAAGGACGATGTGGCCCAGTCGGTTGCGGATTTCGCAACGTCCTTGCGCGAGTCGACGCATTCCTTCGATGAGCGGCCGAACATTCGCGCTGTCGTCGACAGCGCTGCCGATGGCTTGGAGCATCTGGCGGACTCGATCCGTGACAAAAGCTTCGCAGATATCTTCAATGATTTCGAGGACGTCGTCCGACGCCGTCCGGCAACGGTGGCTGCCGTATCGGTTGCGGTCGGCTTCCTGGCAGCGCGCTTTCTTAAAAGCACCGCAGAGGATATGCGCCAGGAGCGCATGAACCCGAGCGTATCTCGGCCCCGTCGCGACAGGCCCCAGCCGGCACAGCCCACGGGCGCCAGAGCTGGGGCATGAACGGAGGCGCTCATGCAGGGCAATACCAATCAAACCATACAGGGTCTCGTCGGTGAGGCCCTGCGCGAGTCCACCGACCTCGCGCAGAAGGAATTCACGCTCTTTCGCACGGAAATTTCCCAGAATATCCGGACCCTCTTCATCGGGCTTGCAATGGTCGTGGTGGCGGCGATCTTCGCGATCGCCGCGGTCATGCTCCTGACGGAGTCGCTTGTCGAGTGGCTGGCGACAATTGTCCATTCAGAAGCGCTGGCGGCTCTCATTGTCGGCGGTGTTCTGGCTGTCATCGCGATCGGTCTTGGTCTCTACGGGCGCCATGCCATGTCGGCCTCGGCGCTCACGCCTCAAAGGACTGTGCGTTCGCTCAAGCGTGATGCGGAAGTTCTCTCCGAAAGAGGTGCAGGATGACACAGAGCCTTCAGGAATTGGAGAAGGACATCGAGCAGAGCCGTGCGCAACTCGACCGCACCATCGATCAGCTCCAGAACAAGATGACCGTTTCGGGTGTCGTCGACGACATGCTGGGCACAGCCCGGGCGAGCCAATACGGCCCGCTCTACGACAGGGTTCTCGAAACGGTGCGGAGCAATCCGGTGCCGGTGATGCTGATCGCTGCCGGGCTCGGCCTGCTGGCCTATCGCTTGGGGCGGCCCGTGCGGCGCCGTCCGACCCGGCTGATCGCTGCGGACGAGGATTTCATCACCGAGCAGGATCTCACGGGAGAGCCCGACGATCTGCGTCTTTACGGCTCGGGAGCCGCTCCGCTGGAGCAGACGGACGGGATGTTCGACCGCCGTAGAACGAACTCCCGCATTTGATAACGGAACAGGAGCTTTTCATGGCCAACACGAAGAACGAAGGCGGCAAGTCGCCGACCGAAACGCATACTGAGACCGGATCCGGCAGGGTTTCGGCAGGGACCTCGGTGGGCAATATCGGCGAGGCGCCGATGCCGCATGCGCAGGACGAGAAGAAAAGCGCATCCCAAACCCAGCGGCGCGATACGCAGGATCAGGGCGGCTCGATGGCTGGCAAGGCTCAACAGATGGCCGGCGATATGCGCGATCGCGCGGAGGATGCCTACGAGGGTGCTTCCGAATGGGCGCGGGATACTTACGATCGGGCGTCCGAATGGGCGTCCGGTGCCTATGAGGGACAGCGCCGTCGCGTCCGTCACATGGGCGGCCGGTCCGCCAGGGCGTTCGGCAATGTCCGGGGCGGCATGCAGGACTACGTTTCCGAAAATCCGATGGTCGTCGGCCTAGTGGGTCTCGCTGCCGGCCTTCTCCTCGGAGCCCTTCTGCCGCGCACACGGCGCGAGAACGAGGTTTTCGGCGAGTGGGCCGACGAGGTTCGCAACCAGGGTCTCCGTTATGCCCGCGAGGCAGCCGATCGCGGCCGCGAATACGTGCAGGAGAACTTCACCGGCGACGAGGCGCAGTTCAGCCGTCATGAAAGCGAGTTCGGTTCGGGGGAACGAGACGCCAACAGGCACTGACGAAAACCTCCTCTGACTGATATGCGTGAAAGCGCCGGCATGATGCCGGCGCTTTTTCTTTGCCGCGATTTCAAGGAACGAGATGCGCCAGAAAAGGCAACGGCCACGGCGAAATGATGCGCGTACATCCGGCGTCATCATTTCGGCATCGTGACCGTATCTGGCAGGCGATGTGCCGCCAGGTTGATGCTGATTTGGTGCTGTAACGGCTCAGTTTCAAGGAGCCGCTTCGGAATTTACCATAACCGTCGAAAGCCGTGGAGATTTCAGCAGAGCTGGAACCTCGGTCTTCACAAAGCCGTTGCTCACAAGGGTTGGAACAGGGTTGCCGTCAGCGGGGAATACAGATTTCGAGAGCTGTCGATTGAATCTGGCGGAGTGTTCGTGTGCGTATCCTGATTTTGGAAGATGATCCTTTTATCGCCTCTGACCTCCAGACGATTCTGGAGGACGATGGGCATGAGGTTGTCGGCGTTTTCCCATCGCTTGCGGAAACCTACGAGCACCTCGACGATGGCTTCGATTATGCACTCCTCGATGTAGACGTGGTGGGTGGCAAGAGCTTCGGCGTGGCATCGGCGCTCGCCGAGCGGGATATTCCATTCGCTTTCGTCTCCGCATCTCAGCCTGGCGATTTGCCTTCATCCCTTTGCCAGGCCGCCTTTATCTCCAAGCCTTTCGAGGAGAGGGCCATTCTGCAATCGATCAGCGGCGCTTCTTCCCGTGCCTATTCATGCTAATGGCTTGGGGCAGAAATCCGTCATTCGAGATTCTGCCTCGACCATGCCCACTCCTCGACTAGGCTTCTGCTGCAAGTTCGTGCCCGATGATCGTGATGCGGTCGCGGCGCGGCGGATGAACACAACGACGGTCACGATGGCCTATCTTGGCCGGCTTGAGCCGAAGGCGGCATACGACAAGATCGTCTCCGTCGTGTCTCATAACCTGGATGCGATCACACGGCAGATTGAGCATGTCGCAACCCGTCCCGCCCTGGAACGCCTTCATCGTCTTTCGAGCGATCTCCTGCCCGGCTACACGCATCCGGCATGCCGGCAAATCTATGAAGATCACGATCTGAGAGGCCTGATCGAAAGCAAGCTCGCTTCCGCGGGGCAGCACGCTCGGGCGCATGGCGTGCGTCTCAGCATGCATCCCAGCCAGTTCTGTGTGATCGCTTCGGCAAACCCATCGGCCGTCACCAATGGTGTGGCCGAGTTCGAGTATCATGCGGATGTGATGCGCTATTTGGGATACGGCGCGGGATGGCACCCTGACGGCGCGCATATCAACATTCACGGCGGCGCGAAGGCGGTCGGAGCCGAGGGTCTGCGGGAGGGGCTGCGGCGGCTGTCGGAAACCGCGCGCAACCTGATCACCCTCGAGAACGATGAGGTCAGTTTCGGCCTCGACGATCTGCTGCCGCTGGCGGACATGGTTCCTCTCGTGCTCGATCTGCACCATCATTGGATCAAGAGCGAGGGCGAGTACATCGAGCCGGACGATCCCAGGATCGAAACCATCGCGGCCTCCTGGCGCGGCGTGCGGCCGCTCAGCCATGTCAGCGTGTCCCGCGAGACCCTGCTGGCTGACCACGACGTCCACGTTCTCCCGGATTATGAGGCACTCGTTCAGGCCGGGATCAAGCCGAGAGACTTGCGGGGTCACTCCGACCTCATGTGGAATCGGGCTCTCAACGATCTCGTGGCGCGCCATCTCAGGTGGACCGACTTCGAGGTGGAGGCGAAACTGAAGAACATTGCTTCCGAGGGGCTGGCGCGCCATGTGGGGACGTCTCTCCCCAGGACCGAGCCGTCACCCGCTTGAATTCGCCCATCGGCCCGTCTCGGCCGTGGAACAACTCGGCCGCTCGAGCGTTTTGGAGCATTGTGCCGTCCGCGAGTGCCTGATGCCTGAATCCCCATCCACAGTTCTTTTGGTCGAGGACGAACCTCTCATCCGCTTGTTTGTCGCCGAGCTCCTGGAAGATTCCGGGTTCAAGGTCGTTGAGGCAGCGAACTCGACGGAGGCGATCGTCCTTCTGGATGCAGGCCTCGAAATCGACGTTCTGCTCACGGATGTCGACATGCCGAACGGCTGCAACGGGTTCCAATTGGCTCACAAGGTTCACGAATCCTGGCCGAAGACCGAAATTCTCATCATGTCGGGCCGCCGCTGGCCGGCCGAGGGCGATCTTCCGCTGGGGGCGGCCTTTCTGGCCAAGCCCTGCCCGAATGAAGCCATCGTCTCTCACGTTCATTCGGCGGCCGAGCGGTCCAGGCGTCACCCCGGCAAGGGAACGGAGAATCCTCGTCCTCAGGAAACGGCGAGAATCCTCCCTTTTCCGAAAACAGCCTAAATTCCTGAACTCTATCTTGCTGAAGGCGCAGAGCAGACATAAGCTCTGCGCGAATTGACCTTCCATCGGGGACTGGGGTCTTGAAAACAGTCTCCGGACTTTCCAACCCAGGGAAGGTCAATAGGCTTGCGGTGCCACGACAGACGGCTGCCGACGAGCTTTCCCACTCTACTCCCGGAGGAATACATGCCGACCAAGACGACAGACGGAAAAGCCGGAGCGAAGAAGGCTGATGCCAAGCCTGCCGCTGGTTCTAAGCCCAATGCCCTTCAGAAGCCCCTGCAGCCGTCCAAGGAGCTGGCCGCCATCGTCGGCTCGAACCCCCTGCCGCGCGGCGAGGTGGTGAGCAAGATGTGGGACTACATCAAGAAGAACAACCTGCAGAACCCCGAGAACAAGCGCGAGATTCTCGCCGACGACAAGCTGCAGCCAATCTTCGGCAAGCCGAAGGTGACCATGTTCGAGATGAACAAGCACCTCGCTCAGCACCTGAAGTAAGCCTTCAGGCTGCCCCGGTCAGGAATTCTGCCGCCATTGAGCGAGCGGCAGGATTTCCGGCCTCTCGCCTGGCGCTCGCCTCCATGGGTCGACCGCCCATTCCTGTCCGCTCCCCTTCTCCACGATGACCGCCGAGAAATGCGGGTAGCGCCCATCCAGGAAGAACCCCCGCGACTCCGGCCGTTCGACCTGATGATAGGTCAGCAAGCCCTTCTCCTGTAGGACGAGCAGCAGGCTCGTCGTATTGGCTGTCTCGTCCAGGCAGTCCATCTGACCGTGCACGCCGGACATCTGGGCCGGTGAGCCGGGGAGGTCCGGCCTGCCGCCGATCGAGGCGGTGACATAGGATGTATAGGAACTCACCACCTGCGCGAGGGCATTGCGCTCCGCGGAGGGGGAGGCCCTGCCGGCCCTGAGGAGCGCGCTGGCCCGACCGAGCCAGGCTCCATCCACCGCAACCACCTGACGCCGGGAACAGCCATAGCCATGGCAGGCGATGATCTTGCCGCCATTAGGCTCGACATATCCCTGACTCTTGAACCATCTCAGCGCCGCCTGCGAAGCGAAGACGGGAGAGGCGAGCAGGAGCAGGAGGGCTGCCGAAAGAAGGGGTGGCGTCGCTTTCATCGAGAGAGTACCTAGGGCCATGCTGGTTTGCCAGCTCATGTAGGTCGCTCGACCGCATCGCCTATCGGCCAAGGTTGCTCAAAAACTCCATCCTTCGAGGTATTCATGTCCCGCATCGTGTTCCTGAACGGCTCCTTCCTCCCCCTGGAGGAGGCAAGAGTGCCTTTCATGGATCGAGGGTTTCTCTTCGGGGATGGCGTGTATGAGGGTGTCGGCGTTCTGGAAGGGCGACTCGTCGACAACGACGCGCATCTCGAACGCCTGGAGCGCTCTCTTCGCGAGGTGCGCATCCCGAATCCTTACAGCCGGACGGAATGGACGCACCTCGAGGAGGAGCTCGCCCGCCGGAACGGGATGACGGAAGGCTTCATCTATTTCCAGGTAACCCGGGGAGTGGCCGAGCGGGATTTCACCTTCACGGACGATATCACCCCGAGCGTCGCCATGTTCACGCAGGCGAAGTCCATTGTGAACGCGCCCGCCGCCGCAACGGGTATTGCCGTCATCACCGTACCGGACCTGCGCTGGAAGCGCCGCGACATCAAATCGCTGAACCTGCTGGCTCAGGTTCTCGCCAAACAGGCTGCCAAGGAGGCGGGAGCGCAGGAGGCCTGGATGGTGGAGGACGGCTTCGTGACGGAGGGCGGCTCCTCCAGCGGCTTCATCATCACCCGGGAAGGCCGCATCGTCGCGCGCCCGCTGTCGAACGCCATCCTGCCGGGCATCACGCGCAAGGCGCTCCTGGCCCTGTCGAAAGACGCAGGTATCGAACTCGAAGAGCGCCTGTTCACGGTTGAAGAGGCTTATGACGCCGCAGAGGCCTTCATGACGAGCGCATCCACTTTCGTACTCCCCATCGTTTCCATCGACGGGCGCGCCATCGGCGACGGCAAGCCCGGTCCGATCACGAAGAAACTGCGTGAGATCTATATCCGGATGGCCACGAGCCCGCGCATGGCCGCCGAATAGCCAAAGCGGAACCGCCTCGTGGATCGCCCGTTGCCTCCCGAAAGGAGCGATCCATGAAGCGAATTCTGGTTCTATCCCTGGCCCTGGCCGGCGGCGTCACGGCGGCGCTGGCGCAGAACCCCAATGTTCTGAACCAGCAGGCGCCGAACATGCCGCCACTCCAGCAATTGCCCCCTGAAAAGGTGGAGCCGCCGGGCTCGGTGACGCCCAAGGATCCGCCATCGACCGGTTCGACCTTGAGCGACAAGCTCGAAAAATCCGACGGGGTCATCCGCCCGCCGGAAACCGGGGCTCCCGACATGACCGTGCCCGCGCCCGTGCCGAATCCGGGCACGACCCCGGTCATCCCGCCGCCCGGCAGCCCTGGCGGCAATCAGCGGGTCGAGCCGAAATAAACTCAGAACGTGTAAGGCTCAGGACGCGGCGGGACCAGGCTGGTTCTGCTTTCCAGCCGGCTTGCCGCGCCGCCTGTTGTTGCGCCCGTTGCCGCCGCGGCGCGAGGGGCCGCCGTTGGCGTTCATCACCTTCGCGGCGACTTCGCTGATCTGGCGGCGCAGCTCTTCATCTCCCTTGCCGGAGCCTTCCTGGCTGGTGAGGCGGTTCTGCGCCTCGTCGCGCTCCGCTTCGACTTCACGAATGCGCTGCTCCAGGATCAGTCCGCGCTCCTGCTCGGCCGCCAGGTCACGCGCGAGATCGGTAAGGCGCTTGCGTTCGTCCGAGAGTTCCGAGTGGCGCTCGTTGAGAGCGCGCTCGAAGTCGTTGCCGCGCGCCGTCTGCGTCATCAGTCGGGTTTCGAGATCCGAGATCGCGATTCGCTTGGCGTCGATCTCGGTGAGGGCCGCCGTCAGGCGCTGATCGGCATCGGTGTATCCGGATTCCACCTGGGCGAACTTTTCCTGCGCATGAAGCAGTTCGGTTTTGAGCTTGGAGCGCTCGCTCTGGGTGATGTCGAGCTCCATGCGGGTATTGGACAATTCGTCCAGGGTCGCCCGATGTGCATTCTCGAGCGCCGCAAGGGTTTCGCGGGTGCTGGACAGAAAGGTGCGGGTCTGGCCCAGCTCGTCGTCGATGGCAGCGAGCTTCGTCTGCGCTTCCGCGAGTGTCGTTTCGAGCTGCGCGACCGTCACGTCGCGTTGGGCCAGAGTGCTCTCGAGAGCTTCGATCCGCACGGCGCGACGCCCCAGCTCTTCCATGCTCTCGTGCTTGGCGGCCAGGGCTTCCTCGGCCTTGCGTTCGATTTTGCGCTGCAGCACCGCGAACTCGGCGCGAAGGTGATCCTTCTCCGCCGTCAGCTCGGAGATGGACATGGGAAACAGCGCCTCGGCCCGGCGACGCGCAAGACGCTCCGCACGGGCATTGATGGCAGGGATGATGAGGAGCGCGATGAGGGTTGCAGCCACAAACCCCAGCGCAAAAATCATGATGCTTTCAACCACGCGGACGCCAACTCCAAGAGACCTGACCGGTAACGCTCAAGCACCTTGTCTTGTGCCTGCGCAGCTTTCCAGGGCGATCGGCCCTAGCTTGCCGGTTTTAGTGCATCTTTGAACTGTTTCCACCGGTAGGGAAGCGGGCCCTGGGGACGCAGGGATCCCTAGAAGGGGTTCCAGGTGGGCTCCGGCGTGAATTTCAGATAGCCCATGTTGACACCCAGCCGCGCTCCGACGCCCGTGCGGATCGGAACCACGATCATTTCGTCGGCCGCCAGAGCCGTCACGCCGAAGCCGCCGAGGAAATAGGCCGAGCCGTCGATCCCGACGAAGCGCTTATAGAGGGCGTCCGTGAACGGCATGTTGTAGACGAGCATCATGGTCCGCGCGCCTTCGCCGCCGAAATCGAAGCCGACCGACGGTCCCTGCCAGAAGATTTTCCGCTGGCCCGCATTGCGAGTGAACAGCTTGCCTTCGCCGTAGCGCAGGCCGCCAATGAGGGCCCCGGAGGCCTCCTGGCCGAGGATATAGCCGTTTGGCTCGCCCCACCGGCGCACGGCCTCCTCAAGGGCCGTCGCCAAGCCTCTGGACGCCGAGCCGAAGAATTGGTGGCCAGACTCGACCAGCTCGTTGGAATTGAAGGAGTTCGGCCCGCCCGGATTGTTCGCATAGGCGCGCTGCACACTCTGGGCCGCAGCCTGAAGGGGGAGGGCGCCGGCAAGGGCAGCTAAAGCCACCGCGGCAGCCAATGAAAATCGGGAGCGCATGGGCTATCTCCTCGTACAAGACAGGGGACGATCCGACTTTTGGGGCCGGACGGCTTCTACCGAACCCTGACTTTACGGGCATCAACCCTAACAATCTCTGTATAACCGGCGCTTTTGTGCCGCAGGGCCGGCTCCAGGGTTCTCAGGCCGCCGCTGCCGGAAGGTCCAGCTTGAGTGCGAGCGAGGAATCACCCAGCGCGGCGAAAGGACCATTCCGATAGCCGCGCTCCTCATGACCATAGGTCAGGGGAATGCCGCCCGGGCCGACGACGCTGCCTCCGGCGCAGCAGAGAATATGGTCGCCTGCGGCCGTATCCCATTCCATCGTCGCTCCGCAGCGCACATAAATATCGGCCTGGCCCGAGGCGATGAGGCAGAATTTGAGGGCGGAGGACGTCATGCGCCTCGTGCCGATGGACAGGGTGGACAGGCAGGCTTCCGTGGCGCTGTCCCCGTGCCGGCGGCTCACGAGGGCGACGAGGCCCTCTTCGGGCGCGTTCCTGACCCCGATGTCCTGCCAGTCGAACCTATCATCGCCCTCCGGCGGCATGGTGCTCATCCGGGCCCTGGTGCCTGCGATCCAGACGGAGCCCAGAGCCGGCGCAGCAACGACGGCGGCCAATGGGCGGCTCTCCCGGATCATTGCGATGTTGACGCTGTATTCGCCCGTGCCGCGGATGAAGTCTCCCGTGCCGTCGAGGGGATCCACCAGAAAGAAGACATTCTCAGAATGAGCCGTGCTGGCCGTCTCCTCCGCGACTACCGGCACATGGGGCCAAGCTTCCTGCAGGCGGCGGATGATCAGCTCTTCCGCAGCCAGATCGGCCGCCGTGGTCGGGCTGCCGTCAGGCTTGATGTGCTTTTCGATCAGCGCGCTCTCCATGCCGCGGAGAAGATGGGCGGCCTCTGCGGCTATAGGGGCAAGCCTCAGGGCAATTTCATCAGGATGGGAGACGTCGAGCCGCATGATGGATTTGTGCCTGTTCTCGGAAGACCTGTCGATCTCTTTTACCTGCTTTCCAAAGAACTCATAGCCGGGTATCTCGGTTCACATTCTCTTTCCTCTTCGGCTGTCTTCGTGAAACCTGAAATTCAGAATTTCATGAATCCAGTGTTGAACTTACGGTCTTCCGGAGCCCTTATGGCCACCATCTCTCTTGATTCGCTCGATCTCGCCGCCCTCCTTTGCTCGCGCGTCTGCCACGACGTGATTTCGCCGGTGGGCGCGATCGTCAACGGGCTCGAGGTCCTGGAGGATGACAGCGACACCTCGATGCGCGAGTTCGCCCTCGACCTGATCCAGAAGAGCGCCCGCCAGGCCTCCGCCCGACTTCAGTTCGCCCGTCTCGCCTTCGGCGCGGCCGGTTCCGCCGGAGCGTCCATCGACCTCGGCGATGCCGAGCAGGTGGCGCGGGGTCTTTTCCTGGACGACAAGATCAGCTTCTCCTGGTCCTCCCCACGTCTTCTCTTCCCGAAGAACAGGGTCAAGCTTCTCCTCAACCTGATCATGATCGCCACCACCGCCATCCCGCGCGGCGGCGCCATTTCCGTAACGGTGACGGGCGACGCGGAGAATTGCGAATTCTCGATCAAGGCCAAGGGCCTCAATGCGCGCATTCCCGCCCATTCGCAGGATCTGCTGGCAGGCACCTCGGAGAGCGGCACGGTGGATGCCCACGGCATCCAGGTCTTTTACGCCGGCATGGTGGCGCGTGCGTCGAACATGAACATCGCCTTCAGCATTGAGGGCGACGAAGTGACGATCACAGCAGCGACGATGTAAGATTGATTCAGGGTGTAAGGCGGTCGGATTTCAAAGATCGCCCGCCTTACGCAACCTGCTCGCCCTTGCGGACTGCGAGGGCCGGGACAAGCACCCGCCGAGACGATCACTAGAGTGGCAGGCGTAGCGAAGCACGAACCCATGAAGGCTTCGCTCGTGCTCAGGGTGTCGACATAGACCTGTCCACAATCCATCAAATGCGACTACGGCGCCGATGGGGCCTGCCATAGCCAGAGCGCATGAATTTCTGATCTTCTACGGGCGTGGTCTCTTGCGAAAGAGAAGTCGCGCCGTGCGCAATGAAGACGAAAGTGGCGATGGCGAAATAACCTTCACCAGACTCGACGCCGTGATTGCGCCAGCCAGGATGAGGTACTCCCGACCAACGGGATCATTCGCTCAAAAGACGAATGGCACGGCAGTCCCCTCAATAAGGCACGGATGTCTGCCAGCCATGAGAGCATCAGACCCAAAAGTGGAATCCACTTTTAGACCTATCCGGTGCTCTCTTCTTGAATGAGCGCGTCGTTGAATGCGATCTGCTGGGTCCACACGATGCGCAAGCGTATCGAGGTCATTTATGGCCCTCAGCATTCGCTTTATAAAAAAGCCCGGCACATAGCCGGGCTTTTTGTTCTTTTTACCGCTTCGCTCAAACGGCGATGCGCTCGTCGGCTTCGTTCGGCTCACGCAGCACGTAGCCGCGGCCCCACACCGTCTCGATATAGTTCTTGCCCTGAGAGGCATTGGCGAGCTTCTTGCGCAGCTTGCAGATGAAGACGTCGATGATCTTCAGCTCCGGCTCGTCCATGCCACCGTAGAGATGATTCAGGAACATCTCCTTGGTGAGCGTCGTGCCCTTGCGCAGCGAGAGCAGCTCGAGCATCTGGTATTCCTTGCCTGTCAGATGCACTCGGGCGCCGCCGACCTCGACCGTCTTGGTGTCGAGGTTTACGACGAGATCGCCTGTGGTGATCACCGACTGTGCATGCCCCTTCGAGCGGCGCACGATGGCGTGAATGCGGGCAACCATCTCGTCCTTGTGGAAGGGCTTCGTCAGATAATCGTCGGCGCCGAAGCCGAGACCCTTCACCTTGTCTTCGATGCCGGCCATGCCGGACAGGATCAGGATCGGGGTCTTCACCTTCGCGACGCGCAGCGTGCGCAGGACCTCATAGCCCGACATGTCGGGCAGATTCAGGTCGAGAAGGATGATGTCGTAATCGTATAGCTTGCCGAGGTCGATGCCCTCTTCGCCGAGATCCGTCGTATAGATATTGAAGTTCTCGGACTTCAGCATCAGCTCGATGCTTTGCGCTGTCGCGCTATCGTCTTCGATGAGAAGTACGCGCATGTCTATTCCCCAGCCCATGCCCTGGAGCTTGCGGGTTGCTTGCCGCTCCCCATCCGCCATCGGGCCTGCGGCGGATGCCCTTTTTCACTGATTCGTGACGCTAGTTCAGAATGGTTAACAAACCCTGATTCATGCATGCAAGGGCTTAACGACATGGCGCCGCCAATCTGTCGCTCAAAGTGCTTAGCCTGTGGATTCAAGGTGCCCATACGGAACTCCGCCGCTCCATTCGAAACCGTTGCAAACGAAGGGTTTCGCTCGCTCGTGCCTGTCGCTCCGTCCGAGCTTCAGGCGTGACAGGGGCAGTGTTAACGAAATCAGTAAACGAAACGTTGACGCAAGCCTTGCGCAAGCCTCGCCGTCGGTCGCGAACGGGCAAACTCCCTCTAGGTTGCTCTCCTTCAACGGCTTTTCGGTCGCGCCGGTAAGGAAGAGTCAACTTCCGTGTCCCATGATGCCTCATGCCCGGCAGATAACTGAGCGATCCGGCGGGCACGTGAAACAGCGACGTGTGGAGTTGAATCAAAATGAAGTCGCGGGATACGCTCATCCGCCTCAAGCGCTTTCAAGTCGACGAGAAACGTCGGAGAGTGGCGCAGATCGAGATGATGATCGCCGAGTTCGACCGCATGGCGGCTGACCTTGATCGGGAGATCGCAGCGGAGGAGCAGAAGGCCGGGATCACTGATCCGAACCATTTCGCCTATCCGACCTATGCTCGCGCCGCGGCCCAGCGGCGGGACAACCTTCGCATGTCGGCTCAGAACCTTCACACCCAGCTCGACGATGCCAAGGCCGAACTCGGAGAGGCATTCGAAGAGCTGAAGAGAGCCGAAAGCCTGGAGGATCGGGAGCGCGCCGGCGAGCGGTCGTCTCTGGATCCGGCCATCAGCCAGATGGGACAGGCGCGCGCCCTGCGGGCCATCGCCTGATCATTTCATCCGAACGGATCGGAAGAGGACGCGTCGCAGCCCGACGCGTCCTTTTCTTTTACCTCAGCCGATCACCGGGATATGGGGGGCGCAGTCCCGCGGAAGGTGCCCCTGGAGCCGGGGATCGTCCGATACCTCGATGGCCCGACGATAGGGTGTGAAGCCTGAGCGCATGTAGAAGACGAGGGCAGCCGGGTGATCGAGGCTGCAGGTATGAACGAAGAAGCGATCGATCGGCCGGGCGAAGGCCCTGCGGATCGCCTCGCTGATGAGATAACGTCCGGCCCCCTTTCCGATCACTCCGGGCACGAGGCCCAGGAAAGCCAGCTCGGCCTCTCTCTCAGGCCTGAAGTCGAGCTCCAGAAGCCCGATATCGTCCTTGCCGTCGTGGAGAGCATAGGCTTCAACCTTCGGGTCTCCGAGAATGCCGGCAAGCTCCTCGTCCGACATCATCACACGGCTGAACCACAGCCAAGGCTCACCGATCCTCCGGTACAGAGTTCTGTAGCGAGCGCGATCGGCGTTGAGGGGCTGAAGCGACCAACCTTCCTGAGCTTCCGCGCGGAGGGCCGGGGGAGGGGGACGCATTTCGAGATAGGTGACGACGGCCGCGATCTTCCCCTGCGGCAGATCCGTGTAACCGCTCAGATTCAGCACCGTCTGGGGTTTCGTCATGGGGCCACCTCCGATCCGACCATCCGCGTCACCGCTCTGTCACGGGTCCTCCCGAAGGGCAATGCCGGATCCGGCCGAACGGGTGGCGCAGGTGCTGCCGGATCGGACGTTATGTCCGTACTTTCAGAGCCGTTTCCTCTTGCAGTTCGAAGGGATTATAGGGCACAGAGAATGGAACGAAGGAGCACGACCGTCTCGATGAAGAAAGTGCGTGAGTTCATCTGGCCTGTCATTGGGCTTGTAGCGGTTGTCGTATCCATTTGGCTTCTCTATCGCGAATTGCGCGGGATGTCCCTCGACGATGTTTGGGGCAGCCTGACGGCGGTGCCCTCCCATCGTTACGCTATGGCCGCCCTGTCCACCCTGGTCGCCTACGCGGCCCTGGCCTGGTACGATCGGATCGCGCTTCTGCACCTCGGCGTTCGCCATATCTCGTGGCTTTTCGTTTCCATTACGTCCTTCACGACGTATGCCTTGTCCCACAATATCGGCGCTTCGGTGTTCTCGGGCGCCGTCGTGCGCTATCGCGCCTACACCTCCAAGGGCTTGGGCGCGCCGCAGATCGCCGTTCTCGTGGCCCTTTGCTCCTTTACGTTCGGTCTCGGCACGATCCTCCTCGGCGGCGTGGTGCTGACGGTCGATCCGACGCTCCTGCACCGCCTGGAAGACCTGTTGCCTTCCGCGCTCACCAATCCGGCAACGGCTCGCGGCGTCGGATTGCTGCTACTGGGTTTCGTCGCTCTGTACGTGGCAGGCTCGATCCTGCATCTGCCCCCGCTCGTGATCCGCAAGGCCAAGCTGGAATATCCACGTCCCGCCATCATGGTGCGCCAGCTGATTGCCGCTCCTCTTGAGCTGCTCGGGGCGGCCGGCATCATCTATTTCGTGCTTCCGGCGCATCTGGAGCCCAATTTCCTGATCGTGCTCGCCGTGTTCCTCGCCTCCTTCTCGGCGGCTCTGGTGAGTCATGCACCGGGCGGGCTCGGGGTTTTCGAGCTCGTGTTCCTCACGGCGATGCCCGATATTCCCAAGGCGGATGTGCTCGCGGCGCTCATCATCTTCCGCCTCTTCTATCTTTTGATTCCCTTCGCCATGTCGCTGGTGGTCGTGCTCCTCTTCGAGCGGGCCCGGCTGGCGCAGGCTTGGCGGACGAGAGGAGCCGTGGACAGCAGTTCCATCCCGCCGCCGCCGCTCTCGTCATCCGATCAATAGGATAGTTCGGACCGCGCAGGCTGCCCGGCCTCTCGCATAGGGAAGAAGGGATGGCGTCCGACCCTCAGGCGGTCAGTGGTGGCTTCTGGCCAGGTTCAGGCACCTGGATCCCGGCTCCCATATATTCATTCAGCTTGTTGCGCAGCGTCCGGATCGAGATGCCGAGAATGCGGGCCGCATGGGTCCGATTTCCGAGACAATGGGTCAGGGTGTCCAGGATCAGGTGGCGCTCCACATCCGCAATGGTATGCCCCACCAGGATCCGCCTGAGCGCTTCGACGGTCTGATCGGCGGCAGAGGAGGGCGAGAGGGCTGCATGGGAAGGGGCGAGGAGCTGCTGTTCCGGCATGTCCTGGGCGCTGAGCACGATTCGTACCTATCCAAGTGAAGAGTAAGGATTTATGCCCAATGTATGGTTAGGAACACCTTAACGGCCCAGCTTCGCCCTGGAGCGGCAGGCAACGAAAAAGGCGCCGCCCGGTGGAGCAGCGCCTCGTTCTGGGTTCTGTCACGCTTTCAGGCTTACTGCCGGTATTGCTGAATGCGGGTGGTCCGGAGGCCGGCGAGACCATGCTGATCGATGGACATCTGCCAGCTCAGAAATTCTTCCGTAGTCAGCGTGTAGCGCTGGCAGGCCTCTTCGAGGCTCAAAAGACCGCCCCGGACGGCGGCGACGACTTCGGCCTTGCGGCGGATGACCCAGCGGCGGGTGCTGGAGGGAGGCAGGTCGGCAATCGTCAGGGGACTGCCGTCGGGCCCAATGACATACTTGACCCTTGGGCGGTGGGGTTCGGTCATGATACGCTCACACAAAAATTCAACGACCTTTGCTAGGCTCGAACCTAAAGGGTGGGGCTTAATGTTTTCCTAAGCCCATCCAGGCGGTTACGAGTGAGCCTAAGCTTAGCCATAAACGTTAACACGGGCTTATTGCGGCACGTTTCTCTTTAAGAATTCACCGGGCATCGCTATAGAAGGGCTTTGGCCCCTCCCGTGCGCCGCCTTGAACGGCGCCTCTGGACGGAACGATGCTCAACTCACTTGATCTTCCTAAAAGCCCTGCCGAGACCCGTGTCGTGGTCGCCATGTCGGGCGGCGTGGACTCCTCCGTCGTGGCTGCGCTGCTCAAGCAGCAGGGCTACGATGTCATTGGCATCACGCTGCAGCTCTACGACCATGGCGAAGCCGCTCACCGCAAAGGCGCCTGCTGCGCGGGCCAGGACATCTACGATGCCCGCCGCGTGGCGGAAGCCATCGGCATCCCCCATTACGTGCTCGATTACGAGGAGCGCTTCCGCGCGGCCGTCATCGACCGTTTCACCCAGAGCTATCTGGCGGGCGAGACGCCGATCCCCTGCGTCGAGTGCAACCGCTCCATCAAGTTCCGGGATCTTCTGGAAACCGCCAAGGAACTCGGCGCCGACGTGCTGGCGACCGGGCATTATGTGGCGAGCCGCCGCCTGCCGGACGGACGCCGCGCCCTGCACAGGGCGGCCGATCCGGATCGGGATCAGAGCTATTTCCTTTATGCCACGACGCCGGAGCAGCTCGATCTCCTGCGCTTTCCCTTAGGGGAGTTGCCCAAGGAGCAGACCCGTGAACTGGCC
The DNA here is from genome assembly GCF_055792805.1 of Microvirga sp. HS2. Classification (NCBI taxonomy): domain Bacteria; kingdom Pseudomonadati; phylum Pseudomonadota; class Alphaproteobacteria; order Hyphomicrobiales; family Methylobacteriaceae; genus Microvirga; species Microvirga sp. HS2. Next base: position 81,287 of record NZ_JBVVAJ010000021.1, read on the forward strand.
CGCGAGTTCGGGCTCACCGTGGCCGAGAAGGCGGATAGCCAGGATATCTGCTTCGTGACGCAGGGCCGCTACAGCGATGTGATCGAGCGCCTGAAGCTGGGCGCCGTCCAGGGCGGCGACATCGTCCATGTGGATGGCCGGGTGCTCGGTCGCCACGATGGGATCATCCACTACACCGTCGGGCAGCGGAAAGGCCTGGGCCTGTCCGTCGGCGAGCCGCTTTACGTGGTTCGCCTTGACGCCGCCGAGGCTCGAGTGGTGGTCGGCCCCCGTGAGGCTCTCGCCACGCGCCTCATCCGCATCACGGACGTGAACTGGCTCGGGGACGAGCCGCTGAAAGCCCTTGGTGAACAGGGGAGGGAGGTCGCCGTGCGGGTCCGTTCCACCCGCGAGCCGCGCCCGGCCATCTTACGGTCCACAGGAACCGACGCTACTGTCGAGCTGTTATCGGCGGAGGATGGGGTGTCTCCCGGTCAAGCTTGTGTCATTTATGAGAGCGATGCTCCGCGGGCACGGGTGCTTGGCGGAGGCACTATTGCCCGCACAGTTGCCGAAGCCGCGCCCGCCGCGGCCTGAGGCGTCCCTCTGAAGGAACTTGCATGACGGATGGAGCGACTACGGCCCTGATGCGCAAAGCCTACGCGCGTTGGGCGCCGATCTATGACCTTGTTTACGACAAGCTGACGGAGCCCGCCGCCCGGGCGGCTGTCAATGCCGCAGTTGCCTGCGGTCCGAAGGTTCTTGAGGCCGGCGTCGGCACAGGCCTGTCCCTGGGCTATTACCCCCGGCATGCCGAGGTTTACGGAGTCGATCTTTCCGAGGATATGCTGCGCCGGGCACAGGACAAGGTCGAGAAGCGCGGCTTGTCCCACGTCAAAAGCCTGCAGGTGATGGATGTGACCCGCTTGGGTTTTCCCGATGGGATGTTCGATGCGGTGACGGCCCAGTTCATCATCACCCTCGTGCCGGAGCCCGAGGTGGCCCTGTCGGAGTTCGCCAGGGTTCTGAAGCCCGGCGGCGAGATCGTGCTGGCCAACCATTGGGGGCAGCCTTCCGGACCCATTGCGGCTCTGGAGGAAATGGCGGCGCCTCTCGCCAAGGCGATCGGATGGAGCTCCTCCTTCAAGGCCTCCCGTGTCGAGGATTGGGCCAACAGGACCGGGTTCATGGAGGTGGTCGAGCTCAGGTCGCTCTTCCCTGCCGGCTTTTTCAAGCTGATGAGGATCCGGAAGCGGGCTTAAGGCCCGCTTTTCCGTCTTGAAAGCCCTTTTCCTGGTGATCGAGGTGACTTTTGCGGCCTGGACCCTATTTTCTTGGTCTCAAGTCCCTGCACATAATTACGAAAGTCATTCCGATGCGTCTTTTCATGTTCACATCCCAGGCCAAGGAAGATCTGCACGCATTTGCGGGTGACGAATCCGGCAGCAAGCTCCCTGCCAAGTATGGTCCCTGGGGTCTGACCGGCAGTCTCGGCTCCCGCGAGACTCCTCCTCACAAGTTCTCCCGCAGGACGATTGAACAGGCCATCTCGACGGAGGGCTTTCAGCTTTGGCGCATGAAGCCCAAGGGGTAAGCCCGTCTGAGCCAGGGAGCCGATCGTTCGATGGCCTTGGCACCGACAAAACAGCTTGGCCGTTCGGGGCCTGAGAAAAACCGACACAAATTCACCGGATGCCTCAGGCTCTTTCTTGACACTGAGGCCTAATCTTCCCTATATCGCCGCATGCCTGACGCGGGTTCGCCCCGCGGCTTGGGGCGGAGTAGCTCAGTTGGTCAGAGCAGAGGAATCATAATCCTTGTGTCGGGGGTTCAAATCCCTCCTCCGCTACCATAACTAATTCTAAGAAAAGACTAATGTTTTTCGTAAGCGCCCTGCTCGGGGCGTTTCGCATTTTTGGGGTCCGGGGCACACCGGGGGCACAAACTTAGCCAGTGCCTCACTTTCTCTTTTAGGATTTCCGTCGACGCCCTGAACCTGAGTAACCGGCTCGGTGCCGTTGTGAGTGGAAAGGCCGCGATAGCTTCGAGACCGAATCAAGGATTCGCCCCATGCTCCGCGCCGCTGCCATCCTTGCCGGCTTTCTAATTGCCCTGGCTTCTGCCGACGTGATCGAGAGCCCTTGGCGTGCCGGGTCGTTTGCGGAACTTGCCGAAGCGGTCTTCGATCACGGTGGCGTAAAAATCTCGAATTGTCACCTTGAGTACCATTACACCATGGTGGGTCTCGCCGAAGAAGGCATGACCATGCTCTGCGTCACCCACGAAATGGGCTTCGCCCGTCAGGTGGCCGACCGGGTGATCTTCATGGATTACGGGCAGATCGTGGAGATGAACACGCCCGACGAGTTCCTCAAGAACCCGCAGCACGAGCGCACCAAGCTCTTCCTCTCCCAGATCCTGCACTGACTGGGACCTTCTCCACGCAATGGATGCTGCCGGCGGACCACGAGACCGAATCGAATTCCAGGCCTGCTTCGGCGACGCGGGAGAAGAGGGATGGGGGTTCTACAACGACGTGGTGCTGCCGGGTCTTCTCGACCGGGCGATGAGGAAAGAGGAGCTTGTCGGCTATGGCCAACGCGTCGTCGGGGCGGCCCGCGGCCGGGTCTCGAAGTCGGCATCGGCTCCGGCCTGAACCTGCCGTTCTACGGTCCGAACGTGACCGAGATCATCGGCCTGGAGCCATCCCGGCCCCTGCTTGAAATGGCATCGCGCAGGGCGGGAGACGGCAAGACGGTCTCCTTTCTGCCGGCATCGGCCGAGGCAATTCCGCTCGATGCCGGCAGCGTCGACACGATCGTGACCACGTGGACGATGTGCTCGACCCCGGATGCCAGGGTGGCGCACGCCGAGATGCGGCGCGTGCTCAAGCCCGGTGGCGAGTTCCTGTTCGTCGAGCACGGCCGCGCACCTGATCGCTGGGTCGTGCAGCTCCAGCATTGGCTGACCCCCGCTTGGCGGCCGCTCGCTGGGGGCTGTCATCTCAATCGGCCGATCGCGGATCTCATTACGGCGGCCGGGTTCAAGGTGGACGATCTGCGGACGGGCTATGCGCCCGGTCCGAAGCCCTTCACGTTCCTGTACGAAGAGCGTGCGAAAGGCGCCTGAGCGGGGGCTGCCGGGAGGGCAGGGCAAGGGAGGCCAAAGACCGACTGGTTGGGGGCAAAGCCGTATCACGGATGTCACCGACGCGCTCCGTTGAACGCCTGAAGACAAGGAGGAACCCACGATGTTGACCACACTGTCACGCACAGCCGCCTTGGTCATGATAATCGCCGCCGGCATGACGGCAGCGGCCACCGCGCAGACCACCACGGCCGATTCGCACCATCCCGGAATGACGCTAGCACAGGCGATGCCGCCGTCCGGTACAATGGGACCGGGCATGATGAGCCAGGGCCAGGGAGCACAGGCCGGTCAGTCAACCACCATGCCGCCCGCTCAGCCCGGCATGATGTCGGGATGATGCAGCCAGGAATGATGGGGCAGGGCTCGATGGGTCGCGGCATGATGGGCATGCCCGGGCCCATGATGAAGATCATGTTCGCCATTGCCGACACGAACGGCGACGGCAAACTCTCCTTCGACGAGGTGACGGCCATTCACAAGCGCATCTTCGACCGGATCGACGCCAACAACGACGGCGGGACGAGGACGAATCCCGCCGCCTCATTGAGCACCTGCGTGAGCTGACATTGGTCCTTTCGGCCTACGCCTGCTCCATGAAAGGCGAGCGATGTCATCAGGCGACGAGATCGGAACGTCGCGTTTTGGCACGGGGCTGACGAAAGCCGGACTTCCGCAGTCATAGGGTGAGCCGACCTTTATCAGGCCATTCCTAACGGCTCAGTTTGACCCCAAGCGGACATTCCGAGCCTGCGCTGAAGGACATATCGAGGACATCGGCATCATGTGCTGCCGACAGCGGGGCCATGTCAGGTTCGCACGTCCCAAGGATCGGGCGTGTGTTTCCGCATCCGCCATCTGGGAAGCCTACGCCGGTGCGCCGTGCGACCAGGCAATGCTGTCGTCGCGGACGAGCCCCATCAGCTCGGCCAAGCGGGTCCTCGCCCGGTTGACCCGGCTCTTGATCGTCCCGACCTTGGTCCCAAGGGATTCGACCGCTTCCTTGTACGACAGGCCCTCTCCAACGATGAGCAGCAGGGCCTCGCGCTGCTCGCAGGGCAGCTTGGCAAGCGCCGTATGCAGATCCTGGACCGTGATCCGGCCCTCCCTGGTCTGGGAAGGTGATCATCGTTGCCGCATGAGTTCCATCGGTGTCCTCCACCGCGCTGCTTCGTACGGCGGCCGGAGAAGAACAGGTTGCGCAGGGTGGTGAAGAGCGAAGCTTGGCGATTCGTGCCAGCCTCGAACTCCTCTTGCTTGTTGATCGCTTTCAGAACAGTCTTTTGCATGAGATCCTCAGCCTGATGCATATCCTGGGTGAGCCAGATCGCGTGGGCCCGGATGACTTGCGCCACGCGATTGAGAAGCTGGGCCAAGCTCCGGGGCATCTTCCCTGCGTCGGGATGGCCGTCGAGAGCGCGCAGCTCGCGCCCGAGATGGGTCTGGATGGCGTCGGTGCGGGAAGGGAACTCGGCGAGGTGGGAGCGTTCGTTAGGGGGCACTGGGTCATCGTCCATCGGCTGCACCAGGCTGGGGTGCTTTCAACCGTGGAAGAAGGCGGCGGAAGCGGAGCTCGCTGGTGCCGAAGTCAAGGATCGCTCATGCCAAGAGCCATCTGAAGCCAGACGCGGGCCGTGCAGTTGCTCCCGTTCGACATGTTATCCGGCTGGGACCGGGTCAAGCGGCGCTGACCGCGATAGATCCGTTCAAGCCCTGGGTCGCCTCTCTCCTGGCCACCTCCAGGCACACGGCCATCGCCTCCCGCAGGCTTGTAGCAACGAGATCCGCCCGGACCGCCTCCCGCAGGGCCACAGCAGCCGCGGCGTCCATTCCCTCGACCCAGCACCCCAGCAGGATTTGCGCCTGCGGCATCTTGCGGCGAAGGCGACGCACCGCGTAGCGCATGTGTGCCGGGCTTCCAGCATCGAGATAGGACAGGCACACCATGGCGACACCGGCATCGTCGATCCTCGCAACGGCCTGGATCGACAGCGAGGCTGCGCTTTCCACCCGAGCGTGAAGCCCATGCTTCGTCAGGAGCTGCGCCAGCATCAGGGCGGTCGCCTCGTCGACCGCGCTCTGGCCGGCAATGCACAGGATCGGTGTCTCACCCCGGAAGCGCGGATTGAGCTCCTCCGGCGCCAGGGTCGGAAGGTCGGTCCTGCCGCCCTCGTCCTCGCTGGCCTCAACGGCGGCGACCGCCTCCGGATCGTCGGTGCGGCCGGATTTCGGCTCCTGGTCGGGATGGTCGGAGAGATCGTCCACCAATTCCTCGACCGTTGCCCTCATCCGCTCCAAGCGGGCCTCGTCGAGGACGCCACGCAGGGCGTCGGCGCGGGCGAGCCGCAGGCCGGCCAACGCCACTTCGTCATAGTAGATCGAGAGCGAGCGCTCCTTCAGGAATTCCTCCGCAACGTCGGCGGCCTCCGCAGGATCACCGGCCAGCATGCGCTGGTAGAAGATCTCCGGTGGCGAGAGGGCCGGGCGGTCTCCAAGCATGACGTCGAGGAACTCGAGCCGCTCCACGTGCCGGCCGAGCACGACCAGGCACACCGTCAGCGGCGTTGCCAGCACCAGCCCGATCGGTCCCCAGAGCCAGGTCCAGAACGTCGCCGCGACAACGACCGCGACCGGAGAAAGACCCGTGCTATGGCCGTAGACGAGGGGCTCGACCACGTGGCCGGCGAGCGGCTCCATGACGACGAACAGGGCAGCGGTCATCAGCAGCATCGACCAGCCAGGATCAACGGCCGCCGCCAGGGCCAGCGGGAAGGCGGCGGAGATGAATGCGCCGATGTAGGGGACAAAGCGCAGGATCGCCGCGAGAATGCCCCACAGCACCGGGCTCGGCACGCCAATGACGTACAGGCCGATGCCGATTACCACGCCGAAGGCAGCGTTGAGGGCCAGTTGCGTCAGAAACAGCTTGCTCAGACGGTTGGCGGCATCATCGAGGGCGGCGGTGGTCTTCTGGAGGTCATGCGAACCGGCCAGACGGATCAGGCGGTTTCGCAGGTCCTCCCGTTGCAGCAGGATGAAGATCACGAAGATGATCACGATCCCGGTGGTCGCGGCGGGGTGGATGAGAGGGGTGATGAAGGCACCGAGGGTTTGCAGGGCGCCTGGGTCGGGCTGGCGCACTTCCACCGGGATGGGCTTCGTCTCGGTGGCAGGCACGGTGCTGGGCGTCAGCGGATTGGCCGACAAGGATGTCCCGGCCTGTGGCCTGTCGAGCTCCTTGCCGAGGTCCTGCAACACGTCCGCGGCCCGCTCGAGAGCGCTGCTGCCAGCAGCGGAGCCGCGCAGGGACTGCACCTTTTCGCGCATGGTGGCTTGATAGCGCGGCAGGTCCCCGGCGAGCTGGGTGACCTGCGTCGCCATGACGGTGGCAAGCGCCGTGATACCCGCGAAAGCGACCAGGACGACGCCGACGACCGCCAGCGCGCGTGGCACACGGGCCTTCTGCAACAGCCTGATGAGCGGAGCCAACACGAAACTCAGCAGGATGGCGAGCGCCACCGGAACGAAGACCTCGCGCCCGACGTACAGAGCCGCGATGACGAGAGCGATCATGCCGACGATGCCGAGGCCTGCGGACGGCGCGACGGGGGGAAGGAGGTCCCGCTCAGCGAGCTTGGGCTTCAGGTCTGACATTGTTGTGAGTTCCCGGGCCGCCGTCAGCTCGGTTGCAGCGGCCCGGCCCAGTGCGACAACGCCTATACAGCCGTTTCGCTCCGTTGCCCGGCTTAGCGCTGTCCGGCATGCCAAAGGAAACTGCCCGTTGATCAGGAACTGTGGGGTCCTAAAGCCGTTGCCATGTTGCGACGCAGCAAGCTCCTTCGCTGTTGCGAGATTGTCTTCCTAATATCTGCGCCGCCGCTCGCCAAAGGCTAACCAATCCCAAACTCCGCTCGCCTCGAGGAGCAATTGCTTCGCACTTCCAGCACCGTTCATAACAAGCGGGTCGGGCAACGGCATCCTGATCAGTATTGCGTCTAGCTTCATTTTTTCATGAGGACGACATGACGACCATCAGACAACTGCTTCAGACTGGCCCGGCCAAGGCCAACGAGCTTTTCGCCAAGCTCGTGGATACCTCGGACGGCGCGGTCAAGACGCGCGAGAGGCTATTCGCGGATCTCAGGGCGGAATTGGAGCTACTCGCGAGGCTCGAAGAGGAGCACCTGTTCCCGGTGCTCAGGAAACACAAGGCCACCAAGGGACTCGTGTCCGAGGCGCTCGCCGACAACAAGCAAACCAGAATTCTGCTCGACGAGCTTGAGGCCACGGCCAAGGACAGCGAGGAGTTCGCCACCAAGGTGGCCGAGCTGCGTAAGATCCATCAGCAGAGCGTGCGCGACGGGAAGAACGAGCTGCTGCCAGCCGTGCTGGAGGCGCTGAGCGACGAGGAGGCCCAGGCCATTGTCGATCGCATCGAGGCCGAAAAGACCGAGATCGAGGAGGCCCGGTTGGCGGAGGCTGAACAGCGCCGGATCGAGGCAAGGCGCGAGCGTGAGCAGGAAGCCAGGCGTCTTGCTGACCAGGAGGACGAGGCCGAGCGCGAGCAGGAGTCCCGCACGGCCGTCCGGCAGACCGTGGACGCCGTCGCACGGACAGGCGAGGCCACCGCTGAGAGTGCCACGCAGATGGTCCGCACGACGGCAGAGGTCGCGCAGCGGGTCGCAACTGCTCCCATGAGCACTGGCTCGGTTCTCTGGGATTCGATGTTCAATCTCTGGACCGCGCCGCTGGGCCGTGCCATGGCGCGACCCACCGCTGGGCAACTGTCAACGCAGGCGGAGGAGGTCATCCCGCTCGCCGAAGAGACCCTGGTCGTGGGCAAGCACACCGTGACCAGCGGCACAACCACCGTGCGCCGCGTTGTCGTGGAAACGCCGGTTCAGCAGCAGGTGTCGCTTTATGATGAGAAGGTCATCGTGGAACGGCGCAAGCCAGTCACCGATGCCGTGACGGGAGAGATCCTGACCGAGGTCACGATCGAGATGATCGAGACATCCGAGACGCCCGTGGTCGGCAAGAGCGTGAAGGTACGGGAAGAGGTCGTCGTGCGCCGGGAGCGTACTCGACGGATCGAGACCGTGCGGGATACTGTCCGTCGGGACGAGATCGAGGTCACGCGCTCCGACGAGAACCATCGTTCCGGCAAGACGCGGCCCGCAATAGCCTCCAGCCGCAAGTAAGATCACGAAAGCAACGCCTCACCTTGGATACGGGTCGTGATCGAGGACCACGACCCGTATGCCCGCAACCGGAACAGGAATGCCGGCGTCAGGGACTTCACCAAATCATCAGATTAGGCTCCGTGACAGCCATCCATGCTTCCGATTAGGGAGTTGGTTTCCGCGATAGCGCACTGCTTTCTCGTGAGGAGAACGGACAAGTGCTACCCGGTTTGAATACGAGGCGTTCACCATGCATGACGCCTGCTGTTGTCTCGAAACGACCTTGTCAGCCGCTGGAGGCTCGCGGCCTCAGGAGCGCGGACAAGGCATGAACCGGATCATGGGCGGCAACTCCGAACCAGCCCTGTTGATCGCCGTTGTCGTGGAGATCCACATCGGCCAAATGGCTGACCTCCGACAGGAGACTTCAAATGAAGGTCACGGTAAACATTGATTGCACACCGGAAGAAGCACGCGCCTTCTTCGGTTTGCCGGACGTGCAGCCTATGCAGGAGCACTTGATGAGCGCCTGTCCGCGAACCTGAAGGCGATGGACCCAGAGACGATGATCAGGACCTGGTTGCCGGCTGCCGTCAAAGGCTTCGAACAATGGCAGGACATGGTTGCATCCCAGATTAGCTCGGCAAGGCCTAAATAGATGCCCGTGCGGCGGTCACTGTCGTTCCAGGGATTTGAACGGGATCAAGGATCACCGAGGAGGCCTCATGTGTCCGCCTTCCCCACCTCGCCGACCCTCCCAAGGAGGTCAACCGTGACAGGCCGCAGATGGCAGGACACAAGATGATAAGGAATGCTTACCAAATTGCCGGATCTCTTGCAGAGAGGAGAAGTGAATTTCAGGGGGACGGATCCATCTCTGGGAAGGCGGCCTGATCAGCTTTGTTGCGTGCGAGAAGGGCTTGCAAGACTGCCAATATGGCTTCATCCGCCGCAGCCGCCGCCAGCTCGAAGGCAGCTTCTGCGTAGGTCTCTGCCTCATCAGCCTGAGCATCGAGCAGATAAGCCTTGTCATGTTCATTCTGTCGCACGTGAAGAGCATGCAATCCGGACTTCTTTTCCGCCACCCACGTCTTTGCCCTAGCATTGGCTGCCTCAACGGCCGCGCGATGGTCGTAGATGCGTTGCTCGACACGCTCCAGTTGGCTCTCAAGAGCATCTTGTGAGTGATTGAAGCTTGCGGCGCCGTTTGACTTTAAGGCTTCAAGCCGGCGGTCCAGGCCGTGAAGCTTGATGCGAAGCTCATCGCAAAGACGGCTTATTCTCTCGCTCATGCGAGGCTCCTTTCGAGATCAATTGCGATGGGACAGCAGGCTTGGCCTAACTCTCTCTTGCCTGCCATTCACGGCTATACTGACTCACAATCCCAGTGCTGAAGACTTTTGCTCCCGCACCAACGGCGTGGGCTTCCGCCGCTGCGGCGTTGATGGCGGCAACGCGGGAGTCGTACTCGCCATGATGTTTGCCATTCACGCGAATGCGCCAAGCGCCATGGTGCTTCACGACGTAAAATTCGGTCGACATCAACGGATCTCCACACCTGTGAGCCTGGAGTGAGGGCCTGAGCCGGCTCCAGGTTCGAGAAATTGATCAGAACTGCTTGCCTGCGATCCAGCGTTCGACGTCAGCCTTAGCCGTCTCATAGGGCAGGCTGTAGCGCACCTTCACCAGCGCAATCAGCTGCTCCTCGTTCTTGACCTGCGACAGGTCCAAGGTCGTCAGGCAACTCCACTGACGCTTTGCGTCGCTGCGGTACCCTGTCTTGCGGGTTACGGTCTCCTGGCTTTCGCCGCCCTGATAGCCAAACATCATCGCCTCCATGAAATGGGGCTGGTCTCGTCGTACAGCGACCGGCTCAAAGCTGCTTGTCCAAGGCCCAGAACTCGACATCTCTGGTCGCCAGCTCGTGGGACAGACTGTAGCGCTCTTCGACTTTCTCGATGAGTTCCGACGGGGTTCGGATCCCCAACACGTCGAACGCCGTCAATCGATCCCACCTGGCTTGCATCATCGGCAAGGCGTGAAGCGTCAGTCCGGGGCCGTGGTGTGTTCGATAGTGCTGAAGATCGAATATGGAGCGGCTGTTCGGGCACATAGGGAACTTCCACCTCTCACATTTGAACCTTGGCCAATCAGAAAGTAGGCCCAAAGCTCATCTCAAATTAATATGGTGGGAGCAAGTTGTAATTACAGGCTGATTGCAAAATAAATATCAAGTAAATACGGTTTATGTATCTTGGATTTCGACAAGAGAGTATGCTGTCGGCTAATAAATTACGCCGATATCAGGATTATTTGCTTAACGTATTCGGCATAATGCAGCCAAGGAGCAGGAAAATGTTAGGCCAAGCGGTTGTCTCGGTTCTGCTCATCGCCGGATGCCTCCTCCTCTACGAAGTGGGCACGCGGGAAAGAACGCTCAAGTATTCCAAAACCCTGCGGTAAAGGAGGACAACATGTTCGATAAAAATCGCCTGCCCTGGATCAATGATCCCCTGAACCTGACGCTCGTCATCGTTGTGATCCTGGCGTCGATTGCCTTGTACTTCATCGTCGTGCGCGGCTGGTCGTGGTGACAGACGAGCCGGATTGGCGACGTTGCCCGAGGACCGGAAAGGATTGTGTCATGAGAACGCATCACTACGCTGTCGGCCAGCACGTCAGCTATGCCGAGGCCTCACCACCGCATGATGTCTGGACCGGCCGTTACGAGATCGTCTTCCTTCCCTGCCGGAAACCGGGAGCCTCAGTATCAGATCCGGAGCGATAATCAGACCTATGATCGGGTCGTTGGAGAATCCCAACTCCAGGAGGATCTCAGCGCGAGGGGACGATGCGGTTGAGGGAAAGCGGATCAAGAGAGTTTAAGGCCGATATCGAGATCATGGCCTTGCATGAGACGATGGACCACATCCTGGTCGAAACTCTTGAGCAGATTGCTCGGACGCAGCAGGATCAACTACAGCGTCTGACGGAGCTTTGCGAAGCGCAAGCTGCGAAACCTTAAAGATCAACTCAGTGGAGAAGACCGCCTCTAGCGTTCGGGATGTCAGGATCTGATGATGTCGGCGTAGATTCGTTCGATCTGATCAAGATCCAATGAGCTCCCATCCGCGACTTTGATGCGAGCGCTTTCACGGTATCGGTCCGGCAGACCTTCCAATGCAAAGACCACAGCGTCCTTCAGGCTGCTGAACTGCTTGACGGTTCCCGGATCCCCCGTCTGCTGCCGGGTCGGCTCGTCAGGAGCGGACCAGACGACCTGAGCCGGCCGGCTGAGGTCAAGATGGCTCATGGCTCCGACTCTCCCAGTTGGACAGCCCAATCCGAATCCGGTGGCGCATCAGCAGCGACGCAATATGCCAAGGCCGGATGATGCCGCCGCTGTCGGTCACAATCCAATGAACCCGAGGCATCCGATCTCGCCACACTGCCGCAAGAGCTCCGGCGAGTGTCGAGAAATCCTGACCTCGTATCGCCCCATCGTCATCAGGCCAGAAGATGAGCCGGGCCGGTGCTTCAAAATTCATTGTCATCCGGCCATATGGCTCGCTACTTGCGGCGAGATGGTGACCGATGATAGATCAACGCTTCCACTTGCCCTCGTAACGAAACTCCGGGGCCGACTTGAGTTGATCGAGGTCGGCGTTCATCGCCGCATGCCACTGATTCTCGCCCTCCATATACCGGATCGAGATCGATGAGGGATCCACGGCCACATATCTTTGCCCGACACCCAAGATCTCGCCGACCGACAGCACGATGCCAGAGATCTGACCGCCTTCAAAGACGATGTCCTCGATCTTACCCATCTCCTTGCCGCTGGCATTTTGGACATCCAAACCGATCAGCCTTGAGCTGAGAATGGCATTGTTATTGACCGTGATGAACTGCGGCGCACTGGACGCGGCAGGCGTGCTCTGAGCCTGAGCCACAGTGGCAAAACCGAGGGCGGCGATGAGAACCATAGGAGCTGAACAGTGCATCGTATTCGTCCTAGAAGGGGCGCCCAACCCCAGTCTCACTCAGGATAGTGGCCGATTTAGGAGGATCATCCGCAGTGGTCTCCCTCACAGGACTTCCAGCTCATGGGGTGCGCTCATGCCACAGGAACGATCGTGTGCGCCAATGCTTGCTTCTGGTGACGGCGATACACGTCAGTTCTCAGGAGAGGGTCATGGACAAAAATCGCATCAAAGGCTCAGCGACACGCACGGGCGGCAAGATCAAACAGGCCGCCGGCGATCTGACGGGCGACGCCAAGCTCCAAAGCGAAGGCAAGACGGATCAGGCCAAGGGGAAGATCCAAAGTGCCGTCGGCAGCGTCAAAGACGCGCTCAAGAAGTAAGCCAAGTTGAGCTTGGTCTCGCCCCCACTTGTCGCGATCAGGCTCAACCGTGACCCACATTGTGGTGCCCCGGGGGGATCCAAACGTAGCCCGCTTTCTTGAGGGTACGCACGTGTAGGAACGCCTCGCCCTAGCCGCCTGCCAGCGCCAGCAAGCCAAATTGCTTCTTCAGGTCGAACCACGCCACCGTTCCCGTGACCGTCATCGAGAGGCCTAATCCGTTCCACTTCCTTTGTGATGTGGCTCGGCTGTGCCATCCGCCAAGCGATTTGCAGCCTCCATGAAGGGCACCGTCAGGACCGTCTCGCCCGTCTCGTCGGCAATCTCAATGGAGATCTCGTCCCGGGCCATCTCAGGAGGCAGGTCACTCCAGAGCTCCTGGGCTGATTTCAGAGCTTCCGTGTGAGCTGCTTGCACATCGGGCAGGACCTGGCCTTCCTCGTCCCTTTTGAAACCGTTCTGGTCACGGAAATGAAAGAAGAAGCGGGGCATGGGTGCTCCGACGCTTGCGGACAATAGCTGTCAACGCCGGGGGCCTCCCACCCTGTTCCATAAGGGCTTACTCCTCAGGCCGCCTTTTCCGGGGCGCCGATCCCCTGAGCCATCGTAAGGCCTCGCGAAGATGATCCCTCCAGGGACAGGCTGCATTTGCACCGCATAACCTGTCGCATACAGGACAGACAGATCGGGAAAGCGTTCCCGGTAAGCTCGGGTTGCCACCCAGCCATTGCCTCCCTGCATGGCGCTCACCAGCGACACGACGGCCGCGTGCGGGAAGTAGGCCTAGCGGATAGGATCGCCGGGTTCATAGAGCACCTGACGGTGCTCCAGTCCGACGAGGTCGAGATAAGGCTCGAGGGCCGGGAAGTCCTCTGGCTCCAGGCTAGCCAGGAGCCAGTTCGTGCGATAATCAGCATCGAGAGCCTTCGCCATGGCTGGGTCCCGTTCACGCGGATGAGTGAGGATCGCCTCAGCGTATGTGGTTTCCACAACCGGTCTACCCAAAGGTGCCGCTGTAAGCCATCGAGGGGTATTGCACGAAACGTGCCTGTGAGCCCGGAAGGTCTCTTCATGGTACACCTGAGACGCCAGCTCTCTAGCCCGAGGGTAGCAATTCCTCACATGACCGGATGTTCTTCCGAAGGAGCCAGGAATTCCAGTGCGTGGCTCAATCCGGATGTTAAGCGATGCCTTGTTGACACGAGTAGGCGGATGAATGCTAACGGCCAATGCTGGAGCAGTGGGTTCTTCACAGAACTGACCAGGTCTGGTCCGGCTCAGCGCTGCTGGATCTTAACGCCGAGTCACGCGAGCCCGATGCCCGTCGCGAGATGATGCGTGTGTTCCGCCAACACCCAAATACAGCCGCGTCTCCCTGCTTAGAGACTGGCCCCAAAGCCCGGATGGCAGGAGAGCCCGCCGCGACAAACGTCTCATTCGATCAACGTATCGGATGACGCTAGCACCAAGATGGTCATTCTAACGTGCTGAAGTCTCTGATCCCTCGAGGAAGTGTCCCAGGACCTTCAGCGGGCGCACCCGATCACAAACGATCTTCAGAATCGCCAGCATCGGAACGGCCAAGATCGCGCCGGGCACGCCCCACATCCAGAACCAAAACACCAGCGACAAGATCACCAGCACGGGGTTTAACGTGAAGCGCCGCGCCAGCAGCATGGGTGTCAGAGTTTCGCCCTCGATAAGGTGAATGCCGAGATAGAGGGCCGGCGGCAGCAGCGCCCACCATAAGCTGTCGAAACTCAGCATTCCGGCGAGAAGAAAGATGCCGATCCCAAACATCGGTCCCAAGATCGGAATGTAGTTGAGCAGGAAGGCTGTAGCCCCCCACAAGAGAGGATCTCCCAGCCCGCAAAAATACATCGCGGCCGCGGTCGCGACTCCCACCGCCGCATTCATGGCCGTGATCGTCACGAGATAGGCGGATATGTCTTCCTCGATCTGCTGGGAGATGTCGACGGCTTGCCGCTTGTCGCTGAACTTCGGCAGGATTTCGACGATGCGTCGAAGGAAGAGATCGCCCGACACCAACAGAAAGTAGAGCACCAGAACGGTCGTAAACAGGCCGTCGAGGATGGACCGCGTTCCCGTGAACAACGCACTTGTCAGGCCAAGATCGCGGCGAACCGCGATCGTGGAACCCTTTGGCCCGGAAGCGTCGGCGGCCTGCTCGGCCTGATCAATGACCTTTTGCAACGCTTGGATCGGCCCCGTGAGAACCGCCAGGTGGGCTTCGAGGCGCGGGATGCCCTGCGGCAACCTTTCCGTCCACGTCGCGGCGGGAATTGACAGGGCCGCTACGGCACCCACAAGGGTTCCAGTCACCAGCAGGATGGCTACGAGCGCTCCGACCGTCCGGGGGAAATGCACATGCTCCAGGAGACGCACAGCGGGTTGCACAAGCAGCTTCAACACGAAAGCGAGTACGACGGGAAGGATGATCGCGCTTGCCACGTAGAGCGCCGCCAAAGCGGCCAGGGCGAAAAGCCCACCGAGAAAGAACGTCTGCGGATTGGATGGCAG
>NZ_JBVVAJ010000022.1:0-95434 GCF_055792805.1 Microvirga sp. HS2
CCTTGCTCTCGAAGCGCTGCGTGAGCGCGTCGAGCGCCTGCGCCCGGCGCATCTTGGCCTGGCTGTCCGCCTCCTGCTCGGCCGCAAGACGGCGCGCCTCCACCGCATTCTCCTTGAAGACCTCGACGGCCTTGGCCATCACGCCGATTTCGTCGCGGCGGGCGGTGCCCTCGATCGTGACGTTCAGATCGCCGCCGGCGAGGCCGCGCATATTGGCGACGAGTTTCTGGATCGGACGGGAGATGCTGCGCCCCAGGCCGAACGCGATGGCGATCAGAACCACGGCCGCGAGCGCGACGAACCCCAGAAACTGGTTGCGGTAATCGGCTGCGGCGGCTTCGAGGTCATCGATGTAGACGCCCGTCGCCACCACGAGGCGCCATTTCTCGAAAGGAGCCGCGTAGGTCAGTTTGGGAGAGGCCTCCGTCTGCCCCGGCTTCGGATAGAAATAGGGAACGAAGCCGCCGCCCGATCGCGCAGCCGCAACCATGCCCTTGACGTGCTGGAAGCCGTTGGTGTCCCGAAGTTCGGAGCGGTCCAGGCCCTCCGTGTTGGGATTGATCGGATGCACCCGCAGGATGTGCTCATAGTCGTAGACCATGAAATATTCGGAGCCCGAATAGCGAAGGGCGCGAATGGTGTCGAACGCGCGCTTCTGGGCCTCGTCGACGGTCATCTGGCCCAAGGTCGCACGCTTCTCGTAATCTGCCAGGACGGTCATGGCCGCTTCCGTCAGATGCTTGAGCTCTTCCTTCTTTCGCTCCAGCAGGATCGTCGAGATCGTCATCGACCCGAAGATCGCCAGAGCCACGAGAGCCAGAATGCCGACGGCCATTCCGGCGTAGAAGCGGCCGGCCACGCCGCTGAGGGCGCCCGCCCATTTCGAGCGTGCAGTCAAAGTGTTTCGAGACATGTTCATCCTCATCGTCGCGCCGGCATCGCCACGGCGCGCGCATTCGCGAATCGATGAGGACCTAGTTGGCGAGGCTTGCTTGGGGATTTCGCGGGCGTTTCATCCTCACGGCAAAGGATATTATGCCGCACGCCGTCGGACGTTGCGCCTGAACGGGTGTGTCAGAGAACCACGATGCCCGCGTGCTTCGCCTTGTTGTCGGGCTCCACGTGGATGGTGATCAACGCGTCCTCGATCTCATCCTTCAGCGCACGCTCCAGGCGGTCGCAGATGTCATGGGCGTCCGTCACGCTCATGGTGCCGGGCACGACGAGGTGAAAATCGATGAAGGTCATCCGGCCCGCGTGCCGCGTGCGCAGGTCATGCGCCTCGATGGCGCCCGCCGCGTTGCCGGAGATGATCTCCCGGACGCGCGAGAGGGTCGTCTCGGGCAGCGCTTCGTCCATGAGCCCGCCGACGCTCTCCTTGATCAGGCCCCAGCCGGACCAGAGAATGTTGACCGCGACGAAGGCCGCGAGAACCGGGTCGAGCCAGGTCCATCCGGTCACGGGCACGAAGACGAGGCCCGCGAGAACGCCCACGGAGGTGAACACGTCCGTCATGAGATGACGCCCATCGGCGGCGAGAGCGGGCGAGCGCAGGCGGCGGCCCCGGTTGATCAGGATCCATGCCCAGATGCCGTTGATGACGCTCGCCACCGCGTTGGCGGCGAAACCCAGGCCTGGCGCTTCGAGCATCTTGGGCGAGAGGAAACCGAAATAGGCCTCGCGCAGAATCATCAGCGCCGCGACGATGATCAGCACGCCCTCGAGAACGGCGGAGAAATATTCCACCTTGTGGTGGCCGTAAGGGTGATTGGCGTCGGCGGGCGTCGCGCTCATGCGAACGGCCATGAAGGCCGCGATCGCCGTCACGACATTGATGATGCTCTCCAGCGCATCCGAGTAGAGCGCGATACTCCCCGTCAGATGATAGGCGACGTATTTGAGCGCAAAGACCAGCACTCCGATGAAGATGCTGCCGATGGCGAGCTTTTGAATACGATTCATGGCAGGCATCACAAACGGGGCGGCAGGACGGGCGAGCCGTCGTTATAGTGACAGAACCTCCGAGCGCAAGCCTTTCAATTCACTTGCAAATCGCTTGCAGGAGCGGCGGCCGCGTCATCGCGCCATGTGGCCGATTTTGCGCATGAGCGTGCGGTAATAGCCCGCCATCGAAGGAGCGAGCGACTGGCAGCGCACGACCAGTCCGAGCGCTTCGTTCGGGCGTCCCTCGCGCATGCAGTCGAGAGCCTGGGCGTGGAGCCGCGCGAGGTCCGCGACCGCCGCATCGTGCCGCTGCGAAGCCGGCGCCACGGCGGTGAAGATGGCCGATTCCGTCGCGCGCCCGCGCACCGCGATGCGATCGAGCTCGATCAACACGTAATCGTCGCGCACGGCGTCGGCGGTCGCGGGGCCGAGGATCAGGGAGACGGCGTATTCCTTCGACAGGCTCTCCAGGCGCGAGGCGAGGTTCACCGCATCGCCGAGCACCGAATAATCGTAGCGCCAGCGGGAGCCCACGTTGCCCACCACGCAATCGCCCGTGTTGATGCCGATCCCGACCGCGAATTGCGGCGCATGCTCTCCCTCCTCCTGTCGCAGGGCGGCGTTCAGCACGGTCACGGCTTCCATCATGCGCATCGCCGCGCGCACCGCGCGCCGCGGGTGGTCGGGGCTCGGCAGAGGCGCGTTCCAGAACGCCATGATGCAATCGCCCATGTATTTGTCGATGGTGCCGCCCTCAGCGAGCACGGCTTCCGAGAGCGGATCGAGGAGGCGGTTGATGAGACCCGTCAGGCGCTCCGGCTGGTCCTTGAGCCTTTCCGACAGACTGGTGAAGCCGCGCACGTCGCAGAACAGGATCGAGAGGTTGCGGCGCTCGCCCCCGAGCTTGAGCGCGCCCGGATCGCGGGCGAGCTGCGCGACGAGCTCGGGCGAGAGATAACGCGAGAAGGCCTCCGACACGGCCCGGCGCAGCTGCCGCTCGCGGGCGTAGTCGAGCCCGAAGCGCGCGCCGAAGACCGCGAGCGACGCGGCGGCGGGAAGAGCCGGCGGTATCCACACGCGCCCGAAGCGCAGGGCGAGCCATGCGCCCGCGAAGAGCAGCGTCACCACGGACAGGGCGGCCAGTCCGGTGAGCCAGGTCACGCCGCGGCTCGACAGGGCGGCCGCGGCGAGGGCGGCCGCCACGAGAAAGCCCAGCACCGCGATGCGTGGGACAGGGACGACGAAGAGGTCGTGGCGCAGGTTGTCGAGGATGGTCGCCTGCACCTCCACGCCGGGCGTGAGCTCGCCCGTCGTCAGCGTGAAGGCGGTGGGAAAGGCATCCGGCGTCCCGGCGCTCGCGGAGGTCGCCGCCTTCAGGCTCAGGCCCACGAGGACGATCTTGTCCTTGAAGCGCCCGGGCTGAAGAAACTCCTCCGGGTCGAGCGCCTGGTAATAGGAGGCGGTCGGATAGGTGCGGGCGGGGCCGAAATGCTGGATCAGGGCTCCCTCGGGCGGAGGCTGCGCCGGCTCCCCGGCCAGACGCAGGATCTCCGCCGCGAAGCCGTCCGGCTGCGTGGGCATGCGGCGGAGATACACGTCCGGGTCGGGATCGACGGATGCGACGCCCGGAACCGCGCCCGCGTCGAGAAACGGGTCGATGGGATTGACGCGCGTCGTCTGGACGCCGTGATCGAGCTTCGTCAGCACGTCGTCGGCGGCCAGCACCACATCGGGCCCGAGGGCTCCCGCCAGACGTCGGTCGGCGTCCTCCGTCGAGGGTTCGGCGAAGATGATGTCGATGCCGATGACCCTGGCGCCAGCGGCACGCAGGCGCTCGACGAGGCGCGCATGCAGCTCCCGCGACCAGGGCCAGCGCTGCCCGATCTCGGAAAAGGACGGTTCGTCGATGGCCACCACCTCCACGCTGGAGGGGTGAGGGCGGGGCGGGGCGATGATCGAGAGAAAGTCGAAGAGCTTCGCCTCGATGAGGGTGAAGGGCGGGAAGAAGACGAGCGGCGCCAGGAGCGCGGCGACGAGGCCCGCCATGACGAAGTGCCGCCAGAGCGGCTCCCCGTCCTGCCTGCGCATGGCGGAGGCGGGGCTGCTCACCGTCAGAACCGCGCCTTCAGGCTGGCCGCGATGGTGCGTCCCGGCCCCGGAATATCCCGCGCCACGTCGAAGGCCTCGTCGAACATGTTGAGGACGCTCAGCCCCACGAGCAGCCGCCGGTCCGGCGTTTCCCACGTGAGGGAGGCGTCCGCCGTCCAGTAATCGTCGAGACGTTCGCCCACGAGGCTGTCCGTGACGTCACCCACATAGGTGGCCGCCATCGTGAGCTTGAGCCGGCTCGGATGGACGAAGGTGACGCCCGCGCGGGCGAAATGGCCGGGAACCAGCGGCAGGTCGGTTCCGCGCCCGATTCCGGAGCGCACCTCCGTCGATTGCGTGCCGAGCGTGGCGAACACGCCGAAGCCGTGCGTGAGCCAGAGATTGGCCGTCGCCGCCAGCCGCTCGATGCGCGCTTTCTCGACCGCGATGGCGTCGAAGGTGTTCGGCACGCCGATGCCGAGATCCTCGGCATCCTGCCGCTGATATTCGAGGGCGGTGAAGAGGTAGGGAGACCATTCCGCGTCCCAGCGGAGGGCGAGCGTATCGACCTTCCCCGAATAGTCGATCGGAAGCGCGTACGGCACGAGGCCGACCGTCGTCACCGGGGAAAGGGTGTAGGCGAGCGGCATGAGGCCGTCGCTGCGATAGGCCGCCCGCAGCCAATGGCCCTCGATGGGCGAGATGCCGACGCCGATGCGCGGGGAGACCATGCTGTCGTCGCTGACATCGGTCTCCAGGGACGTGCGCTGAATGCCGGCCTGCGCTTCGAACCGGTCGGACGGGCGCCAGAAGAGATCGGCGTAGAGGCGGCTCGCCTTGAACGTGGTGTCGGATTGCTCGGTGATGGGCGCGGATGTGGTCTCGCCGGTGGTTACATCGTAGAGGTACGCCAGGCCTTCGACATCGCTCGACGTGCGCCCGCGCTGGGCCTCCAGACCGGTGCGAAGCGTGAAATCGCCGAAGCCCAGCGTGTGGGACAGGGCGGCGGAGACGCCTTCGAGGCGGGCGCGCTGCCATTGCGTGCCGCCGATGATGAAGCCGGGCAGTTCGGCGCTCGCCGCGCTCGAAAAGCGTTTGTCGAAGCCGCGCTGACCGAAGACAGCGGCCGTCAGAACGTTCCTGTCGCTGAAGCTGTGGCTCCATCCCGCGCCGCCGAGCACGGAGGTCGTGTCCTGCGCGCCCTCGAAGACGTTCGTCGGCGTTCGGACCGTGGCGATCCCGGGCTCCAGGTCCGAGGCCGCGCCGAACAGCACGAAGCGATCCGCCGCCGAAGGGGCCGAGCCGATGAAGAGAGAGCCGTTGGTGGCCTCCTGCCTGTCGATGCTCGCGCCCGCATCCGTCCGCGCCCGTCCGGCCGTCAGGGCGAAGGAGGTGGGGAGCGGCTCGTTGGCATAGCCCTGGACGTTCGCTTCCGCCTGCCAGCCGATCTCGCCGCGATGGGAGAGCAGGCCGCCGCCGATCTCGACATCGAGGAACGGACGGCGGATCAGGTCGAGCCGCCCGATGCGGCCGGAGACGGCGAGGGGATCGAAGAACAGGCCCTGGAGCGTCAGGTTGAGCGCCGTGAGGTCCACGCCCACGCCCGTCTCGATGGTGGAGACGTCGGGCCGCTCCGTGAACAGGCGCGGCCTGTCGACCGCGGCCTGGTCGAAATAGCTCGAGGCGTTGAACGGATCGAACACACGGTCGCCGTAGAACCGCGACCACTCGTTCAGATTCAGGAAACGGTAGGCCTGGGCCGGATAGGAGCCGCCGTCCTTGTTGACGGCGAGACCGGCGAAATCGCCGCCGCGCTGGCGGTAGCGGCGCAGCGTCTCGCGCGCCGCGAGCACGGCCTCGTCCGCCTGGTACTGATCGATGGCGATCGCCGTGCGCGCGCTCGACACCACGGGATCGTTGGGATCGAGACGGTCCGCGTTGTCGAGGGCCTGCCGGGCGAGCTCGTCGTCGCCGTCCTGGTAATAGGCGGCCGCGGCGATGAGCAGGCCCTGGGACCAGGCGGGATTGGCCGCGGTGCCGGCGAGAATGGCCTCGATCGCCTTGTCGGTCTCGCCCTTCTGCAGGAGATAGCGGCCCCGCGCGGTATAGGCGACGTGGAAGCCGGGATCGAGGGCGAGCGCCTTGTCGATGAGGGCGCCCGCCTCCTCGACGCGGTTCTGGTCGAGCAGGAGGATCGCCAGATTGGCGTAGGAGACGGGGCTTTGCGGATCCTCCGCGATGGCCCGGCGCAGGGCTTCTTCCGCCGCCAGGGGGCGGTCGCGATCGGATTCGAACAGCCCGAGGCTGTTCCACACATTGGCGTTTCCCGGCGCGACGGCCGCCGCTGCGCGCAGGGCCTCGACGGCCGCATTCACCTCGCCGTCGATGTCGCCGCGGATGTTGCTGTCGGCGGCGATCACCTCCGGATCGTCCGGATCGAGCGCCTTGGCCCGGGCGATGGAGGCGCGCATCGCCTCGCGCCTGTTCAGGGCATAGGAGACCTGGGCCGACATGACCGCGAGGCGCGTATCGTTGGGAAAGCGCTTTTCGGCGTCCTTCAGCACCTCGGCGGCGGCGTTCAGGTCCTCGCGGAAGGCCACCACATAGGCATGGGCCAGCACGGCGAGCGGATCGTCGTGAAAACCTTTCGGCTCCGGATAGACCCGCTTCGGATCCGCCAGCGATTGCGCGATGTAGCGGCCGTAGGACGCGATCACGCGGCGCTTGGAATCGACGCCGCGCTCGGCCCTCGCGAAGGCGGCGGCGGCTTCCGGCCAGCGATGCTGCGCCCCGAGAAGGGTGGCCTCCACGAGATCCGCGCGGGCGCGCCGGGCGCCGCTCAGGCCCTTGGCGCGGGCTTCAGCGAGAGCCTGCGCGGCCGCGGCGCGTCCGTCGAAGGACAGAGCGGTTTCGGCGAGGCTCAGCCAATCCTCCGCGCCGCGCCGCTCGGGCGGGATGGCGGCGGAGCGCGCGCGCTCCGCCCGCAGGGTAGGGCCCGTCAGCGGGGAGACCGGCATCGAGGCGAAGGTGTCGCGCAGGCTCAGGTAGAAGAGCATCTGCTCGCGGTCTTCGGAGTTCGTGAGCACGAATTTCGTCGGCGCCTGTCCGATGGACGCCACCGCGCCCTCGCCCTGGCGCACGGTGACGGAGCCCTGCGCGTTGCGCAGCTCCACGACGCCTTCGAGCACCATGAGGGACGTGCGTCCGCCCTCGACGGAGAGCGACCAGTCGGTGCCGCGGATGGCGGCCACCGCGGCGGGGGTCTTCACGTCGACGCCCGATCCGCCGCGCGCGGCGCGGGCCCAGATCTGGCCGGCCTCGAGGCCGAGCGTGGTCGTGTCGTTGGGGCCGCCGGCGATGTCGTTCACCGTCAGCGTCGAGTTGCGGCCGACGCGGATCTGGGTCCGGTCCGCGAACAGGATGGCCAGGTTGCCGATGGCGTTGGTGCGCAGCACGTCGCCGCCGATCACGTCCTGCCGGATGGGCGCCGCCCGCCACAGGTCCTCGCGGACGAAGCGCATCTCCTCCCCGCCCTTGGCCGCGACGATCGAGCCTGCGACGGGAAGCGGCCTGGGAACGGGCGATTGGGCATGCGCCTCGGCCAGGCACAGGACGAGAGAGCTTGCGGCAGCAAGGAATTTGAGCGGTCCGGCCATGGCGGTGATGGGGGCGACTTTGGTTCGGTTCGGATCAAGCTTAACAGGAAAGCAGCAGGATCAAAGCCGAATCAGACGACGCCTTCTGTGCTCAATGGCACATGCCGTATTCCCCTGAGGAAACAGCCGGGATTGTCAGTGGCCGGGAGAGAGGTGCCCTCAGGAGGCGCCTTTGCCCCGCGCCATGATCAGCTTCTGCTTCAGGTCGTTCTGAGCGAAGGGCTTCTGCAGGACCGGGCGGTCGCGGAAGGAGTCGCGGATGCCCGCGCTGCCGTACCCCGTCGAGAAGACGAAGGGGATCGAGCGCTGGGCCAGGGCCTCGGCCACGGGATAGATCGGCTCGCCCGCCACGTTCACGTCGAGGATGGCCAGATCGACCTGCTCCCGGGCGACCGCATCGAGGGCCGCGGAAAGCCGCGCGGCCGGGCCGATCACCTCGCAGCCGAAGTCGAGCAGCATGTCCTCCAACAGCAGGGAGATCGCCGCTTCGTCCTCCACCACGAGGATGCGCAGGCCGTTCAGATCCCCTTCGCTCGTCAGGCTTTCGGTCACGTCTTTACTTTCTTTCACGCAAGGCGCCGCAGGATCGACATTCGCCGCACCGGAATGGGTCCTGGCGCCGACGAAGGCCGGACCGGGAATCAGAGGGTTCTATCATCCTTGCACAACGGTGCAAAAGCCGACGGCATCCCTTCGGAGTCCCGAAGCTTTATAGCCGAGTTGATCTTAGTGCAGCCGCCCTCGGTTGCCTAGGTCCCGAAGGGCCTGACTTCGTTGGGTAAAGCAATGGTTACCTCCAGGCTCGTCACAGTGCTCGTGCGACTCTTCGCCTTAGGGGCGATCCTGGCCTGAGGGGTGATCCCGGTCCTCCGGTCCCTGGCCACGGCGAAACTCCTGGCGCTCAGTGCCGAGGGCGCCATCGAGGAAAAACCGGCGCGGGATGCCGCCGCGCGCGATCTCGACGGGCTCGGGCCGGTGAGAACTCGCCCGAGGATGTCGCCTTGAGCCTTGCGCGGACCGTGACTTCTCCCGAATAATGGGGGCATGTCCGGTCGATTTGTCCTCGTGTGTCCCCATCCGCGCCTCTCCCGGCGCCCGAAGGCTCTCGTCGCGGAGCAGGATCGTGGCTAGTCAAGGCGCGAAGGCCCCGGTCCTCATCGTCCTGCACCAGGAGCATTCGACTCCGGGACGGGTCGGGCGCCTGCTCGCGGAGCGCGGGCACCGGCTCGACATCCGCCGCCCGCGCCTCGGCGATCCGCTGCCTCGGACCCTCGCCGACCATGCGGGCGCGGTGATCTTCGGCGGCCCCATGAGCGCCAACGACCCGGATGACTTCATCAAGGCGGAAATCGACTGGATCGGCGTTCCGCTGAAGGAGAACAAGCCCTTCCTGGGCCTCTGCCTGGGGGCTCAGATGCTGGCCAGGCACTTGGGGGCCGGTGTCTGGCAGCACCCGGAAGGGCGCGCCGAGATCGGCTATTATCCCCTCGTGCCGACCGCGGCCGGAGATCGCCTGAGCGACATCTGGGGCGTGCCCTGGCCGAGCCATGTCTATCACTGGCACCGGGAGGGATTCGATTGCCCCTCGGGCGCCGAGACCCTGGCCACCGGCGACGATTTCCCGACCCAGGCCATCCAGGTCGGCGGCAAGGCCTTCGGCCTCCAGTTCCACCCGGAGGTCACCCACGCCATGATCTGCCGCTGGACCGTCGTCGCGGAGGAGCGCCTGTCCGCCCCCGGCGCCCAGGACCGCGTCCGCCAGCTCGACGGGCGCTTCCAGTACGATCCGCATGTCTCGCGCTGGATCGACCGGTTCCTCGACCATTGGCTGGGTGAGCCGTCCCTGGCGACCTCGGGGGCCGATATCTAGGGCATCGTTCGGCCACCACGGCTTTCCGTCGTCATGGCCGTGCTCGTCACGGCCACCCACGTCTTGGGAGCCTCGGCGGCGTAAAGACGTGGATCCCCGGCGCAAGGCCGGGGATGACGGAGGAGGCTACGTCGGTCCGATGACCTAGAGCATCGTGCGGAAAAGTGGACCCGGTTTTCGCTGGCGCGGCCCGCTGGGTCCGCGCCGAACGATGCTCTCGTCTCAGGAGAAAGCATCGGATCTGCCCCAAAAGTGCAAATCCACTTTTGGGTCCGATGCTTTAAGTCGCGTCGAACTCGAAGGGCGAGATACCGCGCCGCATCTCGTCGACGATGAGCGCGTGCATCATCGGCGGCGCCGCGCGCTGCGGGCAGGCGACGCGCTCGCACAGGCGGCAATTGATGCCGATGGGAGTCGCGTCGGCGGCGGCGAAGTCGAGGCCGCGCGCATAGACGAGGCGATGGGCGTATTTCACCTCGCAGCCGAGGCCCACCACGAATTGCGGGTCGGGCATGCCCCAGGGATTGGAGGCGCGCTTGACCGCGCGGGCCACGGAGAACCAGCGCGAGCCGTCGGGCAGCTCGACGATCTGAGTCGCCACCTGTCCCGGCGTCTTGAAGGTGGAGTGCAGGTTCCACAGCGGACACGTGCCGCCGAATTGCGAGAAGGGGAAACGGCCCGACGAGAAGCGCTTCGACACGTTGCCCGCCGCGTCCGCGCGCACGAGGAAGAACGGGATGCCGCGCGCTCCGGGGCGCGCGAGCGTGGTGAGGCGGTGCGCCACCTGCTCGAAGCTCGCCCCGAAGCGGGCGCCCAGCACCTCGACATCGTAGCCGAGGGCCTCCGCCGCCGCATGGAACTTGCCGTAGGGCATCATGAGCGCGCCGGCGAAGTAATTGCCGAAGGAGACGCGCAGCAGCCGCCGCGCCGGGCCGTCGCTAGGCTCGAGCTTGGCCGCGAGGGCGTCGATGGTCGCGCGCATTTCTGCGAAAGCGAGCTGGTAGGCGGCCTGGAAGGTGCGGCCGGACGGGTCGACGAGCTCGGAGATCAGGAGCTGGCGGCGGTGGTGATCGTAGCGCCGCAGATTGTCCGACATCACGTCGATGGGCATGACGCGCACGCGGATTCCGTGCTTGGTGCGCAGCCGCTCCGCGATGGCGAAGAACGGCTCGTGCCCCGTGACGGCGAGATCGGACGCCAGGGCCTCGGCCGCCTCGTCCAGTTCCGGAAAATGGTTCTTGGCGTCGTGAATCAGCTCGCGCACCCGGTCGACCGGGTTGACCTGCGGCGCGTCCTCGGCCCGGTCCCGGTCGGCGAGGTTGGGCGTGATGGCCTCGCGCGCGCCGCGCATGGCCTGATAGGCGCGATAGAGGCGGTTCACCGCATCCACGAGGGAGGGTGCGTTCTCGATGGTCTCGCGCAGCTCGATGCGGGACACGGGCGCGTTGCGGAAGAGCGGATCGGCGAAGATCTCCTCCAGCTCCGAGACCGTGCGCTCGTGATCGTCGTTGGCGAATTCGCGCGGGTCGAGGGAATAGGCATGCGCGAGACGGATGAGCACCTGCGCGGTGATCGGGCGCTGGTTGCGCTCCATCAGGTTGAGATAGCTGGGCGAGAGCCCGAGCTCCTCCGCCATCCGGGCCTGGCTCAGGTTGAGGTCGCGGCGCAGGCGCTTGAGGCGGGGACCGACGAAGAGTTTTCTGCTCTCATCCATTTGTAAATCTTTTTACAAGTTTACCGAACCGATGGTGTCGGGGATTTACAATGCCACCTTTCTTTCGAAATCAGGCATTGAAACAAAGACTTCTTTGGGAATTATACCTGTCAGATGCCTCGCCGATGCACTGAGTTTGTGGGTTCGGGAGGCGCTTTGTCAACGGATGTAAACTCAAAAAGGGGCGAGGCCCCACAGGTCACAACGGAGAACGGCCATGCAACAATCTCGTTTCTGGGTGGTGGGCGGTGAGTACACCTCCTGCGCATGCGAATCCCTGGTTCAGGGCACCGAGCGCGTCGTCGGTCCCTTCGAGAGCCGCACCGAGGCCGAGCGCGCCTGGCGCGTCCTGTCCGAGGATCACCGCCCGCAGGCGCAGGTGCGCTTCACCATCGCCCAGGAGCCGCCGCTGGGCTTAAGCGCCTGATCCGCCTGTGGATCTCTGCGCCGGACGTCATCCGCTCCGGCCTCGCCCGACGATAGGGGAGGTCGATACGACACGAAGTTTTTATCGCAGGGGGAGGGACTCGGAGCTCTCCCCCTGCTTAAATGACGGGCGTGACCTAGAATATCCTGACGCGTGTGCAGCCGCTGAGGGGGAACCATGACGCCTGTTCTGAAGAGTGTTGTCGCCGCCCTGGCCCTGGGCCTGACGGCGTTGAGCCCGGCCAAGGCCGATGTCGTCGTCTCGTCGAAGATCGATACGGAAGGGTCGGTGCTCGGCAACATGATCCTGCTGGCCCTCGAGGCCAATGGCATCAAGACCCAGGACCGCATCCAGCTCGGCGCGACGCCGGTGGTGCGCAAGGCGATCACCGCGGGCGAGATCGACATCTATCCCGAATACACGGGCAATGCGGGCTTCTTCTTCAACAAGGCGGACGATCCGGTCTGGAAGGATGCCGCGAAGGGCTACGAGACCGCCAAGAAGCTGGATTACGAGGCGAACAAGATCGTCTGGCTCGATCCCGCGCCCGCCAACAACACCTGGGCCATCGCGCTGCGGCGGGACGTGACGGAGGCCAACAAGCTCAAGACGCTCACCGATTTCGGAAAATGGGTTTCGGGCGGCGGCGAGGTGAAGCTCGCGGCCTCCGCCGAGTTCGTGAATTCGGAAGCGGCCCTGCCGTCGTTCCAGAAGGTCTACGGCTTCACCCTGAAGCCCGAGCAGCTCATCGTGCTCTCCGGCGGCGACACGGCGGCGACGATCAAGGCGGCCGCCGAGAAAACCAGCGGCGCCAACGCCGCCATGGTCTACGGCACCGACGGCGGCATCGCGCCGTCCGGCCTCGTGGTGCTGGAGGACGACAAGGGGGTGCAGCCCGTCTATGCGCCCGCGCCTATCATTCGCGAGGCGGTCCTGAAGGACAATCCGAAGATCGCCGACATTCTCAAGCCCGTCTTCGCCTCGCTCGACCTCACCACCCTCCAGAAGCTGAACGCCCGCGTGCAGGTGGGCGGCGAGGCGGCGAAAGCCGTCGCGGCCGACTATCTGAAATCCAAAGGCCTCACCAAGTAAGGCGCCGAACCGTTCGCGCGATGCAGACGGCAGGGTGGCCAAGGAAAGACCAGAGTTCAACGTGAGTTCCGCGACATCCAGAACGGGCACGTTCGGAATGGCTCCGCCACGCCCAGCGCTTTCCCTCGACCGTTTGGGAGTCGTGATCGCCGTTCTCAACGGCGTCGCGCTCTTCGCGTCTCCGTTCGCCACTTATCGCGCCACCCGCATCGCGTCCGGCGAGTCGCGCCTCCTGATCGAGGCGCTTCCCTTCGCCGTGGCGGGGGCTCTCGCTCTCGTGACGCTCGGCGTCGCGGTCGGCGCCGTCTTCGTGCGGGATCCTCTCGGCCGCCTGGGCTCGGCCGTGATCGGCCTCGCCCTCCTTCTCCCGTCGCTCGGCCTCTCCGCGGGCTACCTGACGCCGGCGGACAACACCTTCGCCCGCGTCTCGCCTTCGGTGGGGTTCTGGCTGCTGACCCTCTCGTTCTCGCTTCTCGCCATCGATGCGCTCGCGCGCATGCGGCTCGGCCCATACGGACGGCTCGTAGCTCTGGCCGTGGGCGTGAGTGTCCTGGCGTTTCTGCTGTTCTCCGGCGTCTGGGAGAACCTGTCGATCCTCAAGGAATATCATACCCGCGCCGACAGCTTCTGGCGCGAGGCGCGCCAGCATCTCCTGCTCGCCTTCGGCTCGATGGCCGCCGCGTGCCTCGTCGGCATTCCGCTCGGTGTCGCGGCGCACCGTCAGAAGACGTTGCGGGCCGTGACGATGCAGAGTTTGGGAATCGTGCAGACGATTCCGAGCATCGCCCTGTTCGGACTTCTCATGGCGCCCCTCGGCGCGCTGGCGGCCAGCGTTCCGCTCGCCGCAGCGTTGGGGATCAGGGGGATCGGGGCCGCTCCGGCTTTCATCGCGCTGTTCCTCTACGCATTGCTGCCGATCGTCGCGAACACGCTCGCCGGGCTCAACGGAGTGCCGGCCACCGCCGTCGACGCGGCGCGCGGCATGGGCATGTCGGCCCGGCAGCGGCTGGTGCAGGTCGAGCTTCCGCTCGCCCTTCCGGTGATCCTCGCGGGCATCCGCATCGTGCTGGTGCAGAATCTCGGCCTCGCCACGGTGGCGGCGCTGATCGGGGGAGGGGGCTTCGGCACCTTCGTCTTCCAGGGCATCGGCCAGACGGCCATCGACCTCGTGCTCCTGGGCGCCATTCCGACGGTCGCCCTGTCCTTCGCCGCCTCCATCGTTCTCGATGCGCTCGTCGATCTCTCGAAGGGGGCGCTGGCATGATCGAGATCGATCACCTCTCCAAGCGCTATGGCCCGACGATCGTGGTCGACGACGTGTCGCTCTCGGTGGAGGAGGGAACGGTCACGGTCGTGGTCGGCACGTCGGGCGCGGGCAAGTCGACCCTGCTGCGCATGATCAACCGCCTCGTCGAGCCGAGCGCGGGGCGCGTTCTGATCGACGGCGAGGACACCCGCGCGATTCCCGAAGACGAATTGCGGCACCGCATCGGCTACGTCATCCAGGGCTACGGCCTGTTCCCGCATCGCAATGTCGCCGACAACATCGCCATCGTGCCGCGCCTGCTGCGGTGGGACCGCAGGAAGATCGCGCAGCGCGTCGATGAACTGCTCGACCTGTTCCAGCTCGATCCGGCGGAATTCGCGGGGAAGTTCCCGCATGAATTGTCGGGCGGCCAGCAGCAGCGCGTCGGCGTGGCGCGGGCGCTCGCCGCGCGGCCCGCGCTGCTGCTGATGGACGAGCCCTTCGGCGCCCTCGACGCGGTGATCCGCTCCAAGGCCCAGGACGATCTGCTGGCGATCCAGCGGCGGCTCGGGACCACGATCGTCCTCGTCACTCACGATCTGAACGAAGCCTTCCATCTCGGCGACCGCATCGCCGTCATGGATCAGGCCCGCCTTCTGCAATATGCGACGCCCGCCGAACTCCTGATGCATCCCGCCGACGATTTCGTGGAGCGCCTCGTGGGAACGGCGGATCGACCCTTCCGCCTCCTCTCCCTGACGAAGGTGCGCGACGCCCTCGAGCCCGGATGCGCCGAAGGCGAGCCGATCAGGGTGTCCGACAGCCTGCATGATGCGCTCTCGCGCCTCGTCTGGACGGGACGCAAGGCGCTGCCGGTCGCGGATGCCTCGGGGGCGATCGTCGGCCAGGTGAGCGTCGGCGGCATCCTGCAGCACGGACGGCCGCCATGACGCTGCCCAACCTCGTCCGGCTGATCGCGCTGCTCCTGCTCCTGGCCTTCATCACCATGCCGCAGGCCTTCGCGTTTCTCTTCGAGCCTCTGATCACCCGCGGCGCTCCGGCCATCTACAATCAGGGCAGCCTGCTTATGCTGACCCTGCAGCATCTGCGCACGGTGTGTCTCGCGACGGTGGCCAGCACGCTTCTCGCGGTGGCGCTCGGAATCTTCGTCACCCGTCCCTCGGGAGCCGAGTTTCTTCCGCTCTCGCGCAGCCTCGTGAATATCGGGCAGACCTTTCCGCCCATCGCCGTCCTCGCCATCGCCGTGCCGCTCGTCGGCTTCGGCGAGGAGCCCACCTTCATCGCGCTGTTCCTCTACGGCCTGCTGCCGATCTTCGAGAACACGCTGACGGGATTGACGCAGGTTCCCGCGCAAGCGCTCGACGCCGCGCGCGGCATGGGAATGAACGCGCGCCAGCGCCTCATGCAGGTCGAGCTTCCGCTCGCCTTTCCGGTGATACTCGCGGGCATTCGCGTGTCGGTCATCATCAGCCTGGGCACCGCGACCATCGGCTCGACCGTGGCCGCCAAGGGGCTCGGCGAGGTGATCATCGCGGGCCTGCAGTCGAACAATATCGCTTTCGTCCTCCAGGGCGGCTTGGTGGTTGCGTTGCTGGCGGTTCTGATCCACGACGGGCTGGGACTCGTGGAACGGATCGCCGCCAGAAAGCTGGGCCGCTCCCTGGATGAGGTGTCATGACGCTGCTCGAACGGCTCAAGCTCGAAACCGGACCCGCGCACGAGCGCATCGAGACGGCGATGGATCTCGATCGCCGGATCGCCAGCCGCGACGGCTACACGAACCTGCTGATCCGCTTCTACGGCTTCCACGCCGCGTGGGAGAAGGCCGCGGGCGCGGCGGCTCACGACAGGGGTTTCTTCGAGAAGCGCTGCAAGACAAAGCTCCTGGCCAAGGATCTCGTCGCGCTCGGTCTCGACGAGCGCGAGATCATCCGTCTCCCGCAATGCGATCCTCTCATGCCCATGCCGTCGTCCGCCGCCGTGCTCGGCAGCATGTACGTGGTCGAGGGCTCGACGCTCGGCGGCGCGATCATCGCGCGCGAGGTGGAGCGCAAGCTCGGTTTGGATGCGCAGACGGGCTGCGCCTATTTCAGGAGCTACGGGCGGGATATCGCCGCCATGTGGCGGCAGTTCGGGGCGGTGCTCCTCGAAGCGTCCTCACCCGCGACCGACGATGTCATCGTCGCGACCGCGCAAGAAACCTTTGACGTCATGCATGACTGGCTTTGTGAGGTCCAATGAGCAGCCGAGCGCCGCAGATCATCGAGCAGGAGATCGACCTCACCGCCTGCGAGCGGGAGCCGATCCACATTCCCGGCAGCATCCAGCCTCACGGCATCCTGTTCGCCTTCTCCCAGGCCGACATGATCATGACCCATGCGAGCGCCAATGCCGCGTCCGTGCTCGGCGTCGATCCGGATTCGCTTCTCAAGAAGCCCCTTCGCGCAGCGCTTCCCGATATCGCCGCGCGGCTGGAGGCCGATCTCGCGCGGCCCATGCCCGCGGGGACGGCCCATTACATCCGCACGATCATGCTGCCGGATGGCAGCGGCGAAGCGGCCTATGACGCCGTGATCTCCCGTTCGAGCGACCATGTGGTTCTCGAACTGGAGGCCGTGCCGCAAGGCGCGGTGTCCAGCATCGAAACGCTTTATCCCACCCTGCGCCGCTTCGTGGAGGAACTGCACGGGGCTTCCACCATCGATCGCCTCTGTCATCTCGCGGCGGAGGACATCCGCCGCATGACCGGCTTCGACCGGGTGCTGATCTACCGCTTCGACGAGCAGTGGAACGGCACCGTGATCGCCGAGGACCGCAACGAAGCCCTGCCGTCCTATCTCGACCTGCGCTTTCCCGCCTCCGACATTCCGGCGCAGGCGCGGGAGCTCTACCGCCGCAACCGGCTGCGCATCATTCCCGATGCGAACTACACGCCCGTTCCGATCCGGTCCCACGATCCCGCGCCGCTCGACTTGAGCGACTCGGTGCTGCGCAGCGTCTCGCCCGTGCATCTCGAATACATGCGCAACATGGGCACGCCGGCCTCTATGTCGATCTCGATCCTGCGCGGCGGCGCGCTCTGGGGTCTGATCTCCTGCCACAACAGCGAGCCCCGGCGCGTCTCGCTGCCGGTGCGCAATGCCTGCGACTTTCTCACCCAGATCTTTTCCCTGCAGCTCGAAGCGCGGGAGAACACGGCGCTGGCGGATTCCCGGATGCGGCTCGGCGCGATCCAGGCGCGCCTTCTCGCCTACATGGCGGGGGAGAACGTCTTCATCGACGGCCTCGTCCATCATCCCGACGACCTGATGCTGCTGGCGGGCGCGCATGGCGTGGCCATCCTCACGGACGAGCATTGCTGGCGCATGGGCGAGACGCCCGACGAAGCCGAGGTCAAGGCGCTCTACGAGTGGCTCACCGAGCACCACCAGGAGGACGTGTTCGCCACGGATCGTCTGCCGGATATCTTTCCCGCGGCGCGGGCCTATGCGGACAAGGCGAGCGGTCTTCTCTCCATCTCCATCTCGAAGATGCGTTCGAGCTATATCCTGTGGTTCCGCCCCGAGATCGTCGAGACGGTCAAATGGGGCGGCAATCCGGAGAAGCCCGTGCGGGAGGAGGCCGGCACGCTCAGGCTTCATCCCCGGCGCTCCTTCGAGATCTGGAAGGAGACGGTGCGCGGGCGCTCGGCCGAGTGGGATCGCAGCGAGATCGAGGCCGTGAAGGAATTGCGCAATGCCATCGTCGGCATCGTGCTCCGCCGCGCCGAGGAGCTGGCGGCCCTCGCCGACGAGCTGCGCCGGTCGAACAAGGAGCTCGAAGCCTTCTCCTATTCGGTCTCTCACGATCTGCGCGCGCCGTTCCGCCACATCGTCGGTTATTCCGAGCTCCTCAAGAAACAGGAATGGGCCGACCTCTCAGAGCGCGGCAAGCGTTACATCGATACGATCATCGATGCCGCCTATACGGCCGGCACCCTCGTCGACAACCTGCTCCGCTTCTCGCAGATGGGCCGCACGGCGCTCAAGCCGCGCCGGGTCGACGTCAGGGCGATGGTGGAGGAAACCCGCCAGAAGCTCTCCATGGAGACGGGCGAACGCCGCATCGAATGGACGATCGGCGATCTGCATCCCGTCGTGGCCGATCCGGTGCTGATCCGGCTGGTTTTTGAGAATCTTTTGGATAACGCCGTCAAATATTCTCGAAGGCGGGACACTTCCCGTATCGAAGTGGGTTCCTACCGGGATAACGGGGAGATCGTCTTCTTCGTGCGCGACAACGGTGTCGGGTTCGATATGAAATACGTCGACAAGCTGTTCGGCGTGTTCCAGCGCCTGCACCGGATCGAGGATTACGAGGGAACCGGGATCGGGCTGGCCAATGTTCGCCGCATTGTTGAAAGACACGGGGGCCGCAGCTGGGCGGAGGCTGAGTTGGACAAGGGCGCGACGTTCTATGTCGCCCTGCCCGAGAGTGAAGGAGCGGCGTAATGCCGGAATTGAAACCGATCCTGCTGGTTGAGGACAATCCGAAGGATCTGGAGCTGACCCTGGCCGCCCTGGAGCAGAGCCAGCTCGCCAACGAGGTCGTCGTCGTCCGCGATGGCGAGGAGGCGCTCGATTTCCTCAATCGGCGCGGCGTGCACGCCAATCGCAACACCAGCGATCCGGCCGTGGTGCTGCTCGACCTCAAGCTGCCGAAGATCGACGGGCTCGAGG
The DNA here is from genome assembly GCF_055792805.1 of Microvirga sp. HS2. Taxonomy (NCBI): domain Bacteria; kingdom Pseudomonadati; phylum Pseudomonadota; class Alphaproteobacteria; order Hyphomicrobiales; family Methylobacteriaceae; genus Microvirga; species Microvirga sp. HS2. The sequence goes on from NZ_JBVVAJ010000022.1 coordinate 18,777, forward strand.
TGCTGGAGAAGGTGAAGGCCGATCCGCACCTGAAGCAGACGCCGGTGGTGATGCTCACCTCCTCGCGGGAGGAGAGCGACCTGATCCGCAGCTACGAGCTCGGCGTCAACGCCTTCGTGGTGAAGCCCGTGGGGTTCCGCGAGTTCTTCGATGCGATCCAGGATCTCGGCGTCTTCTGGGCCATTCTCAACGAGCCGCCGCCGCGGCGGGCCGATTCCTAGGGGCGTCGATGGCTCAGGCGGCTCCCCTCCAGTCCAACCGAATGCTCCGCGTCCTCCTCCTGGAGGACAGCGCACTCGATGCCGAGCTGGTGACGGAGGCGCTGCTGGCAGCGGGCCTGACGGCTTCCGTCGAGCGGGTCGTCCTGGAGGCGGATTTCGCCAGGATGCTCCATGACCGCCCGTGGGATCTCGTGCTGGCCGATTACCTCCTGCCCGGCTTCGACGGGCTGCACGCCCTCGCTCTGGTGCGGGAGTATCGTCCGGAGCTGCCCTTCGTGTTCGTCTCCGGCGCGCTCGGCGAGGAGGTGGCCGTCGAGGCGCTCAAGCGGGGGGCGACGGATTACGTGCTCAAGGACCGGCTGGACCGGCTTCCCGTCACGGTGCTCCGGGCGCTCGCGGAGGCGCGCGAGCGGGCCGAGAAGCGCGAGGCCCAGGAGGCCCTGCAGAAGCTCCTCGACGAGCGCACGACGCTCCTGCACGAACTCGACCACCGTGTGAAGAACAACCTGCAGCTTCTTCTGTCGTTGATCGGGATCGAGATCCGCCATGCCGAGGACGAGGCGACCGGCAAGGTGCTGGAGCGGATGCGCGAGCGGCTTCAGGCCCTCGGCGCGGCCCATCGCGACCTCTACGACGGAAACGGATCGTCCCGGTTCGACGTGACCAGCTTCGCCCGCGGGCTGTGCGAGGAGCTCACGGCATCCGTCGCGGGTGTCGCGATCGTGCCGGAATTCGACGTCGAGGCCGTCGAGGTCGAGGCGGCCAAGGCCGCACCCATGGCGCTTCTCTTCAACGAGATCGTCGTGAACGCGCTGACCCACGCCTACAGGGAACGGCACGGCAAGCTGAAGCTCGCCATGCATGTGCGTGACGGCCACCTGCTGTTCCAGTTGTCGGACGACGCCTTCAGCCTCGAGGAGAAGAAGGCGGCGCGGGAGGGCGCTTCCGGGACGGTGCTGAAAGGCCTGGCGCGGCAGCTCGATGCGCGCGTGGAATGGCCCGCTGACGATCCGGGGGTGCTCGTGCGGGTCCTCATGCGAGTTCAAGAAGTCGGCTGACATGCGGGAGAACGACGGTCCTGCATCGGGACCAATTCCACTCCGGTTCAACCCTCTCGACGGATCCCGCACCTCGCTGCGCCAGATTCTCTGGGCGCTCGTGTTCGTTCTCACGCTGCCGGCCGTCCTCATCGCCGCGGCGGGGTTCCGTTCGGGCTATCGCGCCGAGCGCGAATCCGCGGATCTCCGCCTTCAGGAAACCGCGCGGGCCCTGAGCCTCTCCCTCGACCGCGAGATCGAGAAGAACGAGATGGCCCTGCGGGTGCTCGCCCTGTCTCCCTCGATCGCTCAAGGGGATTTCGCCGCCTTCCACAAGCAGGCCCGGGAAGCCGGCCTCGCCAGCCCATCCTGGATCGCGCTGATCGACATGGACGGCAAAGTGCTGTTCAACACCCGCGTGGCCTATGGCTCGCCCTTGCCTGACAGCCCGCGCGGCGTCGCCCTGCGGAAGGTGCGGGAGACCCGCAAGGCGCAATTGTCCGATCTTTACGTCGGCGCCCTCACGGGGCAGCCCCTGATCACGATCGACCTGCCGGTCGTCATCGACGATAAGGTGATTTATGTTCTCTCGGCGGCCATCGGCCCCGAAACCTTCCAGCGCCTCATCGCGGATCAGCGCATCGACCCGAACTGGAACGCGGCCGTGCTCGACCGCAGCGGACGGATCGTCGCGCGCTCCCGCTCGCCCGATCGCTTCATCGGCCAGCTTGCCGGCCCGAACATCCGCGATGCATCGGCCATGTCCTCCGAGGGCAATGTGTCGAGCGTGACGCTCGAAGGCATTCCTGCCCGCGCCTATTTCAGCAAGTCGCCCGCCTATGGCTGGACCTTTGTCGTGAGCGTGCCGGTGACGGAGCTCGCGGCGTCGTTCCAGCGCTCCCTGTTCTGGCTTTTCATCCTCGCCGGATGCATCCTCCTGGGCGTGATCCTGGCCGCGATCCTCTCGCGTCTGGTCGCCAAGCCGGTCGACCAGCTCGTCACCGCGGCGCAGGCGCTCGGGACCGGGCGCGAGGTGACCGGGGCAACCACCCATGTGCTCGAATTCGACGCGATCCAGAAAGCCCTGACCGACGCGTCGTCCGACATCCGCGAGCAGGAACGGCACCGGGAGGAGGCTCTGGCCCGGATCGCCGACAGCGAGGCGCGCCTGCGCCTGGCGCTCAATGCGGGCCGTCTGGGCTCATGGGAATACACGCCGTCGACCGGAAACTTCGTCGTGTCGCCCCAATGCCGCGCCCATTTCGGCCGCAGCCCCGACGAGTCGTTCTCCTACGATGACCTGCTGGCCAGCATCCATCCGGAGGATCGCGCCCGGCAGGCCGAAGCCGTGGCCGAGACGCTCGAAACCCGGTCCGACCTCGATGTCGAGTACCGTGCCGTCTGGCCGGATCACAGCGAGCACTGGATCCGCATCAGCGGTCGGGTGCGCGTCGGGCCGGACGGGAACCTTTCGCTCGTCGGCGTTTCGCAGGACATCACGGAGCGGCGCCTCGCCGAGGAGCGCCGCGGACTTCTGCTGCATGAGCTCAATCACCGGGTCAAGAACACGCTGGCCACCGTGCAATCGGTCGCCTCGATGACGCGCCGCGCCGCGGAACAGGGCGATCCGGGCGCGTGGGACGCCTTCGTCGGGCGCGTGCAGGGCCTGGCCAAGACGCACGATCTGCTCACCGCCACCCAATGGCAGGGCGCCCTGCTGGAGGACGTGCTGAGAAGCGAGCTCGATCCCTACCAGGACACCATGCGCCAGCGCATCCGCCTGCGCGGTCCGAGGGTCAATCTGCAGCCGAGCGCCGTTCTGGCGCTGGGGCTCGCCATCCATGAGCTGGCGACCAACGCCACGAAATACGGGAGCCTCACGGTGCCGGAGGGCAAGGTGAGCGTCATGTGGGCGACCGCGCTCTCGTTGAGCCCGCCCGTGCTGATCGTGGAATGGGTCGAGAGCGGAGGGCCGCCCGTGACGCAGCCCAAGCGCCAGGGTTTCGGCACCAAGCTCATTCAGCGCGGCCTCGCGCAGCAGCTCGGCGGCGAGATCAAGCTCGATTTCCAGCCCGAGGGGATCCGCTGCGTCATCACCTTCCCGGTCAAGAACGTGATGGCCGAGCAGGCCCAGGCGGACGACGAGGCCGAGCGGTACGCCTCGTGACACGAGGCGGCGGGAGCGCCGGGGATCTTGACTCTTTCCCGCCTCTCCCAAGAGTTGCAGACCTACGGTATGTCCAATCGGGATTCTTCCATGATGACGGCGCGAGACAAGCTCGAGATGATCCTGGCGCGGCTGACGGCCCGGGCCGAAGACGAGCGCGTGTTCACGAGGCTCTATCCCGAAGCGGCGCGGGCCGCCGCCGATGCTGCGGACGCCCGCAGGCAGGCGGGGATTTCCCTAGGCCCGCTCGACGGCGCGCTCGTGTCGATCAAGGATCTGTTCGACGTGGCCGGGGAGGCGACCACCGCGGGCTCCCTCGTGCTGCGCGAGGCCGAACCCGCCGCGCAGGACGCGGCCGTCGTGCGCCGCCTGCGCCGGGCGGGCGCGGTGATCTTAGGCAAGACCAGCATGGTGGAGTTCGCCTTCTCGGGGCTCGGGCTCAATCCCCATTACGGCACGCCCGGCAACGCGGTGGATCCCTTGCGGATTCCCGGAGGCTCGTCCTCGGGCGCGGGGGTCGCCGTGGCGGAGGGCACGTCGGAGATTTCCATCGGCAGCGATACCGGTGGCTCGGTGCGCATTCCGGCGGCGCTCAACGGCGTCGTGGGCTTCAAGCCGACGACGGGGCGCGTGCCTCTCGACGGCGCGTTCCCCCTCTCGCCGAGCCTCGATTCCATCGGCCCGCTCGCGCGCTCCGTGCGCGACTGCGCCTTCGCCGACGCGGTGATGGCGGGAGAGGAGCCGCACGCGCCGGAGCCATTTCCGCTCGCCGGATTGCGGATCGGCGTTCCGCGCGGGCGCCTGTTCTCGCGCAGCGAGGCCCTGGTGGAGGAGGCCTTCGAGCGGGCGCTGAGCCGTCTCTCGGCGGCCGGCGCGCGCATCGCCGATCATCCCATCGACGATCTTCTCCTCGCCATGCGGGAGACGACGGAAGCCGCCTCCATCGCGTCCATCGAGGCCGCGGAGATTCATGCGGACTGGCTCGAGAGCCGTGCGGACGAGATCGACCCGCGCGTCCATTACTGGCTCGCGCGAAGCCACGCGGTTCCGGCCCATGTCTATCTGCGCATGATGTGCCGCCGCCGCGCCCTGATCGGGGCCATGGACCGGCGTCTTGCGCCCGTCGACGTGCTCGCCCTGCCCACGACGGCCATCACGGCGCCCCTGATCGCGCCGCTCGAGGCCGACGACAGGCTCTACAACGAGACGGACGGGCTGATCCTGCGCAACACGCAGGTCGCCAACCAGTTCGACCTGACGGCGGTGTCGCTGCCCTTGGGAGGCTGCGAGCGTCCCGTCGGCCTCATGCTGATGGCGCAAAACGGCGCGGACCACAGGCTTCTGGACATCGCGGCGGGCGTGGAGCAGGCCCTCCTGGGCTGACAACGTGAAACGCGGCGCGTTCCATCCCGCGCAGGACAACGGCATAAGGACAGCATGCGCAGGTTTCACCTCGCCCTCGGCTATGCGAGCCTCGCGCTCGGCATCATCGGCATCGTGCTGCCGCTTTTGCCGACGACGCCGTTCGTGATTCTGGCCGCGTGGTGCTTCGCGCGCTCCAACCCGGCCCTCGCCGAGAGGCTTTACCGGCATCCCCGCTTCGGCGCGCTTCTGACCACCTGGCGCGACCAGCGCGCCATTCCCCCGCGCGCGAAGGTCTATGCGCTCCTGACGCTCGCGCTGTCCTACGCGGTGAGCGTCTGGCTGGTGGACAATCCCTCCGTGCCGTTCATCCTCGCTGCCGTGATGGGCAGCGTCGGGCTCTACATCGTCACCCGTCCGAGCCCGCGGCCCGCCGCAGAGGATCGGGATGCGGAGCGCGATTAGACGACGAGGATGTCGGCATAGGTCATCTTGAGCCCCGCCGAAATCTTGGTGACGGCGACCTGACCCGCGCCGCCCGTGCCGTCCGGATCGTAATAGAGCACCCCGTGGGACGAATCGTAGACGATGCGGTCGGTGGCGTCGTGCGCGGCCGTGCCGGTCCAGAACATCGTCGACTTCAGGCGACCCGCCGCTCCGAGCGCCGTGAAAACGGCGTTGTCGAGCCAGAGCGTATCGTCCGCGACCGAGAAATCCGCGATGGTATCGCGGTTCGTCACGGGATCCGGCCGCGTGTCGAACACGAAGGCGTCCTTGCCCGCGTCGCCGCGCAGCGTGTCCCGGCCCGTCCCGCCATAGAGACGGTCATCGCCGGTTCCGCCCCTCAAGGCGTCGTTGCCGCTGGATCCGTAGAGCCTGTCGTTGCCGCTCTCGCCGTAGAGGCTGTCGTTTCCGCCCCTGCCGTAGAGCCTGTCGTTACCGACGCCGCCGAACATGATGTCCCGGCGCGCGGTTCCGAACAGGGCGTCGTTCACGTCCATGTACTGGAGCTGGCCATAGAGCGGCGCTTCCCCGGGGCGGATGCCGACCGGGTAATGGGTGGCCCAGTCGATGCCGACGCTGTGCAGCACCGAGGCCGCCACCGAATTGCTGTTGAGGTCGCCACCAGGCGCCTGCCGGTAGATGTCGAAGCTGTAGGGCAGATGCGCGGCATCGATGTTCCGGGCATGCTGGACCATCACGCTCCACACATCCTCGGCATTGCGGCCGCCGAGATCCAGCACGGTGCGGTGCCGCTCCTGCGGCGTGTCCGAGCCGCGTCGGTCGGGAGAGGTCGCCAGATTCACATCGGCGAGCGTCCCGAGGCTGCCGTCCGGTTCGAAGCTGCCCCGGATCTCTTTCTCCGACAGGACGCGGCCGTGGCTGTCGGTGACCGTCTTCACGAGGTAGAGGTGGTGAAACTCGCTGTTGATGTCGCCGATGCCGAGGGGCTTGGCTTCGATGGCGATGACGGTTGGCATGGCGGGCGCTCCCGGATGCGTGAGACGATGCAGAGCATCAACACAGCGGGAGGCTTCGCCGTTCCCGTGCGCCGCAAAGACAGGGGCGAAGAGGTGGTAGGGTCGGGCCTCTTCTCCCGTCGTCTTTCCATCCACGTCATCCCCGGCCTTGAGCCGGGGATCCACGCCTTCAACGCGATGCGGTTCGCGAAGACGTGGATGGCCGGGTCAAGCCCGGCCATGACGAGAGAAGACCGGTTGTAAGGTCTTTACACCGTCCGGCACAGGCGGCGCGGCACTTGGACCGGCCGCGTTCCGCACTCGCGAACGACACGGCTTTCGTCTCTGAAGGCATAGACTTAAGGCGTATGTGTCTCCGGAACGACGGGCCGCAGAAGGGCTCGCATTCCAATAACCCAAGGAATTCAATCGCGAAGCCTCGCGGGCGATGTGTCAATCATTGACAACGTGACAGAGCCCCTTTTGTAAAGCTTCACACCTGGACCTTTACGCGCCTTCCGGCGCGCGAACGCGCCGGATAGTTCCTCGTTCAACCCATCTGAAAACCGAGGAACACGACCGTGGCTTATCAAGATCAGATCGCACAGGCACACCGCATGATCGAGGAGGCCGGCACCTGGAGCGGCATCGATCCGGAATCGGTGGCGCGCATGCGCCTGCAGAACCGCTTCCGCACCGGTCTCGACATCGCGCGCTACACCGCGAAGATCATGCGCGAGGACATGGCGGCCTACGATGCCGATCCGTCCCTCTACACGCAGTCGCTCGGCTGCTGGCACGGCTTCATCGGCCAGCAGAAGATGATCTCGATCAAGAAGCATTTCGGCTCCACGCAGCGTCGTTATCTCTATCTCTCCGGCTGGATGGTCGCCGCCCTGCGCTCCGAGTTCGGGCCGCTGCCCGACCAGTCGATGCACGAGAAGACCAGCGTGCCCGCCCTGATCGAGGAGCTCTACACCTTCCTGCGCCAGGCCGACGCGCGCGAGCTCGGGCTCCTGTTCCGCGATCTCGACGCGGCGCGCAAAAGCGGCAATTCGATCCGCGAGCGTGAGCTTCTCAACGCCATCGACAATCATCAGACCCATGTCGTGCCGATCATCGCCGACATCGACGCAGGGTTCGGCAACGCGGAAGCGACGTATCTCCTCGCCAGGAAGATGATCGAGGCGGGCGCGTGCTGCCTCCAGATCGAGAACCAGGTGTCGGACGAGAAGCAATGCGGCCACCAGGACGGCAAGGTCACCGTTCCGCACGAGGACTTCATCGCCAAGCTGCGCGCCGTGCGCTACGCCTTCCTCGAGCTCGGCGTCGATGACGGCCTCATCGTGGCGCGCACGGATTCCCTCGGCGCGGGCCTGACGAAGCAGATCGCCTTCAGCCGCGAGCCCGGCGACATCGGCGACCTCTACAACAGCTTCCTGGATTGCGAGGAGATCACGCCCGAGACCTGCGTCAACGGCGATGTGGTCATCAACCGGAACGGCACGCTGATGCGTCCGAAGCGGCTCGCGAGCAACCTCTTCCAGTTCCGCCCCGGCACGGGCGAGGACCGCTGCGTGCTCGACTGCATCACCGCCCTCAAGAACGGCGCCGACCTTCTGTGGATCGAAACCGAGAAGCCGCATGTGGAGCAGATCGCCGGCATGGTCGACCGCATCCGCGAGGTCATTCCGAATGCGAAGCTCGTCTACAACAACTCGCCGTCCTTCAACTGGACCATCAATTTCCGCCAGCAGGTCTACGATGCCTGGGAGAAGGCCGGAAGGGACGTTTCGTCCTACGACCGCGCGAAGCTCATGAGCGTTGATTACGACGAGACCGAGCTTGCCAAGGAGGCCGACGAGCGCATCCGCACCTTCCAGGCGGAGGGCTCCCGGCGAGCGGGCATCTTCCACCATCTCATCACGCTGCCGACCTATCACACGGCGGCGCTCTCCACCGACAACCTCGCGAAGGAATATTTCGGCCGCGAGGGCATGCTGGGCTATGTCCGCAACGTGCAGCGCCAGGAGATCCGCCAGGGCATCGCCTGCGTGAAGCATCAGAACATGGCGGGCTCCGACATCGGCGACGACCACAAGGAGTATTTCGCCGGCGAGGCCGCGCTTAAAGCGGGCGGCGCGCACAACACGATGAACCAGTTCGGGTGATGCATCGGACGTGAAACGTCTCTCATCGTAGCCTCTCTCGTCATGGTCCTCTCCCGTCATGCCCGCGCTCGTCGCGGGCATCCACGTCTTGAGAAACACACCGGGTCGAAGGCGTGGATACCCGGCCCAAGGCCGGGCATGACGGGGAGAATGTCAGGCCCGCACTTTCACCGGCCGCGATCCGCTTTGCTCTTTCAAGCTTGAGAGTCGAACCAGAGCCCTTGTCCGCCGTTGGATAGCAGGACCGAGGCGGCCGTTCTCCGGCATGTCCGATCCGGTCGCGCCGGAGAGCACCATGGCCAAGCGCATTCTTCTGATCGCGATTCTCGGTCTGGCTCTGGCGGCTGGCCTCTACGTCCTCCTGTTCCGCTCGTCCGGGGAAGCGCCCGCGCCCCAAACCGCTTCCGCTGCCGCGATGCCCCCGCCCCAGGTCGGAATCGTCACGGTTCAGCCCGCCGATGTGCCGTATCCGGTCGAATATGCCGGGCGCGTGGCGGGCTTTCGCGACGTGGAGGTGCGCCCGCGGGTCGGTGGACTCCTGCTCGAGCGCACCTTCGAGGAGGGCGCGAAGGTCACCGAGGGCCAGGTGCTCTTCCGGATCGATCCGGCCACCTACGAGGTAGCCGTGAGCCGGGCCGAGGCGCAGCTGAAGCAGGCGCAGGCCGCCCTGTATCAGGCCCAGCAGAATTTCGAGCGCGTCGAGCCGCTTGCCCGACGCGGAGTCTCGACGGACGTGCAGCTTGAAGACGCCCGCTCGCAGCGGGATCAGGCGCAGGCCGGCGTGCAGCTCGCAGAAGCGGAAGTCCGCAACGCGCAGCTGAACCTGAGCTATACCACGGTGACCGCGCCCGCGACCGGCACAACGGCGCTTCAATCTCCTCCGGTCGGCGCTCTCATCCAGGCGCAGCAGACCCTGCTGACCACGATCTCGCAGCTCGATCCGGCCTATGTGAACTTCTCCATTCCCGACGCGGAATGGCGCGCCTTCCAGGCCCTCAACGAGCGGCGGGACAAGCCGATTTCGGAAAAGGAGCTGAAGGTCGAGCTGCGCTTCGCGCAGGAATCGTCCTATCCGCAGCCCGGCAGGATCGACACGGCGGCCCAGCGGGTCGACCTGCAGACCGGGACGGTCCAGGCGCGGGCCATCTTCCCCAATCCCGACGGCGTCCTGCTTCCCGGCCAGTTCGTGCGCGTGCGGATCACCGGCATCACGCTGCCCGATTCCATCGTGATCCCGCAGCAGGCGGTCAGCCAGGGGCCGCAGGGCCCGATGGTCTACGTGCTCGGCGAGAACGACGTCGCCCAGGTCCGGCCGATCCGCTTGGGGCCCGAGGTTCCGGCGGGCTGGGTGGTGCGCGAAGGCCTGAGCGGGGGCGACAAGGTGGTGGTCGACGGCGTGATCCGGGTGCGTCCCGGACAGGCCGTCCGGCCGGTGGTCATGGCAGCCGCGGAGACGGCCGGCGCGGCGGCTGCGGGCTCCCGCGCAACGGGGACGCGGCCATGATCTCGAAATTCTTCATCGACCGCCCGATCTTCGCCTCCGTCCTGTCCATCGTGATCGTGCTCGTGGGCCTGATCGCCATGCGGATCCTGCCCGTGGCGCAATATCCCGAAATCGTGCCGCCCCAGGTGGTGGTCTCCGCCACGTATCCGGGAGCGAGCGCCGAGACCATCGCCGAGACGGTCGCGGCTCCCCTGGAGCAGCAGGTCAACGGCGTCGAGAACATGATCTACATGCAATCGACCTCGACGGGCTCCGGCACCATGAGTCTGTCCGTGTACTTTCAGACCGGCACCGATGCGGATCAGGCCACGATCAACGTCAACAACCGCGTCCAGCGCGCGAATGCGGTGCTGCCCGAGGAGGTGCGGCGGCAGGGCGTGACGGTCACGAAACGGTCGTCCTCGATCCTGCAGATCGTCGCCCTGTCCTCGCCCGACCGGCGCTACGACACGATCTACATCTCCAATTACGCCCTGGTGAACGTCATCGACGAGTTGCGCCGCACGCCCGGCGTCGGCGACGCCTCGCTCTTCGGCGCGTCGGATTACTCAATGCGCATCTGGCTCAGGCCCGACAAGGTCGCCCAGTACAATCTCACGCCCGGCGACATCGCGGCGGCCATCCGCGACCAGAACGCCCAGTTCGCCGCCGGCCGCTTCGGCGAGGAGCCGATGCCCGGCCGCCAGACCTTCACCTATTCGGTCACGACGCAGGGACGTCTCGCGGATCCGCGCGAGTTCGAGCAGATCATCCTGCGCTCGGACGAGAACGGCGGAGCCTTGCGGCTCAAGGACGTGGCGCGGGTGGAGCTCGGCTCCCTGAACTATTCCACCGTGGCGACGCTCAACGGTGCGCCGACGGTGCCGATCGGCATCTATCTCCAGCCCGACGCCAACGCACTGGAGGTTTCCGCCGCCGTCAACGCCACGATGGCGCGGCTCGCGCAGCGCTTTCCCGACGGGCTGCGCTACGACGTGCCCTTCAACACCACGACCTTCATCGAGGTCTCCATCGACGAGGTGATCCGCACCTTCATCGAGGCCATCGTGCTGGTGGTGATCGTGGTCTTCCTCTTCCTGCAGAACTGGCGCGCGACGCTGATTCCGCTGCTCGCGGTTCCGGTCTCCATCATCGGCACCTTCGCGGGCATGTATGCGCTCGGCTTCTCGATCAATCTGCTGACCCTCTTCGGGCTCATCCTCGCCATCGGCATCGTGGTGGATGACGCCATCATCGTGCTCGAGAACGTCGAGCGCATCATGACGACGGAAGGCAAGCCGCCGCGCGAGGCCGCCATCCAGGCGATGCGCGAGGTGAGCGGGCCGGTGATCGCCGTGGTGCTCGTGCTCTGCGCGGTGTTCATTCCCGTCTCCTTCCTCGGCGGGCTGGCGGGCGAGCTCTACCGGCAATTCGCGGTCACGATCGCCGTGTCGGTGGTGATCTCCGGCATCGTCGCGCTGACGCTGACGCCCGCGCTCTGCGCGCTTCTGCTCAAGCCGGGACATCGGGAGCCCTGGCGTCCGTTCCGCGTCTTCAACCGCGGTTTCGACGCGGTGACGCGCGCCTTCACGTCGGCTACCGCGTTCTTCCTGCGCCACGCGGTGGCGGCCCTGGCGATCATCGCGCTCATGTTCGGCGCGACCTGGTGGCTGTTCGAGCGCGTCCCCGGCGGCCTCGTGCCCGCGGAGGATCTCGGGACCGTCTTCGTCGTGACGATGCTGCCGCCCGCGGCATCCCTCGACCGCACCCTCGCCGTCACAGGCAAGGTGACGGAGGGCCTCACGCAGAATCCCGCCGTCGCCGACGTGGTGACCCTCGCGGGCTACGATTTCCTGTCGGGCGCGCAGAAGACCAATGCGGGCGTATCCTTCGTCACGCTCAAGGACTGGTCCGAGCGCACCGATCCGCGGCTCGACGCGCGCAATCTCGCGCCCTCCTTCGCGTCCCTCAACGCCGACTTCCGCGACGGGATCGTGATCGGCTTCAACCCGCCGCCGATCATAGGCCTGAGCACCACGGGAGGCTTCGAGTTCTACCTGCAGGACCGCTCCGGCGGCAGCCTGGAGAATCTCGCGCAGGCCGCCCAGAGCGTGGTTCAGGCCGCCAACCGGCGCCCCGAGCTCGCGGGCGTGTCCACCACCTTCAACACGGGCGTGCCGCAATACCGGATCAACGTGGATCGCGACAAGGCGAAGGCGCTCGGCGTGCCGATCACGGCGATCTTCGACACGATGCAGAGCACCTTCGGCAGCCTCTACGTGAACGATTTCAGCCTGTTCGGCCGCACCTACCGGGTGAGCCTCTCCTCGGAGCCTGCGTTTCGGCAATCGCCCGACGACCTGCGGCACGTCTTCGTGCGCTCCGGCAGCGGCGCCATGATTCCGCTCAACGTTCTCGTGACCAGCACGCGCATCTCGGGGCCGGACGTGGTCGATCGCTTCAATGTGTTTCCGGCGGCCAAGATCCAGGGCAATCCGGCTCCCGGATTTTCGTCCGGCCAGGCGATCGCCGCCATGGAGCAGGTGGTGGCGCAGACCCTCTCCTCGGATTACTCGATCGGCTGGACGGGCTCCGCGTATCAGGAGCTGCAATCGGCCGGAACCGGATCGCAGGGATTCCTGCTCGGCCTCGTGATGGTGTTCCTCATCCTCGCCGCGCAATACGAACGCTGGTCGCTGCCCTTCGCCGTCATCACGGCGGTGCCGTTCGCGGTCTTCGGAGCGATCCTGGCGATCTGGCTGCGCGGCATCGAGAACGACATCTACTTCCAGGTCGGCCTGGTCACACTGATTGGGCTCTCCGCCAAGAACGCGATCCTCATCGTCGAGTTCGCGGCCGAGCGCTACCGTGAGGGCGCTTCCGTCTTCGACGCCGCTCTTGAAGCGGCGCGGCTGCGCTTTCGCCCCATCGTGATGACGTCGCTCGCCTTCATCCTCGGCGTCGTGCCGCTCGCCATCTCGACGGGCGCGGGCTCGGCCAGCCGCCACTCGGTCGGCACGGGCGTCATTGGCGGCATGCTCGCAGCGACCTTCCTCGCCATCCTGTTCGTGCCCCTGTTCTTCCGGCTGGTGACACGCGAGAAAAAGCGACGGAGGAAGGGCGCTCACGTAACGGCACCCGAAGCGCAGGGCTGAGGAAGCCGCCCGATCCTGTCGATGACGCGATCAGGGGCGGGGAAACGCGCCGACAAGGCCATTGACGCCCATCACGCACGTGACGCCCATCACGCACGCGGAAAACGCCGCGATTCCTGCCGTGTGGGAACTGTCCCGTCGCGTCGACAAGGCCAGGCACTCGTGCGTCCGGGACCCAGGCTGGTCCGCACGAGGTCGCCACATTTCATGGCGAATCTCCCAGCCGACCGGGCACTGCACAGGGACCAGATGCGAATCCGGCCGTGCCGGGCCGCATGGCCGCTGAATGGAACAGGATGAGCGATGCCGAAAAGCAGCGGCTTCGAAAGACATGCGCCGGCGTGCTCGCATCCCCCGACGGCTACGAAGCCGATCTGACCGCCTTGTGCCGGTTCATGAGCCGCGTCTCTTCGCGCTGACGGGACGTCCTGCATGAGTGGGCGGCTGCCCGCTCATGCAACCCGCAGGCCTCAATTCTCCATGTGGATCAAGCCCATAGCAGCCGAGGAGGGCGCAATGATGCGTCCTCGATGAGGATGATGGATGGCAGGCGGGAAGAGAGATTCATGAGGTCTTGGTGGAGCTGAGGGGATTCGAACCCCTGACCTCTGCAGTGCGATTGCAGCGCTCTCCCATCTGAGCTACAGCCCCGGTCGCTTCATCAGACCAAGCGGGCCGAGTTTTATGCCTCCTCGCTTCGGTCTGTCAATCGGTGAGAGAGCGCTCGGAGGTCGCCTTTTGGGGGAGAGGGCCGTTTTTGAGGGGCCGCCGGGTTGTTCAGCCCCGCTTGGGAGGTTACATGAGCAGCGCCCGATCCCGACAGGTTTCCCATGCGCGCTCTGTTCGAAGTCATCCTGGTTGCCCTGCAGCTCTACACCTACCTGATCATCGCCTCGGCGATCCTGAGCTGGCTGGTGGCGTTCAACGTGGTCAACACCCGCAGCGAGTTCGTCCGCTCCATCTGGAAGTTCCTGGATGCGGTGACGGAGCCTGCCCTGCGGCCGATCCGCAACATCATGCCCAATCTCGGCGGCGTGGACATCTCGCCGGTCATCCTGATCCTGCTGATCATGCTGGTGGACCGGGCCATCCGCTACTACATCCTGCCCTACGTCTTCTAGCGGGAGGGAGGGCTTGAGCCTGCCCTGGCGCATCCGGCCCGACGGTCTCGAGGTCCGCGTCCGCGTGACGCCGAAAGGGGGACGCGATGCGGTGGACGGGGTGGAGGCGCTCTCCGACGGCAAGCCGGTCCTGAAGGTCCGGGTGAGGGCCGCGCCGGAGGACGGAGCGGCCAACGAGGCCGTGAGGCGCCTGCTCGCCAAGACGTTGAGGCTGCCGGCCTCCGCGGTGAGCCTCGAGGCGGGCGCGACCGCCCGGCTGAAGACATTACTGATTTCCGGCGAGGGGCAGACCCTTGCCAAGGATCTCGCCGCTTTGACAGGACTGACTCCATGACCGCCACGATCATCGACGGAAAAGCCTATGCCCAGGGCCTTCGCGCCCGCATCGCGGATGCGGTGAAGGATCTCTCGGGCCGGGGCGTGACTCCGGGGCTGGCCGTCGTGATCGTGGGCGAGGATCCGGCGAGCCAGCTCTATGTGAAGAACAAGGCCCGCCAGACCGTGGAAGTGGGCATGCGCTCCTTCGAGCACGTGCTCCCCGCCTCCACCCCCGAGGCGGAACTGCTGGCGCTCGTCGCCCGGCTCAACGCCGATCCGGCGGTGGACGGCATTCTCGTTCAGCTGCCGCTCCCGAAGCAGATCGATGCGCAGAAGGTGATCGAGGCCATCGATCCGGCGAAGGACGTGGACGGCTTCCACCCGATCAACGCGGGCAAGCTCATGACCGGCGTGCCCGGTCTCGTCTCCTGCACGCCCTTGGGATGCCTGCTGCTCATCCAGTCCGTGCGCCGCGATCTCGGCGGCCTCGACGCCGTGGTGGTGGGCCGCTCCAACATCGTCGGCAAGCCCATGGCGCAGCTGCTGATCGCCCAGAGCTGCACGGTGACGGTGGCCCATTCCAAGACCCGCGACCTTCCTGAGGTCTGCCGCGCGGCCGATATCCTGGTCGCCGCCGTCGGGCGGCCCGAGATGGTGCGGGGCGATTGGGTCAAGCCCGGCGCCATCGTGATCGACGTCGGCATCAACCGGGTGCCGAACCCGGCCGCCGGAGAGGGCAAGACCAAGGTCGTCGGCGACGTGGCCTATGCGGAAGCGGCGCAGGTGGCCTCCGCCATCACGCCGGTCCCCGGCGGCGTCGGCCCCATGACCATCGCCTGCCTGCTGCGCAACACCCTGGAGGCCGCCTGCCTGCGCCGCGGCCTCGCGATGCCGGCGGTCGATTTCGCGGCCTGATCAGTTCGCCGCGAAGCAATAGAACAGGCCTGCGCCGCCGGTGCTCTTCAGCGCGTCCTGGCTGCATCCGCGAGAGGGGTGCGACGAATTCCAGGATCGCCCTGGAGGCCCCGGGTCGGTTCCCATGCGGTCATGGTGCCCCAGCATGGCGGAGCCGTCCGCGCCGCTCTTCGTCCAGTTGCCGCAGGTCATGTCCTGGGAACCCGGAAAGGCGGTGCCGTCCGGCTGGGACCCGGTGAGCATATCGTGCTCGTTCGGCGTGTCGCCCCGTCCCTTGACCGTCTCGCCCTTCTCGGTGAGGGCGGTCTGCTTGTTGAGGTTGTTGTTCTCACTGTGCAGGTCCGCCACGTCCTTGGCGATCACGACGCCCTTGGCGTTCTGCCACGGCCCTTTCCCGATGCGGTCGCGCGCATTGACGGCGGCCGCGCCGCCCGAGGCCTGGGTGGACAGATAGGCGCGCCAGACCTTGCCGCGAATGCCGGCCGTCTCGGCCAGAGACTGGCAATGCCGGTCGGCTCCTTCCAGGCCGCCGAGATCCGCGCCCTTGCCCGAGCCCACGCTGGTGACGAAGAAGGTGGTGTCGGCGGAAGTGCCGGTGCTCTGGGCGTGCGCGCCGATGGGCAGGGCCGCGAGAAGGCCCATCATCGGCCATATCGGTGTCGTTCTGTTCATTCGATCCTCCCGTGCTTGTTTCAGCAGGTGCAGGACACTGCTGCCGCGCTAAGGATCTTCGCCGTCCTGCGGCGTTTTGAAGGCAGGAGAAGAGGAGATGAATTCCCAAACTCGTGATCGGGCTCGGAGCGTTCGCGGCGAGTTCGATGCAAGGGCGCGTCCTAGGCCCTTCGCCGCAGGTGCTCCGCCAGCTGCCGGGCCGAGGGCGGCAGGTCCTTGAGCGAGCGGATGCAGAGGGTGAGATCGCGGGCGGCCCAGGGATCATCCAGAACGACGCTCTGGATCGCCATGGTGCGGGTGGCGGGCTGGGCAGTGGTTTCGGGCACGATGCCGAGGCCTACTCCGGCCTCCACCATGCGGCAGACGGCATCGAAGCTGCGCAGCTGGACCCTCAGGCGCAGGGGCTTTCCGATCCGGCTGGCCTTGCTCGACAGAAAGCGCTGAAGGGCGCTCGCCCGGTCGAGGCCCACGAAATCGTGGTCCAACACCTCGGCGAAGGCGATGCTCGACCGGGAGGCGAGGGGGTGTCCCTTCGGGACCACGAGCACGAAGCGGTCGCTGCGGAAGGGATAGGTCTCGAGCTGGCCGGTCTCCACCGTCCCCGCGACGATTCCGATATCGCCCACGCCCTCGGCGATCAGCCCCACGATCTCGTCGCTCAGGCGCTCCTCCAGGTCGATGGAGACCTGCGGATGCTGGGCCAGAAAGGCCCCGAGGGCCTCGGGCAGGAACTCGGTCAGCGCATTGGTGTTGGAGAGAATCCGGATCTGGCCCGCCAATCCGCCCGTATAGGTGCCGAGATCCTCCTTCAGCCTCTCGGCCTGCGCCAGGAGCGTGCGGGCGTGCTGGAGCAGGGTTCTGCCGGCGGGGGTCGGCGTGACCCCGGCGCGGGTGCGCACAAGGAGAGGGGCCCCCAGCGACTTCTCCATGTTGCGGATGCGAGTGCTCGCGGCGGCCAGCGCCAGATGGGCTCGCTCGGCTCCGTGGGTGATGCTGCCCGCCTCGACCACATGGCGGAACAGGCTCAGATCGGTGAGGTCGAATTGCATAGGTATCCTTCGTCATTCGCGAAGGGAGATAAGAATAATTAAAAATTGCGCGTTATGCGAGCCCGGTGCATCTTCGTCACTGACGAAGTGTGCCTCTTGTAACCATCTTGGGCGGAAGGCGCATTGCGGTGTTCCCGCGCTTCCGATACGAACCATTCCGAACTTTAGGGCGATCATCTCGCCGATCAGGAGTGAAAGCTATGGCTGAGGCGAAAGTGGCCCCGCGGCCCTTGTCCCCGCATCTTCAGATTTACCGGTGGAGCTGGACGATGGCCATGTCCGTCTTCCACCGCGCCACGGGCATTGCCCTTTATGCCGGCATCGCGCTTTTCGCGATCTGGCTCGTGGCCCTGGCCTCCGGCCCCACGGCCTTCGACGCCGTACAGGGGTTCTTCGGATCTCCGATCGGTTATCTGATCCTCTTCGGCTATACCTGGGTGCTGATGCACCACATGCTCGGCGGCGTGCGCCATCTGGTGTGGGATTTCGGCTACGGCATGGAAGCCGTCCAGCGCATCAACATGGCCCGCTTCACCCTCGTCGGCTCGATCGTGCTCACCGTCGCGATCTGGGTCATCGCGTTCCTCGTGTTCTAAGGAGAGAGCCATGGCCGACAACAGGGCTGATACCCGCGTTTCCATGCGCACCCCGCTCGCCCGCGTGAAGGGCCTCGGCGCGTCCGGGCACGGCGTCGAGCATTGGTGGATCCACCGCGTCACGGCGGTGTCGAACATCCCGCTCATTATTTCCTTCGTGATCATCGTCGCGGCGCTGGCGGCCTCGCCCTCCTATCAGGAGGCCATCGCCATCGTGTCGCATCCGCTGGTAGCGATCATCCTCATCCTCGCCGTGATCTCGGTCGCGAACCACATGCGGCTGGGCATGCAGATCATCATCGAGGATTACGTGCACGAGAAGGGCACCAAGATCGCCGCTCTCATCGCGAACAACTTCTACGCGGTGATCGTCGGCGTGGCGTGCCTTTATGCCATCCTCAAGGTCAGCCTCGGCCGCATCCTGGTTTAAGGAATACTCTCATGGCTCAAGCAACGAACGGCGCAGCCATCAACGGCAAGGCCTACAACATCGTCGACCACACCTTCGACGTGGTGGTCGTGGGCGCGGGCGGCGCGGGTCTTCGCGCCACCGTCGGCTGCTCGCAGGCGGGTCTCCGCACCGCCTGCATCACCAAGGTGTTCCCCACCCGCTCGCACACGGTCGCGGCGCAGGGCGGCATCTCCGCCTCGCTCGGCAACATGGGGCCCGACGACTGGCGCTGGCACATGTACGACACCGTGAAGGGGTCGGACTGGCTCGGCGACCAGGACGCCATCGAGTATCTGGTGCGCAACGCTCCGGCCGCTGTCTATGAGCTGGAGCACTGGGGCGTCCCTTTCTCCCGCACGGCGGAAGGCAAGATCTACCAGCGTCCCTTCGGCGGCATGACCACCGATTTCGGCAAGGGCACCGCGCAGCGGACCTGCGCCGCCGCCGACCGCACGGGCCATGCGATCCTGCATACGCTCTACGGCCAGGCGGTGAAGCACCAGACCAACTTCTTCATCGAGTACTTCGCCCTCGACCTGATGATGGACTCGGACGGCCGCTGCATCGGCGTGGTGGCTCTCGACCAGTCGACCGGCGAGATCCACCGGTTCCGCGCCCACATGACGATCCTCGCCACCGGCGGCTACGGACGCGCGTATTTCTCCGCGACCTCGGCCCATACCTGCACGGGCGACGGCAATGCCATGGTGCTGCGCGCGGGCCTGCCGCTGCAGGACATGGAGTTCGTGCAGTTCCACCCGACCGGCATCTACGGCGCGGGCTGCCTCATCACCGAGGGCGCGCGCGGCGAGGGCGGCTACCTCACCAACTCGGAAGGCGAGCGCTTCATGGAGCGCTACGCGCCCTCCGCCAAGGACCTTGCCTCCCGTGACGTCGTGTCCCGCGCGATGACCATGGAGATCCGCGCCGGCCGCGGCGTGGGCAAGAACAAGGACCACATCTATCTCCACCTCGATCACCTCGACCCGAAGATCCTGCACGAGCGCCTGCCCGGCATCTCGGAAAGCGCGAAGATCTTCGCGGGCGTGGACGTGACGAAGGAGCCGATCCCGGTTCTGCCGACCGTGCACTACAACATGGGCGGCATCCCGACGAACTATCACGGCGAAGTGCTGACCCTGAAGAACGGCAACCCCGACACGGTGGTGCCCGGCCTCATGGCGCTCGGCGAAGCGGCCTGCGTGTCCGTGCATGGCGCGAACCGCCTGGGCTCGAACTCGCTCATCGACCTCGTGGTGTTCGGCCGCGCGGCCGGCCTGCGCTGCGCCGAGATCCTGGAGCCGAACGCGCGCCACGCGGACCTGCCCAAGGGCGCCGACGAGCTCGCGCTCTCGCGCCTCGACAAGTTCCGCTACGCCAATGGCTCGACCCCGACCGCGCAGCTGCGTCTCCAGATGCAGAAGACCATGCAGAACAACTGCGCGGTGTTCCGCACCGGCGACGTTCTCGAAGAGGGCAAGAAGCTCATCCACGACGTCTGGAACGCCGCTGCCGACGTCAAGGTCACGGATCGTTCGCTCATCTGGAACACCGACCTTCTCGAGACGCTCGAGTTCGACAACCTCATCGGGCAGGCGGTCGTCACCATGGAAGGCGCGGCCAACCGCGAGGAATCCCGCGGCGCCCACGCCCGCGAGGACTTCACCGAGCGCGACGACAAGAACTGGATGAAGCACACGCTGGCATGGCTCGACGACACCACCCACAAGGTGACCCTCGATTACCGTCCGGTGCACACCTACACCATGTCGAACGACATCCAGTACATCGAGCCGAAGGCTCGCGTGTACTAACGACCCCCGTCATGGCCGGGCTCGCCCCGGCCATCCACGTCTCACCACGCCAAAGCGGAGCAAAGGCGCGGATACCCGGCACGAGGCCGGGCATGACGAAGTAGAGGCAAGGTAAGTCCTAATGGCCCAATTCACGCTTCCCAAGAATTCCCAGTACACCGAAGGCAAGTCCTGGCCGAAGCCGGCTGGGGCCGCCAATCTCCAGGAGTTCCGCATCTACCGCTGGAACCCGGACGACGGCGCCAATCCGCGCATCGATACCTACTACATCGACCGCGACGATTGCGGCCCGATGGTCCTCGACGCGCTGCTCTGGATCAAGAACAACGTCGACTCGACCCTGACCTTCCGCCGCTCCTGCCGCGAAGGCATCTGCGGGTCCTGCGCCATGAACATCATGGGCAAGAACACGCTGGCCTGCACGCTCGGCATCGAGGATTGCGAGTCGGATTCGATCAAGATCTATCCGCTGCCGCACATGCCGGTGCTGAAGGATCTGGTGCCCGACCTCACGAGCTTCTTCGCCCAGCACGCCTCCATCCAGCCCTGGCTGCAGACGGAGACCGCGCAGCCCGAGACGGAATGGCGCCAGACGCCCGAGGAGCGCTCCAAGCTCGACGGCCTCTACGAGTGCATTCTCTGCGCCTGCTGCACCACCTCGTGCCCGAGCTATTGGTGGAACGGCGACCGCTTCCTGGGCCCGGCAGCCCTGCTTCAGGCCTATCGCTGGCTCATCGACAGCCGCGACGAGGCCACCGGCGAGCGTCTCGACAACCTGCATGATCCTTTCCGGCTCTATCGCTGCCACACGATCATGAACTGCGCCAACACCTGCCCGAAGGGCCTTAACCCGGCGAAGGCCATCGCCGAGGTGAAGAAGATGATGGTGGCGCGGGTCGTCTGATCAGACGAAAAGCCTAGCGCGGCACGAATGTTTTATTATAACACTCCGGAAGTGACCCTCTGGCCATTTCCGGAGTTTTTTCATGCCCGTTCTTCTCGCCATTCTCGGGGCGCTCGGCGCCGCCGCCTTCTGGATGTACCGCCTTCGCGACATGGGCCATGCGGCCGGGGAAGCCGTCGATGCCGCCCAGCGCCTGAGGGGGGCCTACAGACGCAAGCAATTCCGCAGGAAAGCGGAAAGCTCGCCCATCGAAGCGGTGGACGATCCGGCCGCGGCGGCGGCGGCCATGCTGATCGCCTTGGCTTCCGAGCGTGGAAGCCTCAGCCAGGCGGCGGAACAGGCCATCAAAGCCGAGATGCAGCACGTGATGGGCTTGACCCAGATCGACGAGGCTTTCACCTTTGCAAGATGGGTGGCGGGGCATGCCACGGATCCCAACACCCTCTCCTTGAGGTTCGCGAAACTGTGGTTGGCCACTCTCGAAATGCCGCAACGGGAGGATATCCTCGACATGGCGAAACGGGTGGCGGAAGCGGACGGCGAGCCGACCACTGGGCAAATCAGTGCGCTCAAGCTCCTGCGCGACCGTCTCGGCTTGACTCGGCCCTGATCTCTGCCATTTCACGAGACCTGCCACGATCGTTCCTTGAGATTCAATCCCTAAGTCACGAGAAGCTCCTGCTGCCATGATCGACATGACCCGACGTGCCTATGCTCTGACCGCTACCCTTTGCGCCGTGCTGGCGCTCGGTGCATGCTCCTCCACGCGCTTCGGCGGACCGGGGATGGGCAGCGCATCCGCGGCGCCCGTGTCGCCGGCGCCGATCGAGGCGGTCCCGTCCGGCCCCGTCGAATCCGCGCCCCTCGCCCCCATCGAAGGCCAGGCGCTCCCGCCGATCGCCGGCGCGCCCGCTCCCCTGGGTTCCGGCCTGGCCCCGGCCCCCGGCACCGATGTCGCCGGCCTGCCTCCGGCCGCAGCACCGGCCCCCGCTGCCCCCGCCAGCCGCACGGCCATGGTGGGCAACTGGAGCGCGCGGGACGCCTCCGGAAAAGCGTGCCGCATCCAGCTGTCGAGCACTCCCGCGCTCGATCTCTATCGGGCCTCCGCCTCAGGCTGCTCCAATCAGGATCTTTCGAAGGTGAACGCCTGGGACTACCGCGACGGCGAGGTTTACCTCTATCAGACCGGCGGCTCCGTGGCGGCGCGCCTGCGCGGCTCCTCGTCCGGCCTCTCGGGCGTGCTCGCCAAGTCCGGCGCGCCTCTGTCGCTGTCGCGATAATCACATTGCCCTTGCGTCAAGTGAACGGTATCGGTTGACCCGTGACCGATACCGATTTCCACCCGCCGCAATCCATCACCGCCCGCTACGATGCGCTCGTCGCCTCAGGCGCGATCGAGCGCGATCCCGCGCAGGTGAAACTCCTGCGGCAGCTCGAGGCGCTGGCGGGCAGCCTCGGCGGCTATCGCCTCGCCCGCAAGCCCAGCGCCCTGGGCTGGCTCTTCAGCAAGAAGAATCCGGCCCCGCCGAAAGGCCTCTATGTCTGGGGCTCGGTCGGGCGCGGCAAGACCATGCTCATGGACCTGTTCTTCGAGGCGCTGCCGGTCAGGCGCAAGCGCCGGGTCCATTTCCATGCCTTCATGGCCGATGTGCATGAACGCATCCACGACTTCCGGCAAAAGCTGAAGACGGGGGCCGTCAAGGGGGACGACCCCATCGCTCCCGTCGCCGATGCCCTGGCCGAGGAGGCCTGGGTTCTCTGCTTCGACGAATTCACCGTCACCGACATCGCCGATGCGATGATCCTGGGCCGCCTGTTCACGGCGCTCTTCGCCCACGGGGTCGTGGTGATCGCCACCTCCAATGTGGAGCCGCAGCACCTCTACGAGGGTGGCCTCAACCGGGCTCTGTTCCTGCCTTTCATCGCGCTGCTGCAGGAGCGGATGACGATCGTGAAGCTCGAATCCCGCACGGATTTCCGGCTGGAAAAGCTCGCGGGCAGCCCGGTCTTCTACACGCCTGCCGACGAGCGGTCCCATGCGGCGCTCTCCCATGCCTTCAAAAGCCTTACGGGCCGCGAGCAGGGCAAGCCTGCGACGCTCACCGTCAAGGGCCATCCCGTCGAGGTGCCGCAGGCCGCCTCCGGCGTGGCGCGGTTCTCCTTCGAGGATCTCTGCTCGAAGCCGCTCGGCGCAGCCGATTACCTCGCCATCGCCGACGAATACGAGACGATCATTCTCGAGAACATCCCCAGGATGACGTTCGAGCGCCGCAACGAGGCCAAGCGGTTCATCATGCTCGTGGATGCGCTCTACGACGCCCGCGTGAAGCTGCTCGCTTCCGCCGAGGCGGAGGCCCACGAGCTTTATCAGGCCGATACGGGGCGCGAGGCGTTCGAATTCGACCGCACGGTCTCGCGCCTCATCGAGATGCGCTCGGAGGAATATCTCTCGCTTCCCCACGGGCGCGAGGAATCGGGCAGTTCGGAAGGCCTGGTCGAGACCTGAGTTCCGTCAGCCGAGAAACAGGCTGGCTATGAGGGCGATGACGGTCAGCCCCATGAGCAGGGTCGCGCCCCATCCCGTCCAGGCGAGCCAGGTCTTGACCGTATAATCGCCCAGCACGCGCCTGCTGGTGACGATGCCCATCATCATTCCCATGATGGGGGCGGCCGCGATGCCGTTGATCACG
The DNA here is from genome assembly GCF_055792805.1 of Microvirga sp. HS2. Taxonomy (NCBI): domain Bacteria; kingdom Pseudomonadati; phylum Pseudomonadota; class Alphaproteobacteria; order Hyphomicrobiales; family Methylobacteriaceae; genus Microvirga; species Microvirga sp. HS2. Next base: position 42,363 of record NZ_JBVVAJ010000022.1, read on the forward strand.
GCGCTCCAGAGCAGCAGCTTGATCGGATCGATGCCGGATAAGGCCAGCAGGATGCCCAAGCATGCCGCGCCGCCGAGGATGAGGTAGAAGCCGCGCGCTTCGAGCACGTTCAGTTCGAGGCTGCTTCGCCAGCCGAAGGCATCGGCCACCGCGTAGGCGGCGGAGCCCCCGAGAACCGGCACGGCGAGCAGGCCGGTCCCGATGATTCCCGCGGCGAACACGAAGAAGGTGAAGGGACCTGCAATCGGCCGCAGGGCCTCGGCGGCCTGTGAGGCGGTCTGGATATCGGTAACGCCGCTGGCATGCAGGGTCGCTGCGGTCGTCACGATGATGAAGAACGCGACGGCGTTCGACAAAGCCATCCCGATCCAGGTGTCGATGCTGATGTCGGTGAGCCGCGCCTTCGCCCTTTGCGGCGAGCGCGAGAAGCTCCTGAGATGCTTCAGGTTGTCTTCCTCCACCTCCTCGGCCGCCTGCCAGAAGAAGAGATAGGGGCTGATGGTGGTGCCCAGAATGGCGACCACGAGGAACCAGTAATCCGCATCGGACGAGAGATGCGGCAGAAGGGTCGCCGCCAGAACCTCGCCCCAGCGCACATGGACGCTGAAGGCCGCCGCCACATAGGCGAAGAGGACGAGGGTCAGGAATTTCAGATAGGGGGCGTAGCGCCGGTAGGAGATGAAGACTTCGAGCACGAGGCAGAAGAGGCCGAAGGCGGCGGCATAGACGTGGGCGGGGCCGCCGATCAGCATCTGGAGAGCCTCGCCCATGGCCGCGAGGTCCGCTGCGATGTTGATGATGTTGGCGCCGCAGAGCAGGGCGACCAGCCCCATCACGAGAGGACGCGGGTAGATGGTCCGGGCATTCGCGACGATCCCGCGTCCTGTCACCGCGCCGATCCGGGCGCTGATGATCTGAATGGCCGCCATGAAGGGCGTCGTCAGAAACACCGTCCAGAGCAGGCCGAAGCCCGTCTGGGCGCCGGCCTGAGAATAGGTGGCGATCCCGCTGGGGTCGTCGTCGGCCGCGCCCGTGATGAGCCCCGGGCCCAGCAGGTTGAATAGGGATCGGCGATGTCTTGGCACAGGCTTGGTCATGCCGGGTCCTATCGGAGAGCGTATCGCAACGCCTCCATAATAGGCGCGCCGGGGGCAGGGGGCGTCAAGCTCAGTCCGGTCTGGCGCGGGCTGTGTCGCGATGCTATCGCTGCCGGGGCATTCCCAAGGGGTGAGGACCGATCCGGCGATGATCGCCTCCGATCCTCCCGCATCCAGGCCGGACATCATGAAGAACGCGCGCCATACGGTGCCGGTGGACGTACAGCTTCTCAATATCGCAGCCGAGCAGCTGCGCCGGCACGGGCCCAAGCAGGTCACCGTGGTGGGCATCGCCGACGCCGCCGGCATGACCCATGCCAATGTCTACCGCTACTTCGCCTCGAAAGCGGCGCTCATCGACGCGATCGCGGGGCAGTGGCTGCGGCGGATGGAGGCGATCATCGCCGACATCGCGGATTCGCCCGATCCGGCCGACGACAAGCTGGAGCGGCTGATCCAGGCCTGGGCCCACACGCATCGGGAGCTGCTGAAGGAGGACCGCCACCTCTTCAATGTCTATTGCTCCGCCACCGAAACCTCCAGGGCCCTCGTCCGCAAGCACCGTGCCCGGATGAGGGTTCTCATCGAGCGGGTGCTGGACGAGGGCATCGTCACGGGCAAATTCGATCCGCGGGACCGGGAAAGGGCGCTTCATTTCATCAGCGACGCGGTCTATCGCTTCATCAATCCCCTGACCGTGCGCCTCGATGCGGACGTGCCGCAGGACATCCTGGACCAGCGTCTGGCCGCGATGGTCAGGGTCGTCCTCAGGTCCCTGGAGATCGGCACGATCTAGCTTGAGTTACATTTTGCAAAAAATGTAACAGGAAATATTGCCGCACATAGGTGGCGATAAGCTGTTGAAACCACGACTTTATTTCGCGCGTTCGGGACGGTGTGCAGCTCCCGGATGCCCTAAAGTGTAACCCGTTAACCTTTTGCTGGCTTGAAGCGTCCCCATTTCTGGTGTCAAAGAGCGCCACCTTTTATAAGGCGCTAGCCTTACCAACATCCAAGGACAGACCATGGCCCGGAAAAAGATCGCGCTCATCGGTGCAGGCCAGATCGGCGGAACGCTCGCCCATCTCGTCGGCTTGAAGGAACTCGGCGACGTCGTTCTCTTCGACATCGCGGAAGGCATCCCCCAGGGCAAAGGTCTCGACATTGCGGAATCCGCGCCGGTCGACGGCTTCGACGCCAAGTACAAGGGCGCCAACGACTATGCCGCCATCGAAGGCGCCGACGTGATCATCGTCACCGCCGGCGTGCCGCGTAAGCCCGGCATGAGCCGCGACGACCTGATCGGCATCAACCTGAAGGTCATGGAAGCGGTCGGCAACGGCATCAAGCAATATGCTCCGAACGCCTTCGTCATCTGCATCACCAACCCGCTCGACGCCATGGTCTGGGCTCTCCAGAAGTTCTCGGGCGTGAAGCCTGAGAAGATCGTCGGCATGGCCGGCGTTCTCGACAGCGCCCGCTTCCGCCACTTCCTCGCCGAGGAATTCAACGTGTCGGTCGAGGACGTGACCGCCTTCGTGCTCGGCGGCCACGGCGACGACATGGTGCCGCTCGTGCGCTACTCCACGGTGGCCGGCATCCCGCTGCCCGACCTCGTGAAGATGGGCTGGACCTCGCAGGAGAAGCTCGACGCCATGGTCGAGCGCACCCGCAAGGGCGGCGGCGAGATCGTCAACCTGCTCAAGACCGGATCGGCCTTCTACGCTCCGGCCGCTTCCGCCATCGCCATGGCCGAGAGCTACCTGAAGGACAAGAAGCGCGTTCTGCCCTGCGCCGCTTACCTGAACGGCCAGTACGGCGTGAAGGACATGTTCGTCGGCGTGCCGATCGTGATCGGCGAGAACGGCGTCGAGCGCGTCGTCGAGGTCGAGTTCTCGGGCGAAGAGAAGGCGATGTTCGAGAAGTCCGTGGCGTCCGTGCAGGGCCTCGTGGACGCCTGCAAGCAGATCAATCCGTCGCTCGCGTAAACACCGTACGTCATGGCCGGCCTCGTGCCGGCCATCCACGTCTTCAACCGCCACGCCGCGAAGGCGTGGATGCCGGGGCAAGCCCTGAGCATGACGGAGAGGAAAACACATGAATATCCACGAATACCAGGGCAAAGCCATTCTCCGGGAGTTCGGCCTGCCGGTCTCCAATGGCGTCGCCATCTTCTCCGCCGACGAGGCGGAAGCCGCTGCAAAGCAGCTCGGCGGCCCTCTCTGGGTCGTGAAGTCCCAGATCCACGCGGGCGGCCGCGGCAAGGGCAAGTTCAAGGAAGCCGACGCGGGCGAGAAGGGCGGCGTGCGTCTCGCCAAGTCCGTCGACGAGGTGAAGCAATTCGCCCAGCAGATGCTCGGCAAGACCCTCGTCACCGTGCAGACCGGCGAAGCCGGCAAGCAGGTCAACCGCCTCTACATCGAGGACGGTTCCGACATCGAGCGCGAGCTCTATCTCTCCATGCTCGTCGACCGCGCCACGGGCCAGGTCGCCTTCGTCGTCTCCACCGAGGGCGGCATGGACATCGAGCAGGTCGCCCACGACACCCCTGAGAAGATCGTCACCTTCTCGGTCGACCCGGCCACCGGCATCATGCCCCATCACGGCCGCACGGTCGCCAAGGCTCTCGGCCTCAAAGGCCCGCTCGCCAAGGAGGCCGAGGATCTGGTCACGAAGCTCTACAAGGCCTTCACCGCGAAGGACATGGAGATGCTCGAGATCAACCCGCTGATCGTCACGCAGGACGGTCACCTGAAGTGCCTCGACGCCAAGATCTCCTTCGACGGCAACGCTCTCTACCGTCACCCCGACGTGGTCGCGCTGCGCGACATCACGGAAGAGGACGAGAAGGAAATCGAGGCCTCCAAGTACGACCTCGCCTACATCGCTCTCGACGGCACCATCGGCTGCATGGTCAACGGCGCGGGCCTCGCCATGGCGACCCTCGACATCATCAAGCTCTACGGCGAAGAGCCGGCGAACTTCCTCGATGTCGGCGGCGGCGCTTCGGAAGAGAAGGTGACGGCGGCGTTCAAGATCATCACCGCCGACCCGAACGTGAAGGGCATCCTGGTCAACATCTTCGGCGGCATCATGAAGTGCGACGTCATCGCCCGCGGCGTTCTCGCCGCCGTGAAGGCGGTCGGCCTGCAGGTTCCGCTGGTGGTGCGCCTCGAGGGCACGAACGTCGAAGAGGGCAAGAAGATCATCCGCGAGTCGGGCCTCAACGTGATCCCGGCGGACGACCTCGACGACGCCGCCCAGAAGATCGTGAACGCCGTGCGCGGCGGAAAGTAAGGTTTCGAGCTGATGTCCATCCTCATCGACAAGAACACCAAGGTCATCTGCCAGGGCTTCACCGGCAAGAACGGGACCTTCCACTCCGAGCAGGCCATCGCCTACGGCACCAAGATGGTCGGCGGCACCTCGCCCGGTAAGGGCGGCTCCACGCATCTCGGCCTCCCTGTCTTCGACACGGTGATGGAAGCCCGCGAGGCGACCGGCGCCGACGCATCCGTGGTCTATGTCCCGCCGCCGGGCGCGGCCGACGCCATCTGCGAGGCGATCGCCGCCGAGATCCCGCTCATCGTCTGCATCACGGAAGGCATCCCGGTGCAGGACATGGTGAAGGTGAAGCGCTCCCTCTCGGGCTCCAAGTCGCGCCTCATCGGCCCGAACTGCCCCGGCATCGTCACCGCCGGTGAATCGAAGATCGGCATCATGCCGGCCAACATCTTCAAGCCCGGCTCCGTCGGCATCGTGTCGCGCTCCGGCACGCTCACCTATGAGGCCGTGTTCCAGACCACGAGCGAGGGCCTCGGCCAGACCACCGCCGTCGGCATCGGCGGCGACCCGGTGAAGGGCACCGAGTTCATCGACATGCTCGACATGTTCCTCTCCGACCCCAAGACCGAGTCGATCATCATGATCGGCGAGATCGGCGGCTCGGCCGAGGAAGAGGCGGCCGAGTTCATCGCCCGTGAGGCCAAGAAGGGCCGCAAGAAGCCGATGGTCGGCTTCATCGCCGGCCGGACGGCGCCTCCCGGACGCCGCATGGGCCATGCCGGCGCGATCATCTCCGGCGGCAAGGGCGGCGCGGAAGACAAGATCGCCGCCATGGAAGCTGCGGGCATCCGCGTGTCGCCATCCCCAGCCCGCCTCGGCAAGACGCTCGTCGAGGTTCTCAAGGGTCAATAACAAGAACTGGCCGCCCCGCTGTCGGGGCGGCCGATCAGCTTTCTGGATTGTAGGTTGCCATGGCACGCCAAGACGCCAACGAAAACTTCCTGAACACCGCTTTCCTCTATGGGGCCAACGCGTCCTATATCGAGGAGCTTCAAGCCCGCTATGAGAAGGATCCGTCCTCGGTCGATGCCGAGTGGCAGGCGTTCTTCGGCGCGTTGAAGGACGACAAGCAGGCTGTCGAGAAGGCGGCCAAGGGTCCTTCCTGGGAGAAGCCGAACTGGCCGATCCACGCCAATGGCGAATTGATTTCCGCCCTCGACGGCAACTGGGCCCAGGTCGAGAAGGCCGTCGGCGACAAGATCAAGGCGAAGGCTCAGGCCAAGGGCGCCGAGATCAGCCAGGCCGACGTGCAGCAGGCGACCCGCGATTCCGTGCGCGCCATCATGCTGATCCGCTCCTACCGGGTGCGCGGCCATCTTCATGCGAAGCTCGACCCGCTCGGCATCAACCCGCGTCCGAGCGACGAGGAGCTGCATCCGTCCCATTACGGCTTCACGGAAGCCGACTGGGATCGCAAGATCTTCCTCGACAACGTGCTCGGCCTCGAGTTCGGCACGATCCGCGAGATCGTCGCCATCCTCGAGCGCACCTATTGCCAGACCCTCGGCGTCGAGTTCATGCACATCTCCGATCCGGTCGAAAAGGCCTGGATCCAGGAGCGCATCGAGGGACCCGACAAGGAGATCACCTTCACGAAGGAAGGCAAGCGCGCCATCCTCAACAAGCTCGTGGAGGCCGAGGGCTTCGAGAAGTTTCTCGATCTCAAATACACCGGCACGAAGCGCTTCGGCCTCGATGGCAGCGAGTCGCTCATTCCGGCGCTCGAGCAGATCATAAAGCGCGGCGGCAATCTCGGCGTGCAGGAGATCGTGCTCGGCATGGCCCACCGTGGCCGTCTCAACGTTCTCACGCAGGTGATGGGCAAGCCGCACCGCGCCCTGTTCCACGAATTCAAGGGCGGCTCCTTCGCGCCCGACGACGTGGAGGGCTCCGGCGACGTGAAGTACCATCTCGGCGCTTCCTCGGATCGCACCTTCGACGGCAACAACGTCCACCTGTCGCTCACCGCCAACCCCTCGCACCTCGAGATCGTCGATCCCGTGGTGCTCGGCAAGGTTCGCGCCAAGCAGGACCAGCACGGCTGCACGCCCGACAACCGCACCGCGGTGATGCCGCTCCTCATCCACGGCGACGCGGCCTTCGCGGGCCAGGGCGTCGTGGCGGAATGCCTGGGCCTGTCCGGCCTGCGCGGTCACCGTACCGGCGGATCGATCCACTTCATCATCAACAACCAGATCGGCTTCACGACGGATCCGCGCTTCTCGCGCTCCTCGCCGTACCCGTCCGACGTGGCCAAGATGGTCGAGGCGCCGATCTTCCACGTGAACGGCGATGATCCGGAGGCGGTGGTGTTCGCTGCGAAGGTCGCGACCGAGTACCGTCAGCGCTTCCAGAAGCCCGTCGTCATCGACATGTTCTGCTACCGCCGCTTCGGCCACAACGAAGGCGACGAGCCGTCGTTCACGCAGCCGCTGATGTACCGCAAGATCCGGTCGCATCCGTCGATCACGGAGGTCTATTCCAAGAAGCTCCTCGACGAGGGAGTCGTCACGGAGGCCGACCTCGAGGAGATGAAGAACAGCTGGCGCTCCAAGCTCGACGCCGAGTTCGACATCGCGTCCAATTACAAGCCCAACAAGGCCGACTGGCTCGACGGCCGCTGGTCGGGCCTCAAGGCCGTGCGCGAGGATCAGGACGATCCGCGCCGCGGCAAGACGGGCGTGTCCGCCGCGACCCTGCAGCAGATCGGCAAGGCGCTGACCACGGTTCCGGAGGGCTTCCACGTCCACCGCACGATCCAGCGCTTCCTCGACAACCGCAAGAAGATGCTGGAAACCGGCGAGGGAATCGATTGGGCCATGGCCGAGGCGCTCGCCTTCGGTTCGCTGCTCGTCGAAGGCCATCGCGTGCGCCTGTCCGGTCAGGATTGCGAGCGCGGCACCTTCTCGCAGCGCCACTCGGTTCTCACCGACCAGGAGAACGAGGAGCGCTACACCAACCTCAACCACATCAGCGAGAACCAGGCCCGCTACGAGGTCATCAACTCGATGCTCTCGGAAGAGGCGGTGCTGGGCTTCGAGTACGGCTACACCCTCTCCGAGCCCAACGCGCTGACCCTGTGGGAAGCGCAGTTCGGCGACTTCGCCAACGGCGCGCAGGTGGTGTTCGACCAGTTCATCTCGTCGGGCGAGCGCAAGTGGCTGCGCATGTCGGGTCTCGTCTGCCTTCTGCCGCACGGCTACGAGGGCCAGGGCCCCGAGCATTCTTCCGCCCGTCTGGAGCGCTATCTCCAGATGTGCGCCGAGGACAACATGCAGGTGGCCTATTGCTCGACGCCCGCCAACTACTTCCACATCCTGCGCCGTCAGCTGAAGCGCGACTTCCGCAAGCCGCTGATCCTGATGACGCCGAAGAGCCTGCTGCGCCACAAGCGCTGCACCTCGACGCTCGCCACGATCTCGGAGGGCACGTCCTTCCATCGCGTCCTGCAGGACGACGCGCAGACGGGCCGTGACGGCATCAAGCTGGTGAAGGACGACAAGATCCGGCGCGTCGTGATCTGCACGGGCAAGGTCTATTACGACCTGCTCGAAGAGCGCGAGAAGCGGGGCATCGACGACGTCTACCTGCTGCGCGTCGAGCAGCTCTATCCGTTCCCGGCGAAGTCGCTGGCGGCCGAGCTCTCGCGCTTCAAGAAGGCGGACGTGGTGTGGTGTCAGGAAGAGCCCAAGAACATGGGCTCCTGGACCTTCGTCGAGCCCTATCTCGAATGGGTGCTCAAGACGGCAGGCTCCAAGGTGGACCGTCCGCGCTATGTGGGCCGCCCCGCCTCCGCCGCCACCGCCACCGGCCTGATGTCCAAGCATCTGGCCCAGCTCCAGGCATTCCTCGACGAGGCTTTCGCGGCTTAACCCCGCGAAGGCTCTCACCCATTCCCCGTGCCCAGGCACGCCCGAGAAGACTAGAACGAACATGGCAACCGAAATCCGCGTACCCACCCTCGGCGAATCCGTTTCAGAGGCCACCATCGGCCGCTGGTTCAAGAAGCCCGGCGATCCCGTGAAGGCCGACGAGCCCGTTCTCGAACTCGAGACCGACAAGGTCACCCTCGAGGTCAATGCCCCCGCGAGCGGCACCCTCGGCGAGATCGTCGCCAAGGACGGCGAGACGGTTTCGCCCGGCGCGGTGCTCGGCTCCATCGTCGAAGGCGGCGCTGCGGCAGCAGCCGCTCCCGCCGCTGCCCCGAAGGCCGAGGCTCCCAAGGCCGCTGCTCCGGCTCCCGCCGTTTCAGCTCCGGCCCCGGCTGCTCCCGGAACTGCTAAGGATCACGGTCCCGCCGTGGCCCGTCTGGCCGCGGAGAGCGGCGTCAGCCCGTCGAACGTTCCCGGCTCCGGCAAGGACGGCCGCGTGACGAAGGGCGACATGCTCGCTGCGATCGCCACGGGCGCTGCCGCTCCCGCGCCTGCCGCTCCGGTTTCCGTGCGTGCTCCCTCCGCTCCGGTCGATGCCGAGCGCGAAGAGCGCGTGCGCATGACGAAGCTGCGCCAGACCATCGCGCGCCGCCTGAAGGACGCGCAGAACACCGCCGCCATGCTCACCACGTTCAATGACGTGGACATGAGCGCGGTGATGAACCTGCGCAGCCAGTACAAGGACGTGTTCGAGAAGAAGCACGGCACGAAGCTCGGTTTCATGGGCTTCTTCACCAAGGCCGTGATTCAGGCCCTGAAGGACGTTCCGGCGGTGAATGCCGAGATCGACGGCCAGGACCTCGTCTACAAGAACTACTACCACATCGGCATCGCCGTCGGCACCGAGAAGGGCCTCGTGGTTCCGGTGGTGCGCGATGCGGATTTGCTCTCGGTCGCCGGCATCGAGAAGACCATCGCCGATTTCGGACGCCGCGCCCGTGACGGCAAGCTCGGCATCGACGAGATGCAGGGCGGCACCTTCACCATCACCAACGGCGGCATCTACGGCTCGCTCATGTCGACGCCGATCCTCAACGCGCCGCAATCGGGCATCCTCGGCATGCACCGCATCGAGGAGCGTCCGGTGGTCCGCAACGGCCAGGTGGTCGTGCGCCCGATGATGTATCTGGCTCTCTCCTACGATCACCGCATCGTGGACGGCAAGGAAGCCGTGACTTTCCTCGTGCGCGTCAAGGACGCTCTCGAGGATCCGGCTCGCCTCGTCCTGGACCTGTAATCGACATATCTCGTCATGCCCGGCCCTGAGCCGGGCATCCACGCCTTCTGAGCCGGGCGGCTGTCCCAAACACGTGGACGGCCGGGACAAGCCCGGCCACGACGTTCAAGGGGATGACTCCCATGTCCTACGATCTCATCGTCATCGGCACCGGCCCCGGCGGCTACGTGGCCGCCATCCGCGCCGCGCAGCTCGGCCTCAAGACCGCCGTCGTCGAAAAGCGCAAGACCCATGGCGGCACCTGCCTCAACGTGGGCTGCATTCCCTCGAAGGCGCTGCTCCATGCCTCGCACATGTTCGAGGACGCGCGTGACCACTTCGCCGGACTCGGCATCGGCGTCGGTGCGCCCAAGCTCGACCTGAAGACGATGCAGTCTTTCAAGCAGGAGGGCGTCGACGGCAACACCAAGGGCGTCGAGTTCCTGCTGAAGAAGAACAAGATCGACGCCTTCCACGGCACGGCGCGCATCGCCGCCGTCGGCCAGGTGGAGGTGACGGGCGAGGACGGTTCCAACCAGATCCTCCAGACCAAGAACATCCTCATCGCCACGGGCTCTGACGTGACGCGGCTGCCCGGTATCGAGATCGACGAGAAGGTGGTGGTCTCCTCCACCGGAGCGCTGGAACTCGACAACGTTCCGAAGCGCCTCGTGGTGATCGGCGCGGGCGTGATCGGCCTCGAACTCGGCTCCGTCTGGCGTCGCCTCGGCGCCGAGGTCATCGTGGTGGAATATCTCGACCGCATCCTGCCCGGCATGGACGGCGAGGTCGCCAAGAACTTCCAGCGCATCCTCTCCAAGCAGGGCTTCCAGTTCAAGCTCGGCGCGAAGGTCACCGGCGTCGCGAAGACCGCCAAGGGCGCGACGCTCACCTATGAGCCCGCCGCCGGCGGCGCGGCCGAGACCATCGAGGCCGACGTGGTGCTCGTGGCCGTGGGCCGCGTGCCCTATACGCAGGGCCTCGGCCTCGACCGCGTGGGCGTCCAGCTCGACAGCCGCGGCCGTATTCAGACCGACGCGCATTTCGCCACCAACGTCACGGGCATCTACGCCATCGGCGACGTGATTGCGGGCCCTATGCTCGCGCACAAGGCGGAGGACGAGGGCGTCGCGGTGGCCGAGATCCTCGCCGGCAAGGCTGGCCACGTGAACTACGACGTGATCCCGAGCGTGGTCTACACGTTCCCCGAGGTCGCCTCCGTCGGCAAGACGGAAGAAGAGCTGAAAGCCGCCGGTGTCGCGTACAATGTCGGCAAGTTCCCCTTCACGGCGAACGGCCGCGCCAAGGTGAACCGCACTACGGACGGTTTCGTGAAGATCCTGGCGGATGCTTCCTCCGACAAGGTGCTCGGCGTGCACATCATCGGCCCCGAGGCCGGCAACCTCATTCACGAGGCCGCCATCGCCATGGAGTTCGGGGCCTCCTCCGAGGACATCGCCCGCACCTGCCACGCGCATCCGACGCTCGCGGAAGCTGTGAAGGAAGCGGCGTTGGCGGTGGAGAAGCGCGCCATCCATATGTAATATGGATTCATGGCAAAACTTCACTTCCTCTACTCGGTGATGAACGCAGGAAAGACCACGCATCTCCTGCAGGTCCGTCACAACTACATCGAGAACGGCGGCTACGTGCTGTTGTTCACGAGCCCGATCGACGACCGCTTCGGCGTCGGCAAGGTGAAATCGCGCATCGGCATCGAAGCCGATGCGACGGTTCTGAGGAAGGACGAGGCCGTCGACGCCATCGTGGCGGCGGAGCACGCCCGAAGGAAGGTGACGGCGGTCCTCATCGACGAGGTGCAGTTCATGACGGCGGACCAGGTCCGCCAGCTCGCCTGGATCGTCGATGAGCTCGGCATCCCGGTCATGGCCTATGGCCTCAAGAACAACGTGTACGGCACGCTGTTCAGCGAGGCGATCCAGACGATGATGGCCCTGGCCGACGACTTTCAGGAAATCAAGCAGCTCTGTCATTGCGGCCGCAAGGCCACGATGATCCTGAAGTTCGACCCCAACGGCGAGCCGGTGCGCTCCGGTCCCGTGATCGAGGTCGGCGGCGAAAGCCGCTACGTCTCCGTCTGCCGCCCGCATTGGACGAAGGGCGATATCGGCCCCGCCGCGCGCCAGTTGCTGGCCGAGGCGGTCGTGGCGGCGGAGTAGGGCTTCACGCACACGGCGTCATGGCCGGGCCCGTTCCGGCCATCCCCGTCTTCCCCCTAGAACATCGGACCCAAAAGTGGATTTGCACTTTTGGGATCGATCCGATGCTCCCTTCTTGGATGAGCGCATCGTGGGGCGCGGACCCAGCGGGCCGCGCAGCGAAAACCGGATCCACTTTTCCGCACGATGCGCTAGAAACCGATGGCAGAGCGCGGGAGGCTATTTCACCCGCGCCCTCGGATGCGCCGCGTTGAAGGCATCCATCAGCCGCGCCGCATCCACCTTCGTATAGAGCTGCGTCGTCGAGAGCGAGGCGTGGCCCAGAAGCTCCTGGATCCCCCGCAGATCGCCCCCCTTGGCGAGAAGGTGCGTGGCGAAGGAATGGCGCAGGGCGTGCGGCGTCGCGCTGTCGGGAAGTCCCAGAGCGCCGCGCAATTCCTCCACAGCGAGCTGAATGATGCGGGGCGACAGCGGTCCGCCGCGCGCGCCGACGAAGAGCGGGCCCTCCGGCGGGATCGCATAGGGGCAAAGGTGCAGGTACTCCTCCACCGCCCGCTGGATCGGCGGAATCACGGGAACGCTGCGCATCTTGCCGCCCTTGCCCGTCACCGTGATCGAATCGACGCCGTTCACGGGCGCGTCGCGGCGCTGAAGGCCGAGCGCCTCGGAAATGCGCAGGCCCGCGCCATAGAGGAGCGACAGCACGGCGGCGTCGCGCGCCAGGATCCAGGGCTTGCGCGCCTCGGAGGCGCGCGTCTCCTTGTCCGTCACCGCCACGGCGGAAGAGGCGGAGAGGGGGCGCGGCAGGTTCTTGTCCACCTTGGGAGAGCGAATCGCCGCGAAGGCGGAGGCCGTGCCATGGCCCTCCCGCTCGAGATGCCGCGCGAAGGAGCGCAGGGCCGCGAGCTGGCGCATGAGCGAGCGGCTCCCCACCGCCTCCATGCGGCGGGCGGCGAGAAACGAGCGGATATCGAGCGGTTTCAGGCCGAGGATGCCCCTGATGGACGGCTTCTCGCCCAGATGCTCCGTGAGGAAGGTCACGAACTGCCGCAGGTCCCGGCCATAGGCCTCCACGGTCTTGGGCGAGAGCCGCCGCTCCTTGGCGAGGGAATTGAGCCATGCCATCACCTCCCGGCGGGTATCCTCCGCGCCGGGCAGGACGAGGTCGATCTCCGATGTCTGCGTCTGTGCCGTTGCCATGAGCGCAAATATGGCCGCTCCCCCTTGCCAAAAGATGAAACGGCGCCTCCACTGGGTTCTGAAACGAAACAACACCCGGTCAGGCATCGGAAACGACGGAGAAAATGTTTGAAAAGCGTGAATACGCCCGTGCCGGGAATAGCAGGCTACGCCGAGGCCGCGGATTCGCTGGTCGAAGCCTATGAGAGCATCACGTTCGAGGACATTTACCGCCCGCTTCTCGACCTCCTTCCGCAGGGCGGCCGCGCCCTGGACATCGGCGCGGGAACCGGCCGAGACGCGGCCGCGCTGGCCACCAGGGGATTTCGCGTTCATGCGGCAGAGCCCACGGCGGAACTGCGTGCCCACGCCCGAAGGCTCCATCCGTCTCCCGCCATCACATGGACCGATGATGCGCTCCCCGATCTCGCAGGGCTTCATGCCGGGGATATTCGCTTCGATCTCATCCTGATGACGGCGGTGTGGATGCATCTCGACGAGGAGGAGCGGGAGAGGGCGCTTCCGCGCGTAGCCGCTCTTCTCGCGCCAGGCGGTCGGCTGTTCATGACCGTGAGAAAGGGGCCAGTGCCGCCGGGGCGCCGCATGTTCTCCATTCCGATCGACCCGCTGATCGCAGCGGCGGGCACATCCGGCCTGGCTCTTCTGCGGAATGGCGAGTTCGCCGACATGCTGGGGCGCGAGGACGTGAGCTGGACCATGCTTGCCTTCGAGAGGGAAAATCGGGTCTAAGCATCTCGACCCGATGAACGCGAAGGACATGGTCTCTCCCTGATGGCCTCCAAGATCGCCGATGTCCTCATCCCGCTGGCGCTGGACACGGCCTATTCCTATGCCGTGCCGGACGACCTCGCTCTCGAGGAGGGCGATGTGGTGCAGGTGCCGCTCGCGACACGGGAGGTCGCAGGGGTGGTCTGGTCGCTGCGCGAAGGGCAGGGCGCCAATTTCAAGAAGGTGACGGGGGTTCTCGAAGGGCCGAATCTGTCCCCTCAGATGCGCAAGTTCATCGACTGGGTGTCCTGGTACACGCTGTCGCCGAAGGGCTCCGCGCTCGCCATGAGCCTGAAATTTCCCGATCCGGACCGCGCGGATGTCGTGCGCGTGGGCGTCAGGCTCACCGAGAGCCGGCCCAAACGCATGACTCCCGCGCGGCAGAAGGTCATCGAGGTCGCGCAGGACGGTGTCGTACGCCTCAAGAGCGAGCTTGCCCATGCTGCGGGCGTCAGCGCCAGCGTCATCGACGGGCTCATCGATGAGGGCGTCCTCGAAACCCTGACGCTTTTGCAAGAGCCGGTGGCCGGACTCCCCAACCCTGATTTCGGCGACACCACGCTCTCCGATGGCCAGGGCGAGGCCGCGAAGGAGCTCGTCGCCGCCATGGGGGAGGAGCACCCGCCCGTCATCCTGCTCGAAGGCGTGACAGGCTCCGGCAAGACGGAGGTTTATTTCGAGGCCGTGGCCGAGGCCGTGCGGGCAGGCCGGCAGGCCCTCATCCTCATGCCGGAAATTGCTCTCACCGCGCAGTTCCTCGACCGTTTCGCCGCGCGTTTCGGGGTCAAGCCGGCGACCTGGCATTCGGGCGTCACCGGCCGCAAGCGCGAGCGGCTTTACGCTGCCATCGCCTCGGGCGAGGTCAAGGTGGTGGCGGGCGCGCGCTCGGCCCTGTTCCTGCCCTATGCCGATCTCTCGCTCATCGTGGTCGATGAGGAGCACGAGACCGCCTACAAGCAGGATGACGGCGTGCATTACCACGCCCGCGACATGGCGGTGGTGCGAGGCAAGATCGACAACGCCACGGTAGTCCTGGCCTCGGCCACGCCGTCCATCGAGAGCCGGGTGAACGTGGAACGCGGGCGCTATCGTCACGTCAAGCTGCCGGAGCGATTCGGCGGGCGCTCGATGCCGCAGATCCGCGCCGTGGATCTGCGTCGCGAGCAGGTCCCGAAAGGGCGCTGGCTCTCGCCGACGCTCGTTGCCTCCGTAGAGGAAACCCTTGGACGCGGCGAGCAGGCGCTGCTTTTCCTCAATAGGCGCGGCTATGCGCCGCTCACCCTCTGCCGTGCCTGCGCCCACCGCTACGAATGCCCGAACTGCTCGGCCTGGCTCGTGGAGCACCGCTTCAGGCGCGCCCTCGTGTGCCACCATTGCGGCCATGTGGAGCGCACGCCGCAGGCCTGCGTGGAATGCGGCAGCATCGATTCGCTGGTGCCCTGCGGCCCTGGCGTGGAGCGGATCGCCGAGGAGGTGGCCGAGCTCTTTCCCGACAAGCGTTCCATCGTGCTCTCCAGCGACTTTCCCGGCGGCACCGAGCGGCTGCGGACAGAGCTGGCCGCCATCGCGGCCGGGGAGGTCGACATCGTCATCGGCACGCAGCTCGTCGCGAAGGGGCATAACTTTCCGCTCATGACCCTGGTCGGCGTGCTGGACGCTGATATCGGCCTCACCTCCGGCGATCCGCGCGCCGCCGAGCGGACCTTCCAGATGCTGCAGCAGGTGACGGGCCGCGCCGGGCGCGGCGAGAAGCCGGGCAGGGCCCTCGTCCAGACATGGCAGCCGGACCATCCGGTGATCGCCGCCCTGGTTTCCGGCGATGCGGAGCGATTCTACGAGGAGGAGACCCGTGTCCGCGAGATGGCGGGGCTGCCCCCCTTCGGGCGGCTCGCGTCACTGATCATCTCGGCGGAGGACCGGGCGGTCGCCGAGGCCCATGCCCGGGCCATGGCCCTGGTGGCGGAGCCTCCCCCAGGAGTCATGGTGCTCGGGCCCGCCGAGGCGCCGCTCGCGCTGATCCGGGGGCGTTATCGCTACAGGCTGCTGGTCAAGACGGAGCGGGAGGTCGATCTCCAGGGCTATCTGCGCTCCTGGATGGCCCGCTGTCCCAAGGCCAAGGGCAACACCCGCGTTTCTATCGACGTGGATCCCCAGAGTTTTCTGTAAGGCTCAGCGGGCGGTCTCGCCGGGCTGCGCCCGGACGTCCGTCGGCGCGAGCACGAGGACAGGGGGCTCCGGAATCGCCGGCGCAGATGCAACGGTCGAGCGCACGGCCCTTGCGATCTCCGGGGTCAAGACCGGAGCCAGGAAAGGATAGCTCCAGAACAAACCCAAGGCGAGCAGGGTGAAGCCGGCGAACAGGCGCATGGGGGGCTCCTGGCGTTAACCATGCGTTAATGGTGTCGTCCGGCCTCAGCTTCTCAAGGGCGCAAAGGGAGATCTGCGACGGAGTATCTCAATCGGATCGATCGGGAGGCGCTCTTGTGGTCGGAGTATCGAGCGGATAAGCGGTCCCGGCTTTCGGCCCGGTGCCGGCTTGAAAAAGAGCATCGGATGGACCTGAAAAAGTGGATTCCACATTGAGACCCGATGGTTTAGCGAGAGGAGACCATGTCCAAGATCGTTCACTGCATCCGTCACGGCCAATCCACCTTCAACGCCCATTTCGCCGAGACCGGCGAGGATCCGCTGCATTTCGATGCGCCGCTGACCGAGCTCGGCCTCAGTCAGGTGCAGGAGCGGGCCCGGGAGCTGCGCCGGTACTCTTACGAGCTCGTCATCACCACGCCGCTCACCCGGGCGATCCAGACCACACTGGGGCTGTTCGGCGAACATCCGGCGGCACCTCCGATCCATGTGGAATGCCTTCACAGGGAGCATCTGGAGAGCAGCTGCGACGTGGGGCGCGCGCCGGCCCTGCTGCGTCAGGACTTCCCGCACCTTTCCTTCGATCATCTGGACGAGGTCTGGTGGCACAACGAGGGCGAGCCGGACCCGCGGGGCTTCGTCTACGAGCCCGGCCACATCTTCGAGGGGCGGGTCGAACAGTTCCGGAGCTGGCTCGAAGGCCGCCCGGAGCGGATGATCGCCGTCGTCGGGCACGGCACCTTCTTCAGCCGGCTCACCGGCCAATACCTCGGCAATTGCGAGGTGGCCGTCCTGGAGCTCTGACCTTGCCCTCAAGCGCATTCCGCTTCGGAGCCGCGCTCACGGACGGCTTCACCGAATTTTTACAGGCCGCTCCTGGCTCAGCTCGCCTTGCGTCCTGGGAAAACCCATGCTAGTGCACCCCCGCCTGTGGGCGGAGACGGTCCCGCCTAAGGCTCACTTCCATCGACCTGACGGGTTTCCCGACAGCTTGTTTCAAAGCTCGCCGGTGAGAAACCCGTAACTTGAGAGAGACGATTACGTGGCGCAAAGCGGTTCGCAAGAAGGACCCCTCCTGTCGGGCGTAGCGTTGCGCTATGCATCGGCGCTGTTCGAGCTCGCTCGGGAGGCCAATGCCGTGGACGCCGTCGCCGGCGACCTCGGCCGCTTCGAAGAGATGATCCGGGGCAGCGAAGACCTGCAGCGCCTGATCCGCAATCCTGTTTTCACGGCTGAAGAGCAGTCCCGCGCGATGGATGCCATCCTCGCGAAGGCCGGCATCGCAGGCCTGGTGGGCAACTTTATCCGCCTGGTGGCCTCCAAGCGTCGCCTCTTCGCCCTTCCGGACATGATCCGCGCGTATCAGGGCTTCGTGTCCGACGCGAAGGGGATCGTTCGGGCCCAGGTGACCCTGGCCGAGACGCCGTCTGACGCCGTTCTCAACGAAATCAAGGCGGCGCTGCGCGACGTCGCCAAGGCCGACGTCGCTGTCGACGTCAAAATCGACCCGAGCCTCATCGGCGGCCTCATCGTGAAGATGGGCTCCCGCATGGTGGATGCCTCGGTGCGCACCAAACTCAATTCCATTCGTCTAGCGATGAAAGAGGTCCGCTGATGGACATTCGAGCCGCTGAGATCTCCGCGATTCTCAAAGAGCAGATCAAGAACTTCGGCACCGAGGCTGAAGTCACCGAAGTCGGTCAGGTCCTGTCCGTCGGTGACGGTATTGCCCGTTGCTACGGCCTCGACAAGGTCCAGGCCGGTGAGATGGTCGAATTCGAGAGCGGCGTGCGCGGCATGGCCCTCAACCTCGAAACCGACAATGTCGGCGTCGTGATCTTCGGTTCCGACCGCGAGATCGCCGAAGGCCAGACCGTGAAGCGCACGGGCGCCATCGTGGACGTGCCGGTCGGCAAGGGTCTCCTCGGCCGCGTCGTCGACGCGCTGGGTAACCCGATCGACGGCAAGGGCCCGATCGAGTTCACCGAGCGCCGCCGCGTCGACGTGAAGGCTCCCGGCATCATCCCGCGCAAGTCGGTGCACGAGCCGATGGCGACCGGCCTCAAGGCCATCGACGCCCTCATCCCGGTCGGCCGTGGCCAGCGCGAGCTGATCATCGGTGACCGTCAGACCGGCAAGACCGCGATCGCGCTCGACACGATCCTGAACCAGAAGCCGCTGAACCAGGGCAACGACGAGTCGCAAAAGCTGTACTGTGTCTATGTGGCCATCGGCCAGAAGCGCTCCACGGTCGCCCAGTTCGTGAAGGCTCTGGAAGAGAACGGCGCGCTGGAATATTCCATCATCGTCGCCGCGACCGCTTCGGATCCCGCGCCGATGCAGTATCTGGCTCCCTTCGCCGGCTGCGCCATGGGCGAGTTCTTCCGCGACAACGGCATGCATGCCGTGATCGTGTATGACGACCTGTCCAAGCAGGCCGTCGCCTATCGTCAGATGTCGTTGCTGCTGCGCCGTCCTCCGGGCCGCGAGGCTTATCCGGGCGACGTGTTCTATCTGCACTCCCGCCTGCTGGAGCGCGCCGCGAAGCTGAACGACAGCCAGGGCGCGGGCTCGCTCACCGCTCTGCCGATCATCGAGACGCAGGCGAACGACGTGTCGGCCTACATCCCGACCAACGTGATCTCGATCACCGACGGCCAGATCTTCCTCGAGACGGATCTGTTCTACCAGGGCATCCGTCCGGCCGTGAACGTCGGCCTCTCGGTGTCGCGTGTGGGCTCCTCGGCCCAGACGAAGGCGATGAAGAAGGTCGCTGGCAAGATCAAGGGCGAGCTGGCGCAGTACCGCGAGATGGCGGCCTTCGCTCAGTTCGGCTCCGATCTCGACGCCACCACGCAGCGCCTCCTGAACCGCGGCTCGCGTCTGACCGAACTCCTGAAGCAGCCGCAGTTCTCGCCGCTGAAGATGGAAGAGCAGGTCGCCGTGATCTACGCCGGCGTCAACGGCTACCTCGACAGCCTGCCGCTCAACCGCGTGCGCGCCTTCGAGGACGGTCTCCTGGCGCTCCTGCGCGGCAAGCACGCCGACATCCTGGAATCGATCCGCGCTTCCAAGGACCTGTCGAGCGACACCGAAGCGAAGCTCAAGGACGTCGTCCAGACCTTCGCCAAGTCGTTCTCGTAAGATCCAGCCGGAATTCCGGAGAGGGTAGGGCCGCTCGATGCCGAGCTTGAAAGACCTTCGTAACCGCATCGCCTCGGTCAAGGCGACGCAGAAGATCACCAAGGCCATGCAGATGGTCGCCGCCGCGAAGCTGCGCCGCGCGCAGACCGCGGCGGAGGCCGCGCGTCCCTACGCGGAGCGTATGGCTACGGTGCTCGGCAATCTCGCGTCCGGCATCACGGTCGGGCCCGAGACGCCGCGTCTGCTCGCCGGAACGGGCGCCGATCGGGTTCATCTCCTGATCGTCTGCACGGCCGAGCGCGGCCTGTGCGGCGCGTTCAACTCCTCGATCGCGCGTTTGGCTCGCGACCATGCCAATCGGCTTCTCGCCGAAGGCAAGACGGTCAAGATCATCTGCGTCGGCAAGAAGGGCTACGACATTCTGCGTCGTCAGTTCGCCGAGCAGATCATCGAGTTGATCGACCTGCGCTCCGTGCGTCAGATCGGGTTCGAACAGGGTGACATGATCGCCCAGAAGGTGCTCGCGCGCTTCGAAGCCGGCGAGTTCGACGTGGCGACCCTGTTCTACTCGCGCTTCCGCTCCGTGATCGCGCAGATCCCGACGGCGCAGCAGATCATTCCCGCTCAGATCGAGGCAACCGGCACTGCATCCGACGCCGTCTACGATTACGAGCCCGCCGAGGGCGAGATCCTGACGACGCTCCTGCCGCGCAATCTGACCGTGCAGATCTTCCGCGCGCTTCTGGAGAACGTCGCTTCCGAACAGGGCGCCCGCATGAGCGCCATGGACAACGCGACCCGCAACGCGGGCGAGATGATCAAGAAGCAGACGATGACCTACAACCGGTCGCGTCAGGCGATGATCACCAAGGAACTGATCGAAATCATTTCGGGCGCCGAGGCGCTCTGACGAATCCGAGAGGAGCCTCACATGGCTAACACCGCTACCGCCGGCAAGAATGTCGGCCACATCACGCAGGTCATCGGCGCCGTCGTCGACGTGCAGTTCGAAGGCCATCTCCCCGAGATCCTCAACGCTCTCGAGACCACCAACCAGGGTAACCGCCTGGTGCTCGAAGTCTCGCAGCAGCTCGGCGAGAACACGGTGCGCTGCATCGCCATGGACACCTCCGAAGGTCTGGTGCGCGGCCAGGAAGTCTTCGACACCGGCGCTCCGATCTCGGTTCCGGTCGGCGCGGCCACACTCGGCCGCATCATGAACGTCATCGGCGAGCCGGTGGACGAGGCTGGCCCCATCACCGGCGAAGCCCAGCGCGCCATCCACCAGCCCGCTCCTTCTTACGCCGAGCAGTCCACCGAGGGTCAGATCCTCGTGACGGGCATCAAGGTCGTCGACCTGCTCGCTCCCTACGCCAAGGGCGGTAAGATCGGCCTCTTCGGCGGCGCCGGCGTCGGCAAGACCGTTCTGATCATGGAGCTCATCAACAACGTCGCGAAGGCGCACGGCGGCTACTCCGTCTTCGCCGGCGTCGGCGAGCGTACCCGCGAGGGCAACGACCTCTATCACGAGATGATCGAGTCCCGCGTGAACGTGAACCCGGCCGAGAACAACGGCTCGGCCGCCGGCTCCAAGTGCGCGCTCGTGTACGGCCAGATGAACGAGCCTCCGGGCGCCCGCGCCCGCGTCGCTCTGACGGGTCTCACCGTCGCCGAGCACTTCCGCGACCAGGGTCAGGACGTGCTGTTCTTCGTCGACAACATCTTCCGCTTCACCCAGGCGGGCTCCGAGGTGTCGGCGCTTCTCGGCCGTATTCCTTCGGCCGTGGGCTATCAGCCGACGCTCTCCACCGACATGGGCGCTCTGCAGGAGCGTATCACCACCACGACCAAGGGTTCGATCACCTCGGTGCAGGCCATCTACGTGCCCGCCGACGACCTGACCGATCCCGCCCCGGCGACCTCCTTCGCCCACCTCGACGCCACGACCGTGCTGTCGCGTTCGATCGCCGAGAAGGGCATCTACCCGGCCGTGGACCCGCTCGACTCGACCTCGCGCATGCTGTCCGCCGCCATTGTCGGCGAGGAGCACTACAACGTCGCCCGTCAGGTCCAGCAGGTGCTGCAGCGCTACAAGGCGCTCCAGGACATCATCGCGATCCTGGGCATGGACGAGCTCTCCGAAGAGGACAAGCTCACCGTCGCCCGCGCCCGCAAGATCGAGCGCTTCCTGTCGCAGCCCTTCCACGTGGCGGAAGTGTTCACCGGCTCGCCCGGCAAGCTCGTCGCGCTTGAAGACACCATCAAGGGCTTCAAGGGCCTCGTCGACGGTCAGTACGATCACCTCCCGGAGGCCGCCTTCTACATGGTCGGCACCATCGAGGAAGCGGTCGAGAAGGCCCAGCGCCTCGCGGCTGAAGCTGCTTAATTGAACGAAGGCTCGTCCCGGAGCGTGCCTGCACGCTCCGGGACTCGCTTTTCCAGCCTGTCTCCAACGATCCCGGACCGCTCCCATCGAGAGCGGACGGATGACGAGAAGCTCAGATGGCCACCTTCAATTTCGAACTCGTCTCTCCCGAGCGCGTGCTGTTCTCAGGCTCCGTCGACGCGGTTGTCCTGCCTGCGAGCGAAGGCGATATGACGGTTCTCGCCGGTCACGCGCCGACGATGACGACCCTCAAGACCGGCTTCCTCGTCATCACGAGCAACCCGGGCAACGGCAAGCGGGTTCTCGTCCGTGGCGGCTTTGCCGACGTGAACCAGAACGGTCTGACCGTGCTGGCCGAGCGCGCTCTTCCCGAGGAAGAGCTGACGCAGGACGTTCTGGACAAGGAAATCCTCCAGGCGGAGATGATCTGGGACTCTACCTCGGAGCCTGCCGCCAAGCACGCAGCCGAATCGACCATCGCGCAATTGCGCGAAGCCAAGGCGGCGCTGAACTACTGAATTGAAACAACCCGGCTTTGAGCCGGGTTTTTCTTTTCATGACCTATGCTACGCCGCTCATTCTGACACTCGCTCTCGACGAGCGCTCCTCGGCCTTCTTCGACGAGCAGAGGCGGCGTTACTTTCCTCCGGAGCGGAACTTTATTCCGGCCCATCTGACGTTATTCCATCGTCTGCCCGGGGAGCAGGTCGAGGCGATCCAGCAACGGATCGAGCAGGAATGTGCGGCGCTGAGGTGCTTTCCCGTCGATGTCACAGGCCTGCGCTCCCTCGGGCGTGGTGTTGCCTACGTCCTCCACTCTCCCGATCTCGCGGAACTGCGTCGCAGCCTCGCACCGACTTGGACGCGTTGGCTCACACCACAGGACCGTCAGAAACATCAGCCGCATGTGACGGTTCAGAACAACGTCGACCCACGAACGGCGAGAGCCCTGCTGCTGGAGCTGTCCGAAGCGTTCGTGCCTTTCCAGGCGACAGCGATCGGCCTGGACCTCTGGTGGTATCTCGGTGGACCGTGGGAGGCCGTGCGGCGCTTCCCGTTTGCTGCAAGGTAAATGCTGACGCGCATCGTCATGGCCGGGCTTGACCAGGCCATCTACGCCTTTGAAGCATCGCACCAGAAGGCGTGGATCCCCGGCACAAGGCCGGGGATGACGAGAGCGCCCGATCACTCACCCATGGCGATCAGGTTCGCGTTGCCGCCGGCGGCGGCCGTATTGATCGTCACGGTCTGCTCCGTCGCAAAACGCAGAAGGTAGTGCGGCCCCCCCGCCTTCGGCCCGGTCCCGGACAGGCCATGACCTCCGAAGGGCTGGACGCCGACCACCGCGCCGATCATGTTACGGTTGACATAGACGTTGCCCACCGAGAGCGCATTGACGATGCGGTCCACCGTGGCATCGATGCGCGAGTGAACGCCGAGGGTCAGTCCGTATCCCGTTCCCTCGATCGCCTGGATCACGTCCTCGAGGCGATTGGCCTTGTAGCGCACCACGTGCAGCACGGGCCCGAACACCTCCTGGGCGAGATCGTGAGGCCTGTTGAGCTCGAAGATGTGCGGTGCGACGAAGGTCCCCGTCGCGGGCGCCGTACCCGCATAGCGCACCTTCGCCTCAGTCGTCATCGCCGCGATGTGCGCGTCGAGCTTGTCCTTGGCCTCGCGGTCTATCACCGGACCCACATGGACCGACACGTCGCGCGGGTCCCCGAGTTTCAGCTCCCGGGCATTGCCTGCAATCATCTCGATCATGCGGTCCGCCACGTCTTCCTGCACGCACAGCAGACGCAGCGCCGAGCACCGCTGGCCCGCCGAACGGAAGGCCGACATCACCACATCGTCGGCCACCTGCTCCGGCAACGCCGTCGCATCGACGATCATTGCGTTGATCCCGCCGGTTTCTGCGATCAGAGGAACGATGGCCGCATCCTTGTTCGCCAGGGTGCGGTTGATGATGCGCGCCACTTCCGTGGAGCCGGTGAACACGACACCAGCCACGTCTTTGTGCTCGACAAGGCGCGCGCCGACACGGCCATCGCCGGGAACGAGGTGTAGGGCAGTCTTGGCCACGCCGGCCTCGTGCAGGATGCGCACTGCCATGTCGGCGATCAGCGGCGTCTGCTCGGCAGGCTTCGCAACGACCGCGTTGCCGGCCATGAGAGCTGCGCTCACCTGTCCCAAGAAGATGGCGAGCGGGAAGTTCCAGGGCGAGATCGCCACGAACACGCCACGCCCGCGAAGGCGAAGCACGTTGCTCTCGCCGGTCGGGCCCGGCATCGCCTCGCCGGAGGCGAAGAGCGTGCGGCCTTGGACCGCATAATAGCGGCAGAAATCCACCGCCTCGCGGACTTCCGAGAGCGCATCGTCGAGAGTCTTGCCCGCTTCCGTCTGCAGCAGATGCAGCAGCGCGCCGCGGCGCTCCTCCATAAGGTCGGCTGCCCGTTCCAGAGCCTTGGCGCGGGTCTGCGCATCCGTGCGGCTCCAGGGGCCGAAGCCCGCGCGGGCCAAGGCCATGGCGCGGTCCGCGACGTCCGGGGTCGCTTCCGTCACCTGGCCGACGATCGTCGTGCCGTCGATGGGGCTGACGACCGGGCGCGTCTCGCCGGAAGCGGCCTTGCCGTCGAGGAGCGGCTCGGCTCGGAAACTCTGCTGGGACGCTTGTCGGATCTCACCGAGCAATCCCTCGAGAGACGTGCGGTGACCGAACTCGACGCCCTTCGAATTGGCGCGTTCCGATCCATAGAGATCACGCGGCAGCGGCAGCTTCGGGTGCCGGGCCTGATCGGCGGAGACGATGATGTCGGCCGGACGTTTGAGCAGGGCGTCTACCGGAACGTTCGGGTCGGCCGCGACGGACACGAAAGAGGAATTCGCGCCGTTCTCGAGCAGGCGGCGCACCAGATAGGCGAGCAGGTCGCGGTGGCCGCCGACCGGCGCATAGGCGCGGCAGGCCAGGCCCGGATTGTCTTCCAGAAGGCGCGCATAGAGCGCCTCGCCCATGCCGTGCAGGCGCTGGAACTCGTAGCCTTCCGTTCCGCCCGCGCGTTCGAGAATCGAGGCCACCGTGAGGGCATTGTGGGTTGCGAATTGCGGATAGATGCGCGGGCGCAAGCTGAGCATCTTCTCGGCGCAGGCGACATAGTGCAGGTCCGTCATCGCCTTGCGGGTGAAGACCGGATAATCGTCGAGCCCGCGCTCCTGAGCGCGCTTCACCTCGGTGTCCCAGTAGGCGCCCTTCACGAGGCGCACCATCATCTGGCGATCGTAGCGCTCAGCGATGGCCGCGATTGCGTCGATCACGGAGCCTGCGCGCTTCTGATAAGCCTGAATGGCGAGCCCGAAGCCCTTCCAATCCGCCAGCGACGGATCGGCGACCACGGCCTCGATCACCTCCAGCGAGAGTTCGAGCCGATCGGCCTCTTCGGCATCGATGGTGAAGTTGAGGTCGTAGGACTTCGCCTTCTGCGCGAGCTGGATCACAAGCGGAACGAGCTCGCGCATCACCCGGTCGCGGCTCGTCGCCTCGTAGCGCGGGTGCAGCGCCGAGAGCTTGACGGAAATACCCGGGCGGTTCGGCAGCGGCTCGTTGCCCGCCGAGCGGCCGATGGCGTCGATGGCCGAGGCGTACGACTCGAAGTAGCGGCGCGCGTCTTCCGCCGTGCGGGCTCCCT
This sequence comes from Microvirga sp. HS2, assembly GCF_055792805.1. Classification (NCBI taxonomy): domain Bacteria; kingdom Pseudomonadati; phylum Pseudomonadota; class Alphaproteobacteria; order Hyphomicrobiales; family Methylobacteriaceae; genus Microvirga; species Microvirga sp. HS2. The sequence goes on from NZ_JBVVAJ010000022.1 coordinate 67,684, forward strand.
CGCCCAGCATATCGAAGGAATAGCGATAGATGCGGCCCTTGGAGGAGGAGGCCCGCTTGAGGGCTTCTTCGATGGTCTGACCCAGAACGAAGTGATTGCCCATCACACGCATGGCTTGGCGGGTGGCGGCGCGCACGGTGGGAAGGCCGATGCGCTTCGTGAGCTGGCCCAGGATGCTCTCAGGCGTCTCGCCCGGCTGGATCACGCGAGCGGTGATGCCGAGCGCCCAGGCCGAGGCCGAGACCAGGAAGGCATCGGATTTCGCCTCGTGGCCCGCGAAATCCGCCTGGCCGAGCTTGTCCTCGATGAGCTTGTCGGCCGTGGCGGCATCGGGCACCCGCAGCAAGGCTTCCGCCAGCACCATCAGGGCCAGGCCCTCCTTGGTGGAAAGGGCATATTCCCGGAGCATCTCCTCCACGCCGCCGAGGCCGCCGCCCTTAGCGCGGATGGCCTCGATCAGGCGAGTGGCGCGCTCGTCGACGCGGCGCTCCCGTTCCGGGGTCAGGCGGGAACTCGCCAGAAGGCGGGCGGCCATCGCCTGATCGTCCTCGGCGAAAGGTGGATTGAAGGAGAGGGCAATGCTGGGGGTGAAGGTCATGACGGGCCTCTGAAGGTTTCCGCAGAATATAAGAGGTCCACGGCCGCGTTTCGATGGCAATATTATAAGTTTTGCCTTAAAGAACGTGGTCAAACTGGCATATGGGCGCGTAAATGACGGAAATCGACCGGACCGATAAGAAGATCCTGAAGCTCCTGCAGCAGGACGGCAGGATTTCCACGGTGGACCTCGCCGAGAAGGTCGGCCTCTCGGCGACCTCCACCAGCGACCGGGTGAAGCGCCTGCAGCGGGACGGCTATATCGCGGGCTTCGGGGCGAGGCTCGACCCGCATCGGCTCGGTCTGGAACTCCTGGTCTTCGTGGAGGTCTCTCTCGACAAGACCACGCCGGACGTCTTCGAGAAATTCGCGGAAGCCGTGAAACGGGCGCCCGAGGTGCTCGAATGCCACATGGTGGCGGGCGGATTCGACTATCTGGTCAAGACGCGCGTCGCCGACATGGGAGCCTATCGCCACTTCCTCGGCGAGATCCTTCTGGCGCTGCCGGGCGTCAAGGAGACCCGCACCTATGCGGTGATGGAAGAGGTCAAGAGCGACGGCATGCTGCCGGTGTGAGGGGGCTCTGGCCGTCATGGCCGGATTGGGTCCGGCCATCTACGTCTTGTGAACCGCGCGACAGGAAGGCGTGGATCCCCGGGACAAGCCCGGGGATGATGCGGACGGTGTCAGCCGGTGACCCGGTCGCCCTCCGGAGCCTCGTCGCGCGTTTTCCAGAGGCTCCATCCCACGCCTGCGGCCAGGATGGCGAAGGTCACCCCAAGCGAGACCGGAGCCGGGATCTTCGCAAGGCCCAGCATATCGGCCACGAAGATCTTCGAGCCGATGAAGATCAGCACGAAGGCCAGCGCATACTTCAGATAGTGGAAGCGGTGCACCATGGCCGCAAGTGCGAAGTAGAGCGCGCGCAGCCCCAGGATCGCGAAGATGTTCGACGTGTAGACGATGAACGGGTCCGTCGTGATGGCGAAGATGGCCGGGACGGAGTCTACGGCGAAGATCACGTCCGCGATCTCGACGAGCACCAGCGCCATGAAGAGCGGCGTCATGAACCACGCGGGCCTGCCGGTCTTGGGATGCGGCATTCTCACGAAGAAGTGCTGGCCGTGATGCTCGTCCGTGACGTTGAAGCGGCGCCGCATGAAGCCGATCACCGGATTCTTCGCGATGTCGTATTCCGTGTCCGAGAAGACGAGCATCTTCACGCCCGTGCCGATGAGAAACGCGGCGAAGAGATAGAGCACCCACGAGAACTGGGAGATCACCGCCGCACCGAAGCCGATCATCAGCGCACGCAGGACGATGACGCCCAGGATTCCCCAGAACAGCACCCGGTGCTGATAGAGCCGCGGCACGGCGAAGAAGGAGAAGATCATGGCGATGACGAACACGTTGTCCATCGCCAGCGCCTTTTCGACCGCAAAGCCGGTCAGGTAGTTCATGCCCGCGTCGGGGCCGATATACCACCACACCCAGCCGCCGAAGGCGATGCCGAGTGTAATGTAGAAGGCGCTCATGAGAAGGCTCTCGCGCACGCCGATCTCATGGTGCTTGCGATGCAGCACGCCGAGGTCGAGCACGAGGAGAGCGACGACGATTCCAAGGAAGGCAAGCCACATCCATAGAGGCGTGCCGAGCCAGCTTAAGCCTAAGACTTCGAGCATATGACCGAACCCGTTGTTGAACCACGTCGGTTCCGACATCGCAGGGCTTCATTCGCCTGCCAGAGGGGCCCGGTCACCGACAGCGGCCAACATGGGGGCGGCGCCTCAACCCTTCAAGGGCTCCCGGACAGGAAGGAATGCTCAATTTTTCGTCAGATGAGAGCCTTCGGGGCGGGCTTGCCCGGGCAACGGACTTGACCCGGCGCACCGATCTGCTTGCATGTTCACCAACAGGCAAGGTCGGCTTTCAGGTCGCGGGGCCGGAACAGGGGTGATGGTGATGGTGTCGGAACGTTCGACTAAGGCGCAGTGGGTCAGGGGGCTTCTGGCCGGTGCTGTGGTGCTTTTCGGCACCGCCGCTGCGCAGGCGCAGACGCCCGTGCGGTTTTCCCTCGACTGGCGCTGGGAGGGTCCGGCAGCTCCCTTCGCCGTGGCCCTCGACAAGGGCTATTTCAAGGCGGAGGGGCTGGATGTCACGATCGACCCGGCGGCCGGTTCCCGCGAGCCGATCTCCCGCGTCGCTTCGGGCACTTACGATGCGGGCTTCGGCGACGTGAACTCGCTGGTGCGCTTCCGCGACGAGAACCCCGGCACGGACATCAAGGCGGTCATGATGATGTACGATCGCCCGCCCTTCGCGATCATCGGCCGCAAGAGCCGCGGCATCTCCAAGGAGGTCTCGAGCCTGCAGGGCAAGACGTTCGGCGCGCCGGCGGCGGATGGCGCCTTTGCGCAATGGCCGATCTTCAAGGCGGTCAACAAAATTGACGATTCCAGCATGAAGTTCGAGAATGTGGGCTTTCCTGTCCGCGAGCCGATGCTGGCGCAGGGCGAGGTCGATGCCGTGTTCGGCTTCGCCATGTCCTCCTATATCAATTTGAAGTCCCGCGGCGTTCCGGCCGACGACATCGTCGTCCTGCTCATGAGCGATTACGGCGTGGACCTCTACGGCAACGCCATCATCGTGTCGGAGAAGTTCGCGAAGGAGAAGCCCGAAGCCGTGAAAGGTCTTCTGCGCGCGATCATGAAGGGCGTGCATGATACGGTAAAGGATCCGGCGAGCGCCGTGGATTCGGTCATCAAGCGCAACGACGTCGCCAAGAAGGACGTGGAGCTCGAGCGCCTCAAAATGGTGCTGGAGCAGAACATGGTCACGCCGTGGGTGAAGGAGAACGGCTTCGGCGGCATCGACAAGGAGCGCTTCGCCAAGGCTCTCGACCAGATCGGGCTCACCTTTACTTACAAGCAGAAGCCGACCGTGGAGAGCGTCTTCACGGAAGAGTTTCTTCCCGCTGCCGATCAGCGGAAAGTGAACTGAGACACCCCGGGGCCCGGTCATGGCAGTGACCGGGCCTCTTTCATTTCGCGTGAAGGCGGTCCGCTGCATGAAACCCTTCGTCGATATCCGCGACCTCATGCATGTTTGTGGTGCTCGCACGGCTCGGCATCGTCACGGATGCGATCACAGCCTATGTGGTGCGCTCCGTGCATTGTTGGCGCAGCGCTCGGATATTTAGCGCCTCAGCGACAAGGGATTGTCCGAGAGCGCAGCCGCGTCGGGCTGGTCGATGGCGGGGCGCCCGAGAAAGGCGTTCCAGAGCTTTTCCACGGTCTCGCGCTCCAGGTCGTCCACGATGAAGACGATGCGGCTGCGCCGGTCCTCGCTCGGCCAGCGCGGCAGGATGGCAGGAACATGGATCACGTGCTGCACGCCGTGAATGACGACGGGATGCTCCGGATCTTCGGCGAGCGCGACAAGACCTTTCACGCGCAGGAGCTTCGCGCCTTGCGATGAGCGGAGCAGATCCAGGAACATGTCCAGCGTGCCCTGGCGGATCGGCTGGTCGCTGGTGAGGCAGAAAGCCCGGATGCGCTCGTCGTGCCGGTTCACATCGTGATGGTGGCCGTGATGGCCATGGTGGTGATGTCCATGCTGATGGGCATGGCTCGCGAGCTCGGCTTCCTCCACCGCCTCCGTCTTCAGCCACTCGGCCACGTCGGCGATCTTGCCCTCGATATCGAAGAGACCGCCCGCGATGATCTCCTGCACGGGCGCATCGCCCGCGAGAATGGCTGCGCCCGGGTTGAGCTGACGCAGTCTTTCCCTCAGGCTTTCGAGGGCAGCCTTGTCCTGAACCAGATCCGTCTTGGTCAGGACGATCCGTTCCGCGACGGCCGCCTGCTTCACCGCTTCGCGGTGCGCGTCGAGGGTTTGCTCGCCGTTCACTGCGTCGATTACCGTCACGACGCCTTCCACGGCGTAGCGCAGGGACAGATACGGATGATAGAGGACGGCGTGGAGAATGGGCGCGGGGTCGGCGAGCCCCGTCGTCTCGATGATCACGCGCCGGAAGGGCAGGATGCGGCCGTTGTCGCGTTTGCGCAGGAGGTCCTCGAGCGTTGCGATCAAATCGCCCCTTACGGTGCAGCACAGGCAGCCCGCGGACAGAAGCACCATGCCCTCGTCGATCGTCTCCACGAGCAGATGATCGAGGCCGATCTCTCCGAACTCGTTGATGATCACGACCGTATCCTGGAGCGCCGGGTCTTTGAGCATCCGGTTGAGCAGGGTGGTCTTTCCCGCTCCCAGGAAGCCCGTGAGGATCGTCAGCGGAATCGGTTGAGGCGGGGTCATTGGAGCATTCGTCATGGCTCAGTCCGCAATCGGGATCGGAAGTGCGTTCTTCATCCGGCGCTGGTCCAGAAGAACGTTGGTGATGATGGCTGCGAGCACAAGGGCGCCGCCTGCGATCTGCACGGGAGAAAGGACCTCGTCCAGGATCAGCGCCGACACAACGGAGGCGACTACGGGCTCCGTGCAGAAGATGATGCCGGCCGCAACCGCCGAAATGCGGCCGAGGGCCAGGAGCTGCAGCACGAAGCCGCCGACATAGCCGCCGATCGTCATTGCGACAGCGAAAGGAGCGAGCGCCAGGACCGACGGCGGCGCGAGCTGCCCCGCCGCGAGGCTGATGAGGATGGCGGTGGGCAGCACGATCAGCTGAACCCAGAACACCTTCGCCACCACGTCCGTTCTGGAGCACCGCGCCGCCGCGAAGAACTGGATGGCCGTTCCGATGCTGCCGCCGAAGGCGAGCGCCAGTCCGCGCCAGTCGAGGCCGGTGAAGGCTGGCCCCACGACCAGGCAGACACCGGCGGTTGCCACCGCGACCACGCCGAGAAGCTCGGGCGTGAGGGGCGTCTTCTCCACGAACGGGTTCATGAGGACGATGAGGATCGGATAGGTGTAGAAGACGACCGCGGCGACCGTCACCGGAATGAAGGCGACGGACGACAGGTAGCAGATGCCCTGCAGGGCACTGGCGACGCCGAGGAGAAGGAGCGACCCCCGCTCTTCCCGGGCCACGGCAAGCGAGCGTCGCGCGATCAGCGTCACGACGGCCACGAGCGCCAGCATCACGAAGACGCGGTAAACCACGATGGCCGAACCGCTGGCGCCGGAAAAGGAAGCCAGACGCGCGAAGACGATGTTGAAGCCGTAGAGGCTGGCGGAGCCGATGGCGAGGAGGAGGCCGGAGGCGTGAGCGGAGCGCGTCATGTCCAGGATGAGGTTCGTGGAATGAGTACCGTTCGCGCGGATCGGCGGGGAATGCAAGAGGTCCGAGCCTCGGCGGAAAGTCGGGTCCGCTCGTGTGTCCAGTGCTCTAACGAACAACGCCCGGCGCGGGGCCGGGCGTCACTCTTTGGGGAGGGGGTCAGTTCGCCGTCGACTTGGCTTTCGAGGCGGCTTCCGCCTTCTGATCCTTCTTGGCGGGAGCCTTCTTGTCCTGGCTCGTCACCGGCTTAACGGTGACACTCACGCGGCCCTTGGACTTGGCCTTGTCGCCTTCCTCGATCACGGGCGTCACATCCGGCTTCTTGGCCGCCTGCTTGGCATTCTTCTTGGAGGAGGCTGCCTTCTTCTTCTGACGGGCCTGTTCTGCCGCCTCTTCGGCCGCTGCCTGCGCGGCGAGTTCCGCCTCCGAGGGCGGGTTCAGGCCGATCCAGACGCGCTCCGGCTGCACGGCGGTGCGGGGACCGAGCACGGTGCGCACAGGCTTCTGCGTATCGCCGGCAAAGGCCATGACATCGGACGAGAAGAGATTGGGAACGTTCGACGTGTCCTCGGCCACGACGGGGGCATCTTCCTCCTGCGGCATCGGCCCGCGACGGTCGCAGATCACCGAGCGCATGTCGGGCGGAGTGGTGTTGGCCGAGGTCGGTAGAGCGGTGAGTTCAGGATTCGTGAAGTTCACCCGGCTGTTGAAGCCGCGGTCGAACAGTTCGGCGGCCTGCATTGTACGCTCGTTGGCGGAGGGCGCGCCGAGCACGACCGTAATCAGGTGCCGGCCGTTGCGGCTGGCGGTGGCCACCACGTTGAAGCCGGACGAGCAGATGAAGCCGGTCTTCATGCCGTCTGCACCCGGATAACGTCCGATGAGACCATTGGTGTTGCGCATGATCCGGCGGCCGAACTGCACCGCGCCGATATGGAACAGGTCCTGATCCTCGGGAAATTCCCGCAACAAGGCCCGGGCAAGGATCGCCATGTCCCGGGCGGTCGTCTGGTTGCGCTCGTCGGGCAGGCCGTGCGGATTGACGAAATGGCTGTTCGTCATTCCGAGCCGTTGCGCCTGCGCGTTCATGAGCGCCGCGAAGCCGTCGATGGAGCCCCCGATATTCTCCGCAATGGTGGCCGCGACGTCATTCGCCGACTTCACCAGCATGATCTTGAGAGCGTTGTCGAGGCGGATCTGGGTGCCCGGCTTGAAGCCCATCTTGGACGGCGGCAGCGCGGCGGCGCCGTCCGTCACCGTGAGCAGCGTGTCCATGCTCAGCTGGCCCGAGCGCACCTTGTCCAGGGCGACATAGGTCGTCATGAGCTTGGTGATGGAGGCCGGATACCACGGATCCGTCGCCCGCTCCGCGTGCAGGACGCGCCCTGACTCCACCTCGACCACGAGGGCGGGGGTGCCGGCGGCCAAAGCCTGACCGCTCAGAAAGGCGGCAACGGCAAAGGCAGTCACGCGAAGGGCTCGGCTAACGTTCATAAGGAACGACTCCTTGAGTAAAGCAACGTTCGGAGAGGGGATCTGAAAGCCCCGCTTGCCAGCTGAGCTATATTGTTAGTCCCAAACCTTGGCTTTGACTAGGTAAGGGCAGTGCATCGCAATCCCGGTCTGCTCTTTGTACCGAACTCCGTGGCAAGAGAGTGGCAAGAGCCGCTCCCTTTAAAGAACAAGCAAGCGCGGCCATTGTTTCCCGGTGGATAGCGTCTTGTGGCGCATGGGGGCAAAGGATATGAAATAACAGAAACATTATTTCGCAGGTTTCTTCATGAACGATTCTGCCGACCCTGCAACCGTAAAGCCTACCTATCGCGCCCTGCAGGTCGGCGATCCCGCTCCCTGGTTCACGCAGCATTCGACGAGCAATCCCCAATACCATTTCGAGGCGGCCGCGGGGCGCTATCTCGTTCTCTGCTTCTATGGGACCGCGTCGGACGAAGTCGGGCGCGAGGCCTTGCGGGTCGTTCAGGAAACGCACCGGCATCTCTTCGACGATGACAGGATCGCCCTGTTCGGCGTGAGCTTCGATCCGTCGGATCTGGCGGAGCAGCGGGCCCGCCAGATCCTCCCAGGCATCCGGCATATCTGGGACTTCGACGGAAGCGTCGGCCGGCTCTACGGCGCCATTCCGCACGATGCCGCGCCGGGCGCGACCCAGGTCTCGGTGCGCCGGTTCTGGATGGTGCTCAATCCGACCCTTCGCATCCGCGCCGTCTTCCCCTTCAGGAGTGACGGCAGCGATCGCGAGGAGCTGATGGCTTATCTGCGAGCCCTGCCGCCGGTCGATTGTTTCGCCGGTTTCGAGATCCCGGCACCCATCCTCGTCATAACGGATGTGTTCGAGCCCGCCTTCTGCCGGCATCTCATCAGCCTTTACCAGGCACATGGGGGAGAGGAATCAGGCTTCATGCGGGAGGTCGACGGCAAGACCGTTCCGACGCATGATCCGGGCCACAAGCGGCGCAAAGACTTCACCATCACGGATTCCGGGCTGATCGGTCAGCTGCAGCGCCGCATCGTGCGCCGCGTGAACCCCGAAATCGAGAAGGTGCATTTCTTCACCCCGACCCGCATGGAGCGCTATATCGTGGCTTGTTACGCGGCGGAGGATGGTGGGCATTTCCGTCCGCATCGGGACAACACCACCAGGGGTACGGCTCACCGGCGCTTCGCCGTATCGATCAACCTCAACGACGATTTCGAGGGCGGCGAGGTGAGCTTCCCCGAATACGGATCGCGCAGCTACAAAGCCCCGCCTGGCGGGGCCGTCGTGTTCTCGGCTCCGCTCCTTCACGCCGTGTCCCAGGTCACGGCGGGGCGGCGCTACGCTTTCCTACCCTTCCTCTATGACGAGGCCGCCGCCAGGATCCGGGAGGCGAACAATGCCGCTCTTGGGGACGGGGTGGGTGCCTACAAGGCCTGACACTCCAGGGACAGGGCGAGCGGCAGGATCGTGTCCCGCGTGAGCGGGGCGAGCTTCCGCCCGCCCGGCTCGCGCGGATCCACCCAGGCATATTCGGCGATCTCGGCCCGGCAGGCGATGGGCCCCCCGATCCGGGCCGCGTAGGCCTTGGCCCGCACCCATTGACCGGGCTCGTTGGCGGCCGGGGCCTCGAAGACGCCGAGCGGCTGCACGGAGCCTGGAGCAAGGCTGCAGCCGAGTTCCTCGCTCACCTCCCGCATCAGCGCCGCTTCGTCGCTCTCGCCGGGCTCGCGCTTGCCTCCCGGCTGCATGAAGCTTTCCGTGCCGCGCTTGCGGACGAGCAGCACATGGCCATGCTCGTCGCGAATGAGCGCCGTGACGATCTCAATCAACGCTCGCCCGCCTTGATCCATTTCGTGACCTTCGGCGGCTCGTACCGGCGGATCCCCTCGATCAGGGCCGCCGGTTCCTCCTGCACGATCAGCATGGCGCGGTGGATCGGTTTGACGAAGCCGCGTTCCACCACGTCATCGAGAAAATCCGTCAGCTTGTCGTAGAAGCCGGCCGCGTTGAGCAGGGCGCACGGCTTTCTGTGATAGCCGAGCTGGGCCCAGGTCCAGACCTCGAAGAGCTCCTCGAAGGTGCCAAGGCCGCCCGGGAGGGCGATAAAGCCGTCGGACAGCTCGGCCATCAGGGCTTTTCGCTCGTGCATCGAGCCGACCACCCGGAGATCGCTCAGGCCCGCATGGGCGATCTCCTTGTCGACGAGGGATTGCGGCATCACGCCGATCACGCGGCCGCCCTCGGCCAGCACCGCATCCGCCACAGCGCCCATCAGCCCGACCGAGGCGCCGCCATAGACGAGCTCGATGCCGTTTCGCGCCAGGGCCTCGCCCAGCAGGCGGGCGGTCTCGATATAGACAGGGTCCTGGCCCGCACTGGAGCCGCAGAAGACGCAAAGACGCATGGGAGTGTCCGTTGATTCGTTCCAAGGCTTCTATGGAGGCTCAGAACGGCTCGAATTCAAGGGCTTCTCCACCCTGGGCCAAGGCCGGCTTGCCGAAAGGCCCGAACCATTCCACCTTATGCCGAGGCACCAGATTCCCGAGGAGATCTCCATGACCGCCTGCATCGTCGGTTGGGCCCATACGCCCTTCGGCAAGCTCGACGCCGAAACCGTCGAGAGCCTCATCGTTCGCGTGACCAACGAAGCGCTGGAGCATGCGGGAATCGGACCCGAGGATGTGGACGAGGTGGTGCTCGGCCATTTCAACGGCGGGTTCTCGCCTCAGGAGTTCACGGCCTCCCTGGTGTTCCAGGCGAGCGACAGGTTCCGCTTCAAGCCCGCCACCCGCGTGGAGAATGCCTGTGCCACCGGCTCCGCGGCCGTGCACCAGGCCATCAAGACCATCGAGGCCAAGCGCGCCAAGACGGTGCTGGTCGTGGGCGTCGAGCAGATGACCCGCACGCCCGGCCCCGAGATCGGCAATATTCTGCTCAAAGCCTCCTACCTGCCCGAGGATGGTGAGACGAAAGGAGGCTTCGCGGGTGTGTTCGGCCAGATCGCGGGCCAGTATTTCCAGCGCTACGGCGACCAGTCCGATGCGCTGGCGCTGATCGCGGCCAAGAACCACAAAAACGGCGTGGACAATCCCTATGCGCAGATGCGCAAGGATCTCGGCTTCGATTTCTGCCGCGCCGAGAGCGACAAGAATCCCTTCGTGGCAGGTCCTCTCAAGCGGACCGACTGCTCACTCGTGTCGGATGGCGCGGCGGCGCTCGTGCTGGCGGATACGGAAACGGCTTTGCGCATGCGCCGCGCCGTGGCTTTCCGCGCGACGGCCCATGCGCAGGATTTCCTGCCCATGTCGAAACGCGACATCGTTCAGTTCGAGGGCTGCGCGGAAGCGTGGCGGCGCGCGCTGGATCAGGCAGGAATTCAGCTTTCTGACCTGTCCTTCGTCGAAACCCATGACTGCTTCACCATCGCTGAGCTCATCGAATACGAGGCCATGGGCCTCACGCCGCGCGGGCAGGGGGCGATCGCGGTCAAGGAAGGCTGGACGAACCGCGACGGCAAGCTGCCGGTGAACCCGTCTGGCGGCCTCAAGGCCAAGGGTCACCCCATCGGGGCGACGGGCGTGTCGATGCACGCGCTGTCCGCCATGCAGCTCTGCGAGGAGGCCGGCGGCATCCAGGTCAGGAACCCGGTGCTGGGCGGCATCTTCAACATGGGCGGCGCGGCTGTCGCCAATTACGTGAGCGTGCTCGAGCGGATCAAGTGACGCCAAGGCCTGCGTTGCGCGTCATGTCCGGCACAAGGCCGGACATGACGAGACGAGCCGATTTCCTTATTCTCCGGGCGCCTTGGCATGAACGGCCAGGGCGTGCAGGCCCCTGTCGAAGGCGTCCTTCAGCACCTCGTTGACGAGGCGGTGGCGCTCGACCCGGCTCTTGCCGGAAAAGGCTTCCGATACGATATGTACCCTGAAGTGAGTTTCGCCTCCCTCCCGCCATCCGCCATGACCGCGATGCTGCTCCGACTCGTCCGTGACGGTCAGTTGGGACGGGTGCAGGCGCTCCTGCAGAGTTTGCGTGATCCAGTCTGTAAGGGTCATGCGTCTTGATAAACCTTTTTGAACGGGTCTGCGGCGAAAAGCGCTTAAGCCTTGGCTCAGGGCCTCAAGCCCCTCATAATGTTTGAATCATGGATCTCAACTCGCCACTTTTCGACCGAATCCGGATTAAGCCTTCCTGCGAGGAACCGCGGGAGACGAAGGGGCCTGCCTGCGAGCATCCTGGCTGCCAGGCGTCGGGTGAATACCGCGCGCCCAAGGGCCGGGATCGAGAAGGCCAGTATTGGCGCTTCTGCCTCCAGCACGTGCGCGAGTACAACGCATCCTACAACTATTTTTCCGGCATGTCCGATTCGGCCGTCGCAGCCTATCAGAAGGACGCGATCATCGGTCATCGCCCCACCTGGGCGATGGGCGTGAACGCATCCGGCAAGGCGGAGGAGGCGGCCCCGACACAGGAGACGCGCGACTGGGCCTATTTCGACCCTTTGGGAATCCTCCGGGGAGAGGACTTCACCCAGGCGCGCACCCGCAAAGCCCAATCCGAGCCTCGGCGCCCCCGTTATACGGGCGCGGTCCGCCGCGCGCTGGACATCTTAGGGTTGGACGAAACGGCCGATGGACCCGCCATCAAGGCCCAGTACAAGTCCCTGGTGAAACGCTTCCATCCGGATGCCAATGGCGGGGACCGCTCCTTCGAGGAGCGGCTTCGCGACATCATCAAGGCGCATGACACCCTCAAAAGCGCCGGTCTGTGCTGAAACGCTGTCGTTTCACGCAGCCCCATTAGGCGTTTAGGAAATTGCACCGCATCGCCATGGAGTTTAAGAAGCCATGGCACGTATCTGAAACCCCTATCCGATCGAGAGGCCCCTATGACGGCACAAACCGATACAACGACCCTACTGCCGGATATGAAAGTATCCGTGCGACAGGTCTTCGGCATCGACTCGGATCTGGAAGTGCCGGCCTTCTCCCAGGCGGAAGAGCATGTGCCCGATCTCGATCCTGATTACCTCTTCGACCGGGAGACGACGCTGGCCATTCTGGCGGGCTTCGCGCGCAACCGCCGCGTGATGATCACCGGCTATCACGGCACCGGTAAGTCCACCCATATCGAGCAGGTGGCCGCCCGCCTCAACTGGCCTTGCGTGCGCGTGAACCTGGACAGCCACGTCTCCCGCATCGACCTGGTCGGCAAGGACGCCATCGTTCTCCAGGACGGCAAGCAGGTGACCGCCTTCCAGGACGGCATTCTCCCCTGGGCGCTTCAGCACAACGTGGCCCTCGTGTTCGACGAGTACGACGCCGGTCGCCCGGACGTGATGTTCGTGATCCAGCGCGTGCTGGAGCAGTCCGGCAAGCTCACGCTGCTCGACCAGAAGCGCGTGATCCGTCCTCACCCCGCGTTCCGCCTGTTCGCCACCGCCAACACGGTAGGCCTGGGCGATACGTCGGGCCTCTATCACGGCACGCAGCAGATCAATCAGGGCCAGATGGACCGCTGGTCCATCGTCACCACGCTCAACTACCTGCCTCACGACAAAGAGGTGGACATCGTCCTCTCCAAGGCGAAGCACTACCAGGACAGCCCGGAAGGGCGCGATGTCGTCAACAAGATGGTGCGCGTGGCTGACCTCACCCGCAGCGCCTTCATGAACGGGGATCTCTCCACCGTCATGAGCCCGCGCACGGTGATCACCTGGGCCGAGAACGCCGAGATCTTCGGCGATACGGGCTTTGCCTTCCGCGTCACCTTCCTCAACAAGTGCGACGAGCTGGAGCGCGCCCTCGTGGCCGAATTCTACCAGCGCTCCTTCGGCAAGGAACTGCCGGAGAGCGCCGTGAACATGGTGCTGTCGTAATGTAATGCGTCATCCCGGGTGCGCCTTGCGTGATCCGGGATCGTTTGGGAGCTTCGCTGGTTTTAGCGATCCCGGCTCTTCGCGATGCTCCGGCCGGGATGACAGATGAAGGAAAGCGATGTCCATCTCGAACCGCAAGCCGGGTGAGAAGAAGGAAGCGCCGGCGGAGCCGCTGAAGCGCTCCATCGCCGGGGCCATGAAGGCCATCGCCCGCAAGCCCGATCTGGAGGTCGCCTTCGCGTCCGACCGCCCGATGCTCATGGGGCAGGAGAAGGCCCGCCTGCCGGAACCGCCCCGGCGGCTCACGCCGCAGGATGTCGCCATTCTGCGCGGCAACGCGGATTCCATGGCCCTGCGGCTTGCCTGTCACGACTCCGTTCTTCACCGGCGGCTCGCCCCGGAGGGCCAGGCTGCCCGCGCCGTATTCGACGCGGTGGAGCAGGCCCGCGTGGAATCCATCGGCTCGCGCCGCATGGCCGGCATTTCCTCCAACATCACGGCGATGCTGGAGGACCGGTATCATCGCGGCGGCAAATACGAAGAGATCACCGACCGCGCCGATGCGCCCATCGAGGATGCGCTGGCGCTCATGGTGCGCGAGCGGCTAACCGGCCAGAAGCCGCCCGCGGCCGCTGCCAAGATCGTCGATCTCTGGCGCGGCTTCATCGAAGAGCGGGCGGGCAAGAACCTCGACGGGCTCTTGAAGAACATCGACAGCCAGCGCGATTTCGGGCGCGGCATCCGCGAGATGCTCTCCTCCCTCGACATGGCCGACGATGCAGCCCTCGATCAGGAGGACGAGGAGAACGAGGAAGACAACGATTCCGAGCAGCAGGAGCAGCAGGGCGAGGGCGAATCCGAGCAGGAATCCCAAGGCGACCGCGCCGAGGTCGAGGTCAGCGAGGATTCGAGCGACGAGATCGAGGAGGGCGCGACCGAGGAGGCCGACGGCCCGTCCGGCGAACTGCCCGAGGAAGCGGACGAGGCGGATTCGGACGAGGCCGGCGAGTCCTGGCGTCCGCCGTCCCGCTCCAACGAGGCGCGCGGGCCCGACTACAAGGCCTATACGAACAAGTTCGATGAGGTCATCCATGCAGAGGATCTCTGCGACGCGGATGAGCTGACGCGCCTTCGCGCCTATCTCGACAAGCAGCTCGCGCATCTCCAGGGCGTGGTGGGGCGTCTCGCCAACCGCCTGCAGCGCCGCCTGATGGCGCAGCAGAACCGCTCCTGGGAGTTCGACCTGGAGGAGGGGACGCTTGATCCGGTGCGCCTGCCGCGCATCATCATGGATCCGTTCCAGCCTTTGAGCTTCAAGCAGGAGCAGGACACCAATTTCCGCGATACGGTAGTGACCCTGCTGCTCGACAATTCAGGCTCTATGCGCGGACGCCCGATCACGGTAGCCGCGACCTGCGCCGACATTCTCGCGCGCACCCTCGAGCGCTGCGGCGTCAAGGTGGAAATCCTCGGCTTCACCACCCGCGCCTGGAAGGGCGGACAGTCCCGCGAGATGTGGCTGCAGAGCGGCAAGCCCGCCAATCCCGGCCGCCTCAACGATCTGCGCCACATCATCTACAAGTCCGCGGATGCGCCCTGGCGGCGTGCGCGCAAGAATCTGGGCCTGATGATGCGCGAGGGCCTGCTGAAGGAAAACATCGACGGCGAGGCGCTCGATTGGGCGCATAAGCGCCTGCTCGGCCGGCCCGAGCAGCGGCGCATCCTGATGGTGATCTCCGACGGCGCGCCCGTGGACGACTCGACGCTTTCGGTCAATCCCGGCAACTACCTCGAGCGGCATCTGCGCTACATCATCGAGGAGATCGAGACCCGCTCGCCCGTCGAGCTCATCGCCATTGGCATTGGCCACGACGTGACGCGCTACTACCGCCGCGCCGTGACCATCGTCGACGCGGAGGAACTCGGCGGCGTAATGACCGAGAAGCTCGCGGAGCTGTTCGAGGAAAATGCACAGCCCCAGCGCGGAGCGCCCCGTCGTCGGACCCACGCGTGAGGCTTCTCACCCGCAGAAATCTGCTTGTGGGCGGCGGCGCCTTGGCTGCAGCGACGGCTGCGGGCGGAGCCCTTGCGCAGCGCCCGCAGGCATTTCGCAGTGTGACCCCGATCAGGGTCTCAGCGCAGCCGATCAGCCATCTGTCCAACACCGATCCGGACCGTGCGCGGTTCGGATCGCTGGTCTTCCGCTCCGGGCTCAGCCTGAAATCGGACGTGTCCGCGTTCGGCGGCTTCTCCGGCCTGTGGCGTTCGCCGAAGGGCGAGGAGATCATGGCGCTGGCCGATAACGCGCAGATCCTGAAAGCACGCGTCGAAACCTCGGATGGGCGGCTCTCGGGCCTTTCCCAGGCGGCGATGGCGCCCTTGCTGCTCAGCGACGGAACGCCTGCGCGCCGTTCCCGCTACTACGATACGGAAAGCCTCGCGATCTCCGGCAACGTGGCGTTCGTCGGGGTCGAGCGCCATCACGCCGTCCTTCGCTTCCAGCGCCATCGGGACGGTGCGCTCGTGCAAGGGGTTCCGGTTGCGGTGCCGAAGGACCTCAAGGATCTTCCGAGCAATGGGGGGCTGGAAGCGCTCGCGGTGGCGCCGCAGCGTTCAGGCCTCGCCGGCGCTCTGGTCGGCATCGCGGAAGGCGGCCGGGGCTTCATCCTCACGGGCGCGCGGCAGGGCACGTTCGAGGTGGCGCGCCGCGACGGTTACGACGTGACGGATCTGGCGTTCCTCGATTCCGGCGACGCGCTCGTCCTGGAGCGCCGCTTCTCGCTGTTCGGCGGCTTCGGGTGCCGCCTGCGCCGTGTCGCCTCGTCCGCCCTGAGACCGGATGCGAGTGTGGATGGCGAGGTGATCTATCAAAGCGAGGCGTCGCACCAGATCGACAACATGGAAGGGCTCGCGGTTCACCAGGAGGGGCGCGAGACCGTCGTTTCGATGATCTCGGACAACAACTTCAACGCCAATCTGCAGCGAACTCTGCTGCTGGAATTCTCCCTCACGGCGTGAGGGACGGCGCCCCTGCCATCCCTCGTCTCCCCCTGGCGGGACAAGAGCCTAAGCCGGGGCGCGCTGCGCCAGGGCCGGGCTCATGAGGCGCAGCACCACGCCATAGGGCAGGATGGAGAAGACCGAGAGCGCGAGCTTCACGCCGTAATCCGCAAGGCCCAGCGTTACCCAGGGAAGTGCGATGCACTGGTCGGCGATGCCCACCTGGGCCAGCATCTGATCGATCGTCAGGCCGATGCCCGGCACCGCGCCGCAATAGAAGGCGAAGGAGAAGAAGATCGTCGTGTCGACGGCCGCCGAGATCGTGGAGGAGGCGAAGGGCGGCAGCCACCAGGCCTTGTTCCTCAGACGCGAGAAGATGCTGATATCGAGCAACTGCGCCGTCAGGAAGGCGCTGCCCGAAGCAATGGCGATGCGCGGGGTCGCCAGGATGACCGAGAGCAAGACCGCCAGAATGAAGCCCACATAGACGACCTTCCGGGCCCCCTTCGGACCGAAGCGGCGGTTGGCCAGCTCCGTCACCAGGAAGGAGAAGGGATAGGTAAACGCACCCCAGGTGAAATAATCCTGCAGTCCCCAGGCTTCGAAGGGATACTGGACGAGGATGTTCGATGACAGCACGACAATGGTCATCGCAACGAGGGCGATCGTGAAGTCACGGCGGTCGAGGGCGGTCATGACATCCGGCTCCTGAGGGTCCTGGTCTTCTGTCTCACAAGGGAAGAGGGCCTTGTGGAGGAACGAGGCTGGGCCCGTCGAATGCAACGCAAAACGGGCGGCCGTGAGGCCGCCCGCAGCGTCGAAAACGGGGAGAGGTCGAAATCAGCTCGCAGCGGCGAGCTTCTTCTCGATCTCACGCTTCACAGCGAGGGCGGTGGTCGACAGCTCGTTGGCCGAGGCCTTCGCCAGAAAGGCGTCGAGGCCGCCGCGATGCTCGACGGAACGCAGAGCATGGGCGGACACGCGCAGGCGCACGGAGCGCTGCAGGGTCTCAGACTGGAGCGTGACGTTGCAGAGGTTCGGCAGGAACTTCCGCTTCGTCTTGCGGTTCGAGTGGCTCACCAGATGGCCACTCAGCACGGCCTTGCCGGTCAGTTCGCAACGGCGCGACATGGGTTCAATCCTATCGTCATAAGGGTCGCGGCTTCGATTCGCGGGTTTGCCTCATCGCAGATCCCACGCCGCCGGACACCAGAAGTCCTTGGAAGGTGCAGGGCTATAGGCCGAAAACTGGCCCCGCGTCAAGAATAGTGCGGCAGCGCAGATCGTTTTTTTGCGCGCCCGCGGTCATGATTTATTCGGAATCTCATGCGATGCAACAGAATAGACTAACGGGATAGCCCCGGGAAAACCTCAATGCGCCTTACCGCTTCAGCTCTGTTGACCTTGAGTCTGACCCTCATCGGCTCTCAGGCGGAGGCTCAGCCTGCCCAGACGCTCAGGGTGAACTACAATCTCTCCCTGGCGGGCCTGCCGCTAGGGAAGGCAGACTTCTCGTCGACCTTCACCGGGCCGAAATACGAGGTGCAGGGCAGCGTGAAGCTCTCGGGGCTCGTGAAGATGGTCACCGGCGGCAAGGGGGCGGGGACGGCCTCCGGCACGATCGCGGGATCTCAGCTTCAGTCGCGCGGCTTCGCGGTCAACACCAAGTCCTCGGGCGAGCAGCGCACCGTGCGCATGGCGCTCGACGGCGGCGATGTTGCCGAGGTCGAAATCGTCCCGCCCCTGGAGCCGAAGGAGGACCGGATCCCGGTCAAAGAGGCCGACAAGAAGGGGGTCATCGATCCCCTGAGCGCCCTCATCATGCCCGCCGTGGCGTCAAAAAGCCTCACCGATCAGGCCAATTGCAACCGCACCATCCCGGTTTTCGACGGGGCCTCGCGCCAGAACATCGTGCTCTCCTATTCGGGGACGAAGGCCGTCAATGTCCCGGGTTATTCGGGGCCGGTCCTTGTCTGCAATGCCCGCTGGGTTCCGATCTCCGGCCATCGTCCGCAGCGCTCCACCATCAAGTTCATGCAGGAGAACAAGGACATGAGCGTGTGGCTGGCGCCTGTGGAGGGCCCCCGCGTGCTCTTCCCGATCAAGGTGGCCGTTCGCACCATGCTCGGCATGGGCGAGCTCGAGGCCGCGAGCTGGTCGGTGGAGGGCGACGGCACGGCGACCGCGGCCAGGCGCGGGGCCAAGGGGCGGGAGCCCATCAGGGCCGGAGCCGGTCAATAAGCTCTCAAGAATCCTGGAGAATTCCAGAAAAAGCCGGTAGCGAAACCGGCTCTGGGCCCCATATAAGGAGAAGCCTGCCGCCGGACGCTCGGGCCAGGCCCGCTTCGTGAGAAGGCTGCCTGCATCTCGTGATGCGGGAGCGTCTCGTCCCTCTCACTCGGGATCGTATCCGACATTACCCCGCATTCAGGCATGGTTCGTCGTTCCCTTCCTCCGCAAGTGCGCGCGCGCGGCGTCACCGCCGTGCTCGGGCCCACCAATACCGGCAAGACCCATCTCGCCATCGAGCGCATGCTCGGGCACGACAGCGGCATGATCGGCCTGCCGCTGCGCCTGCTTGCGCGCGAGGTCTACGGCCGGGTCGTCGAGAAGGCCGGTCCGCACAACGTCGCCCTCATCACCGGCGAGGAAAAGATCAAGCCGGACCGGCCCCGTTACTGGATTTCCACCGTGGAGGCCATGCCCCGCGACATCGACGCGGCTTTCGTGGCGATCGACGAGATCCAGCTCGCCGCCGACCTCGACCGCGGCCATGTGTTCACCGACCGGCTCCTGAATCAGCGCGGGCGGGAGGAGACGATGCTGATCGGCTCCTCGACCATGCGCCCGCTCATCGAGACGCTGATCCCAGGCGTCCACGTGGTCACGCGCCCGCGCCTTTCGAAGCTCACCTTCGCCGGCGAGAAGAAGGTTTCGCGCCTGCCCCGCCGCTCCGCCATCGTGGCCTTCTCGGCGGAGGAGGTCTACGGAATCGCGGAGCTGATCCGCCGCCAGAGCGGCGGCGCGGCGGTGGTCCTGGGGGCGCTTTCGCCCCGCACCCGCAACGCGCAGGTCGAGCTCTACCAGAACGGCGATGTGGATTACCTGATCGCCACGGACGCCATCGGCATGGGGCTCAACCTCGACGTGGACCATGTGGCCTTCGCGTCCGACAAGAAATTCGACGGCTTCCGCTTCCGCAAGCTCTATAACCCGGAGCTCGCCCAGATCGCCGGCCGCGCGGGGCGCTATATGCGCGACGGCACCTTCGGCTCCACGGGCCGCTGTCCTCCTTTCGATGCGGAGACGGTGGAGGCCTTGGAGAATCACACCTTCGACCCGGTCCGGATCCTGCAATGGCGCAATCCTGATCTCGACTTCTCGACCCTCGGGCGTCTGCGGGATTCCCTCGGCCAGCAGCCGCGGGAGCACGGTCTCGTGCGGGCCCCGATGGGCGAGGACCTGGCGGCCCTCGAATTGTTGGCCCGGGACGACGACATTCAGGCCTTCGCCCGCACGAAATATGCCGTCGAGCGCCTCTGGCAGATCTGCCAGGTGCCGGATTATCGAAAAGTTTCGCCCCAGACCCATGCGGATCTGGTCGGCCAGCTCTACCGATTCCTCATGAAGGAGGGGGCGGTCCCGGCGGACTGGTTCGCCCGTCATTTGTCGGCTTCCGACCGCACGGATGGCGATATCGACACCCTGTCCAACCGCATCGCGCAGGTGCGAACTTGGTCTTTCGTCGCAAACCGTCCCGACTGGTTGAAGGATCCGGAGCATTGGCAGGGTGTTGCGCGTCAGGTAGAGGACAAGCTATCGGATGCGCTTCATGAACGTCTCGCCCAAAGATTCATCGACCGGCGGACGAGCGTTCTCATGCGGCGCTTGAGAGAGAACACGATGCTCGAAGCGGAAATCACGACCACCGGCGACGTTACTGTCGAGGGGCAACATATCGGCCATCTGCATGGCTTCCATTTCGTGCCTGATCCCCAGGCCGATACCACGGAGGCCAAGACCCTGCGCAATGCCGCCAGCAAGGCCCTGGCCGGCGAAATCGAGGCGCGGGCCGATCGGTTCGCCGAGGCGCCCGACACCACCCTCGTGCTGTCCAATGACGGCACGATCCGGTGGATGGGCGATCCCGTGGCCAAGCTGGAAACCGGCGACAAGCTGTTCGAGCCGCGCGTGCGGATCCTGTCGGACGAGCATCTCACCGGGCCTGCCCGCGACAAGGTGGACACCCGCCTGCGCGCCTGGCTCAAGGCCTATGTGGTGCGCCTGCTCGGCCCGGTGATCGATCTCGAAACCAATGCCGAGCTGAACGGGATCGCCCGGGGCATTGCCTTCCAGGTCGGCGAGGCGCTCGGCGTGCTGGAGCGTGCCAAGGTCCTCAACGAGGTGCGTGGCCTCGATCAGGATGCCCGCGCCGCCCTGCGCAAGGCCGGCATTCGCTTCGGCGCCTATCACCTTTATCTCCCGGCCCTTCTGAAGCCGGCCCCGCGGGTTCTCGCGACGCAGCTCTGGGCGCTCCAGAACGGCGGCCTGGACCAGAAGGGCATCGACGAGATCGCCCATCTCGCCCAGTCCGGCCGCACTTCGATCCCGGTCGATCCCGAGATCGCGCCCGGTCTCTACCGCGCCGCGGGGTTCCGCGTCTGTGGCGGCCGCGCCGTGCGCGTCGACATCCTTGAGCGTCTGGCGGACCTGATCCGTCCGGCGATCGCCTATCGTCCCGGCATCACGCCTGGCGAGCCCCCTGCTGGCGCCGCCGATGGGGAAGGCTTCGTCCCGACCGTGGCCATGACCTCCCTGGTCGGCTGCGCCGGCGAGGATTTCGCGACGATCCTGAAGTCGCTCGGCTATGCCATGGAGCGCCGCCCCGGCCCGGCCATCACGGTGCCGCTGGTGGCGCCGGCTGCGATGCCGCAGGCCGCAGAGGGCGGTGAGGTTTCCACGGAAGCAGCGCCGGTCATGGCCGAGGAAGCCGGCGCCGTGACCGTGGAGGCGCCCGACGCATCTGTCCCGTCCGAGGTCGTCGAGGCCAGCGCAGCCGAGGCCGTGGCTTCGCCCGAAGGGCAGGCGATGGCTCCGGCGGAGGGAGCTGCGGAAGAGACGGCTCAGGCTCCGGCCGAGCCCGAGATGATCGAGGTCTGGCGCCAGCATCGCCGTCATCACGAAGGCGGTCAGGCCCGTCAGGGCCGCGAGGCTCGCGGGAACCGCGGCGAGCGCGGCGAGCGCCGCCCGCGCCATGGCGAAGGCAAGGGCGAGCGTCCGCGCCGGGAGGCCCAAGGGGAGGGTGGACGTCCGCAGAACCGTCCGCCGCGCGGACCCCGGCCCGACGACCGTCGCGGCCCGCGTCCCGACAAGCGCGCCGAGAACCGCCGCGACGGCGGGCAGGAGCGCCGTGAGAAGCAGCCCGATCCGAATTCGCCGTTCGCCAAGCTCATGGCCCTCAAGGCTCAGCTGGAAGACAGCAAGAAGTGAGGCTTGCCCATGCGTGAGGACCGGCAGCGGCTCGATAAGTGGCTCTGGTTCGCACGTTTTGCCAAAACCCGGACGCTGGCCGCCAAGCTCGTGATGAGCGGGTTCGTCCGGGTGAACGGCCAGCGCATCGACAACGCCGCCAAGGCGTTATCCATCGGTGACGTGGTCACCATCGCCTTGGCCCGCACGACCCTGGTGGTGCGGGTCGAAGGCCTCGGCGAGCGCCGTGGGCCTGCGCCGGAAGCAAGGCAGCTCTACGCCAACCTCAATGAAGGTGACGGAGTGCTTGTCAGCGAAGGCGACAAGAGCTAGAGCGGCGACAGTCTCGCGCTTTTTGGAATAGACCCTCGAAGGACCGTCATGACCTACGTCGTCACTGAAAATTGCATCAAGTGCAAATACATGGACTGCGTCGAGGTGTGTCCGGTGGATTGTTTCTACGAGGGCGAGAATATGCTCGTCATTCACCCGGACGAGTGCATCGATTGCGGCGTCTGCGAGCCGGAATGCCCTGCGGAGGCGATCAAGCCCGACGCGGAGCCCGGTCTTGAGCAATGGCTGAAGCTCAACGCCGATATGGCCAAGAGCTGGCCCAACATCACGCAGAAGAAGGATCCTCCGGCCGACGCCAAGGAATTCGACGGCGTGGCCGGCAAGTTCGAGCAGTATTTCTCGCCCAATCCCGGCGAAGGCGATTGATGGAGCAGGGCGGCCTCACGAACCGAAGAGGTCCGCTTTTTGACGTCTGAGATTCTCGCTTTTCCTAGGCAAAGCTGCCGAAGGGGTAGGCCCAAAGCCGGGACATAAGTCGAGCTTCTTTACGCTACGCTTTGAAATATTTTTGCTTTTTGGGCCAGACTGTGATAGGGTCTGCCAATGCCGTCGCTTGCGCTCAAGCCGTGCACCGTCCCAGCAGGGCGTCGGTTCACACACTGAAGCAATGATGCACGAAACCTGACCGGAGGGAGACAACACTTCCTTGGGTCCGGGACGAGCGTGTTCTAGCTGCTGGCTTACATCAGGGAGCCGAGCGGAATAGTCAAGTTCCGTCCTCGCTCAACTCATTCCTGTTCCCCTGGGTCCCTGCTCAGTGGAGCCACCGCCCCCGTGTCCAGCCGGGCAGGGGACCATGCAAGGAGGCCTCTCTCGCATGACAACCGCTAAGAAGTCCGCCCAGCGCCTGGGTTTCAAATCCGGTGAAGCCATTGTTTATCCCGCTCACGGCGTCGGCCGCATCACGGCCATCGAAGAGCAGGAAATCGCCGGCTTCAAGCTGGAGCTTTACGTGGTCTCCTTCGACAAGGACAAGATGGTCCTGCGCGTGCCGACCGCGAAGGCCGCCAGCGTCGGGATGCGTAAGCTCGCCGAACCGGCAGTGGTTCAAAAGGCTCTGGACGTTCTGACGGGTCGTGCCCGCGTGAAGCGCACCATGTGGTCGCGCCGCGCTCAGGAATACGAGGCGAAGATCAATTCCGGTGACCTTCTCGCCGTCACCGAGGTCGTGCGCGATCTGTACCGCTCCGAGGCGCAGCCCGAGCAGTCCTACAGCGAGCGTCAGCTCTACGAATCCGCCCTCGACCGCGTCGTGCGCGAGATCTCCGCGGTGAACAAGATTACGGATACGGAAGCCCTCAAGCTCATCGAGCAGAGCCTCGCCAAGTCTCCCCGCCGCGCCAAGGGCGCCGAGGCGGATGCCGATGCCGAGGGTGACGACATGCAGGAAGAGGCAGCCTGATCCGGCTGTCCGGCCCCCTCAGTCTCATTGAAAAGCCTGGCCTTGCGCCAGGCTTTTTTCTTGGCCGCAAGCCCTTGTTTTCCCGGCTTTGGAATCTATTTCGCAAAACTTGGCTGTTGAGCGTGAACTTTTTCCCGCCTCGACCGTTGTGTCTGTGCCAAGGGAGGACACAATGGGAGAAATCTCAGGCGTTCGTCGTCGTTTCGTTCGCGCTGCCATGAATGCGCCTTTTCTCGAAAGGGAAGAGGAGCATGCTCTTGCCGTGCGCTGGAAAGACAACGGCGATGAAACCGCTCTTCACCAACTGACCGCTGCGCATATGCGCCTCGTCATCGCTCTGGCGGCCCGTTTTCGCCATTATGGCCTGCCGATGGCGGATCTCGTCCAAGAGGGGCACGTGGGCCTTCTGGAGGCCGCCGCCCGGTTCGAGCCGGAGCGGGAAGTCCGTTTCTCGACCTACGCGACGTGGTGGATCCGCGCGTCCGTCCAGGACTATATCCTTCGTAACTGGTCAATCGTCCGCGGCGGAACAAGTTCCGCTCAGAAGGCCCTCTTCTTCAATCTGCGCCGACTGCGCGCCCGCCTGACCCGTGGCGGGGAGGAGCGCATTTCCGCCGACGTGCACGAGAAGATCGCGGAGGCCATCGGGGTGTCCAAGGCCGACGTGGCCCTCATGGATGCCCGCCTCTCGGCCCCCGACACGTCTCTCAACGCTCCGGTGCTCGATGCCGACCCTTCGAATTCGGCCGAGCGCATGGAGTTCCTCGTGGATACGAGCCCGCTGCCGGATGAGAGCGTGAGCGATGTGATCGACACTGAGCGTCGCGTGCGCTGGCTCAAGCAGGCGCTCGAAGTGCTCAATGAACGTGAGCTGCGCATCCTTCAGGCGCGCCGTCTCGACGACGAGCAGGTGACCCTTGAATTCCTGGGCGACCGCCTGGGGATCTCCAAGGAGCGCGTTCGGCAGATCGAGAACCGGGCCCTGGAGAAGCTCAAACGGGCCCTGATGGATAAATACCCTCAGGCCTCGGGCGCTTTCGTCTAAGGAATTCGAGACCCTTAGAGAATCCAGTCAGGCGAGCCGGCCTCCGGCTCGCCTGACTGCTTTTAAGGAATGTTTCAGGGAAATGGATGTGGTTCACCGCCTCAACATCGGATGGGAAATCATCCCCACGCCCGACATTTTAAGCTGCCGATTGATGCCCATCTTCCCAGGCTAAACCGGTGTCCACTCTGGCATCTGGTGCTCTGAAATCTGCAGCGGGCAAAGAACAGAGCCGATTCCACCTGAGGGAATCGGCTCTCATGAAACCGGGCTATTCCACGACGATCTTGTATCGCTCACCGGCCTTCAGGGGACCGTTGCGATCAAGCCCGTTGAGCAGCAGGAAACGGTCCAGGGCCTTATCGACGGGCATGCGGGCGGCGAGTGACTGGGCCGTGTCGCCACGCTGGGCCATGACGATCTGGAGCTTGAGGGGGCGGATGCGGCGCGCTTCCTCCGGCTGCACCTGGCGCACGCTGTGGAGGGTCCGCTGGAACATATCCTCCAGGTCAGAGCCGCCGCTGCGGGCCGCCATGATGAGGCGGTAGGTCGTGTTGCCGATGCGAATGGCCGACAGGCGGAAGGTCCATTCCTTGCCGTTGGAGAGGGCGGTCACGACGGGGAGGTCGTTGAAGGTGCTCGTAACCAGGCTGCCCGGCTCGATGGTGTCGGTCCAGGTGGAGCGCAGGACCTCCTCCAGGCTCTGCCCGGCCGGCGTGTCCGCCGCATCGAAGAGCAGGCGGCGCTCGCCGTCGGACGAGGAGCCGAGAACGGCCTGAGAGGTGTTCTCCAG
Organism: Microvirga sp. HS2; assembly: GCF_055792805.1. Taxonomy (NCBI): domain Bacteria; kingdom Pseudomonadati; phylum Pseudomonadota; class Alphaproteobacteria; order Hyphomicrobiales; family Methylobacteriaceae; genus Microvirga; species Microvirga sp. HS2. The sequence goes on from NZ_JBVVAJ010000022.1 coordinate 92,959, forward strand.
GGTGAAGCCAGCCGGCGCCTCGAAGGCGACACCGAGGCGGGCGTGAATGAAGCGGCGGCCCTTCACGACGCCGTCGCTAGGATCGTCCCCGTAGGCCAGGCCATCGAGCGCCGTCAGGTATTCGAGCCTCCCGGTCTCGCCCATGCCCGGAGATCCGGCGCGCCGGGCGGCCTGGAGAGCCTTCGCGACGCGCGCGGCGGTGCTGGGATGGGAGGCCACCAGATCCGTCCCCGCATTGCTGTTGCTGCTCGCCGAGCGGCCGAGAGCCGTGAGGAAGCGGGGGGCGCCATAGGGGTCGAACCCTGCCCGGGTGAGCACGGTGATACCCGTCTGATCCGCCTCGAGCTCCTGCGAGCGGGAGAAGCTCGCGAGCGTCGAGCGGGCTTGGTCCTGCACCACGGCCGCTTCCTGGGAGTTGTTCAGGACGTTCTCCGCCACGCGCTCGATCAGTTCCGAGCGGGCCTGCAGCTCGCTGCGCTGGGAGGCATGGCGGAGCGTGACATGGGCGATCTCGTGCGAGAGCACGGCCGCGACCTCCGACGTATCGTTCGCCAGGGCGAGCAGCCCCCGCGTGACATAGAGCCGTCCGTTCGGCAGGGCGAAGGCGTTCACCACGGGCGAATTGAGGATCGTGACCTGATACGACTCGTCCGGCCGGTCGGTCGCCATGACGAGCCGGTTCACGGCATCAGTCAGGAGGCGCTGCAGCTGAGGCGCCCGCCCTTCGCCGCCGAAGGCCGCTACGAGGCGGATATGGTCGCGGTCCCGATCCGGTCCGAGCACCCGCGGCGCATTGGCCGGCAGGGAGCCGTTTCCGCCGAAGCTCGAGCAGCCCGAGACCAGGCCCGCGAGCATCAGGCCGGCAGCGATCCGGATCATACCTCTGTGACGTCTATCGTGCATGCTTGCTCATCGGGCCAAGCGTTCATCATCTTCCTTGTCGCCTTAAGGACGCCCGTCCTCAAGGCGCTCGATCATCTCCGGTAGATCAATGGTAAGGGCGGTGCCCTGCCAAGACTGCAAAACGCCTCGGGCCCTGAGGGTTCTGCCTTTCAGCGAAGCCGCCGAAATGCCCCTCTCCGCCATTCGCGTCCATGCTTTCCGAGGAATGATGATCGTGAAGTCTTCTGCCCAGTGCCCCCCGAAATTCAAATAGGTTCTCTGTTTGCGTTCGCCGACGCTGCGAACCCGCCCCTCGACGATGACGAAACGGCCGATTCGCTCTTTCAAGCGCTCGGCCTGGTCCACAGGAACGGGGTTATAGCGGCCATCGGCCCAAAGACCAAGGCGTCGTTCACGCGCCGTTGCCTCGACAGCGAGCAATTCAGGTTGGCAGAGGACGGGATCGACACCGGGATCGACGATGGCGAGCCCTTTACCCACCAGATCGGAGATGAGATCCATGGGAGCCGACTTGTTGGCGACGAAGATGCGGACAGGATTTCGACCCCACCGGTCACGGCTTCCGAGGGGAACGACCAGTGCGGAGTAAACAGCCTGTCCCCGTAAATGGTTGAGCGCCTGCTGCCGGTAGGTAGGGTCGTCCGGGAGCCTGATTCCGGCCAGCCGACTGTGGCCCTCGGAGGCCAACACAAGGTCGCCCTCGGAGGTGATGGCCTCGAGGTGGTCCGGGTGGGAAACGGCCGAACACATGGCTGTGAGGGGGCGGGCAACAGCATCCACCGCTTCCCATGCTGTTCCTGTGGCGAGCAAAGCTCCCAAGCCGAGTGCAATTCCGATCCGCATACCTGACCCTGTCTGACGCGGCCGATCATACGCATGCCCACCGGGGTAGCTAGGCTTGAGCGTGCAACACTAACGCTTTCCTGTGCGGGGCCGTGCTTCCGCGGCTTGCGGCCGCTTTGGCTCGCTCCGTTGTGCTTGCTATCTGTGCTCGCGGGTTTTCCGATGAATCATGCCGACTCGTCGGTCGTCTTGGACTTGCCGCTGCATATGCCGACCGGGTCAGTCGATCGCCCAGACGATAGTTTCAGGTCCGGCAGAGGCTTCACGCCTCTGCCGCCTGCATCGCGTGTTCCTGCTACTGCGCCGAGCGCGGATCTCCTGAACCGGGCGGCGCAATCTGAGGAGCAATGGATATCGAGCCTGCCGAGGAGCCTGCGCCTGCGCCACCGCTGAGATAACGCTTCGTCACTTTGTCCACGCGCGGGCCGTGCCCGGCAATGCGGGTGTTGCTCGAATTCGGAGGCCAGGGGTCATCGATCTGCACCACCTTGTTGTGCGCCAATCCATCTCCGGCCGCCGCTGTGACCGTGTCGCTGCGCTTCACGTAATCCGCACAGGCACCGAGAGCGAGTATCGGCAGAAGCACCGCGCAGGCGGCGGCAGTGGACCTAGTCCTTTGCCACAGGGATCATGCAGGATAGAGCCGCCGTAGTTTGGAGCGAGCCTGCGTGGTGGTGAAATGCCAATGCGCCTTGGCTCTGTTGCGATTGCGCTCGGCTTCCCAGGCGGC